>JBAYMP010000008.1:0-57349 GCA_041663505.1 Bacteroidales bacterium | reverse complement strand
TTAGTTGCCGAAAAGGGTAAGAATCCCGACCAGTTTTCCGACAATTACGATGATTTTGAGCAGATGATTGAGCTGAATAACTTAGAGTTCCATGAGGACGAGCTGCCAGAAGGAGAGGAGTCGTAATCTACATTATTAAACGTGAGTTCGATATAAGGGATAGATATTTTTGTGAATATAATCCACTGATTATTTGGTGGATAGCGTAAATACTAAACATTTATGCTATGCTCACCGATGACACATTACAAACAAATGTTTTGCCTGCTGATACCCATTGCAGGCAAAGGAACAAACCAAACCGGATTAATGATGCAGACTGAGTGGATACAAGTGTTTCAAGCACTTCTATATCAATCACAGAGGTACTTCTTCCCATGGTTATTTTTTTGACCACCTGTTTGTCAATGAGATACAACTGATAACCAAATTAAAGAACAACATGAAAAGTTCACTGATGAGCGTTGCACGTTGAAACCCAACCTGATAAACAACTACTCCTGTTCTAATCTTATATCGAACTCATGTTAAAATATAAGGATTCATATTTTTTAAATAATTACCTTTGAATTCTTAATAATACTGAAAATTTATGAGCAAAGTGAAGTATATTGGCGTCTTCGGAAAGAGAAATACCGGAAAAAGTTCACTTATCAATACAATAACAGGACAGGATGTTGCAATTGTGTCCGACATTCCGGGTACAACAACTGACCCTGTTCGTAAACGTATGGAAATTTTTGGAATTGGGCCGGTTGTAATTATTGATACCGCTGGAATTGACGACTCCGGAGAACTGGGCGATCAAAGAGTAAAAAGAAGTAAACAAATTATTAATCAGATTGATATTGCAATTTTGCTTTTTACCAACAACCAGTTGGACAGATACGAAAAGGAACTTATCAGACAGTTTAAAGAGGAGGATATTCCTCTTATCCTGGTACATAATCAATCTGATATTATTCCACTTGACAGTAAACTTGCTCTTGAAATTACAGAGAAATATGGAATTGATGTGGTTGAATTCTCCTGCAATATGTTGGGTGAAGATAGGCAGAAGGAGGCCGTGGAGATGTTAACTTCATTAATTGTAAAGGGTCTGCAAACTTCATTCAACAGCGGATTGGGGCTTTTCGAAGGATTGATGCAGACAAACGATCTTGTGTTATTGGTTTGTCCGGTAGATAGTGAAGCTCCCGAGGGGAGACTTATTCTTCCGCAGGTAAATGCAATCAGGGATATTCTGGATAGGGGGGGGGTCTCAGTTGTCCTTCAACCGGAAGCCCTCGGACAATATTTAAGCAAGTGTTCCACAAAACCCAAACTTGTAGTTACAGATAGCCAGGCATTTGATAAGGTTTCAAAAATTGTTCCGAATGATATTCCTCTCACCGGGTTCAGTCCTCTTCTGGCCAGAAGTAAAGGATTTTTTGAACACTATCTTAATGGAACCCCAAAGATAGATAACCTGAAAGATGGAGACAGAGTATTGATTCTGGAGTCTTGTTCCCACCACAGCTCGTGTGAAGATATTGGGAGGGTAAAAATTCCAATGCTATTGCAGAAAAAAACTGGAAAAAAACTGGAATGGGATGTTGTTGCAGGACTCGATGAGATTCCACGCAAGATCAAAGATTATTCAATTGTTATTCAGTGTGGAGGTTGCATGATCACCAACCGTCAGCTTTTCTCAAGACTTAAACCTGCATTGACAGCCGGATTGCCGGTGACAAACTACGGAATGACACTCGCTTACTGTATGGGCATCTATTCAAGGGCAATTAAGCCTTTAATTAACAGATCTGTGACTCTTTAACCACTCGTTTAATATTTCTCTCTCCTTAGAACTTATCGCCGACCCCGGCCTCAGTATGGTGTAGGAGAAGGGTGGCATCGAATGGTCCGACAGAACACTCTCCACTCTTTTCAACACTCCGGTGTCTACAATTTCCCCCGTCTTTATAGCTTCGAAAGAGGGCTCCAGATCTATGTTTTTAAGCGCATTTGCAGCATCTCTTTTTATTTTTCCGCCGAGCAGGGGCAACTCTGAGTAAAAAGGCAATCTGGGATTTTGACTGTGACAAACCACACAACCCGAGTTATTAAAAATTGCAACAACCTTTGCATCGGGAAGAAGATTTTCTGTGGGTTCATGATCGATAGCTCTAAAAGTAATTACAAGGGCCGCTGCTGAAATCAACAACCCTAAAATGGTCTTTGAAAGCTTACTCATAGGTTAGTTTAATTTTGCGCTGCCTTCTTAAGAATAATCTCAATATTTTTAGAAAGTGCCCCTGCAGTGATTGTTGCTCCGCTGTAACTGTCAACTGTGGCCTTTTTCTTTAAAGCTTCATTTATTTTTAATCCGTTCCAGCTATTAAAATAATTTTGTTTTTCAAGTTTCTTCAAATAGGCAGCAGTCTCCCAATTGCTCAATATTGCCACCTTTTTGACAATTTTATTTTTGTCTGTTACTACAATAACAGGGGTAGTATTATTATATCCGATAATGCCGTCTGAATAAGGCTTACTTGACAAGCAGTAACCAAGAACTTTTTTGTTGGCATCTACGATATTGAACCATACACCATTACTCTTTTCAACTGCGGCTGCATCTGGATACACACTTTTGACAACCTCAAGTCCTGAAACCTCCTTTAGAACCGGCGTGCTACCTTTCCCTCTTGTTTCACTTGTCTGAGACAATAAAACTGTTGAAAATACAAATGTAATAAATAATAGGGAGAAATACTTTTTCATTTTTGGAATCGTTTTTTAATTATTGTGCTTAGACAACAAAGGCCGGAAAAAGTTTATTCTTCACCGGCCTTACTTTAGTCATAAAAAAGAGGAATGAATGCTATTTATACTCCCTGATAGCGGCCTGGGCAGCTGCAAGACGAGCGATAGGAACGCGGAAAGGAGAACACGAAACATAGTTCATACCGGCTCTGTGACAAAATTCTACTGAATCAGGATCACCTCCGTGTTCACCGCAAATTCCAATCTTAAGTTTGGAGTTTGTGTTACGACCTCCTTTTATTCCCATTTCGATAAGTTTCCCTACCGATGACTGGTCGAGAGTTTGGAACGGATCTGCAGGCAAAATTTTCTTTGATAAATAATCACCCATAAAAGCTCCTATATCGTCACGGGAAAAACCATATGTCATTTGTGTAAGGTCGTTTGTACCGAACGAGAAAAACTGAGCTGTCTGTGCCATCTCGTCTGCCAAAAGAGCAGCTCTCGGAATTTCAATCATAGTTCCGTAGAGGTACGAAATCTTTACTCCAAACTTTTTTTCAACATCTGCATGAACTTTATCGCAGATTACTTTCTGATTGTCCAGCTCTTTAACAGAGACTGTAACAGGAATCATAATCTCTGGTTGAGGTTCAAAACCTTCTTTGATAAGTTCTGCTGTAGCTTCAAAGATTGCTTTAAGCTGAGTTTCACTAACCTCTGGGTAGGTGATACCAAGACGAACACCACGATGACCCATCATTGGATTGACCTCGTGCAATGATTCTCCACGTTTCTTAATATCTTCTAAAGAAACATTAAGCTCTTTTGCAAGTTCCTGTTGTTTTTCAGGAGCCTGGGGAACAAATTCATGCAAAGGCGGGTCAAGAAGGCGGAATGTAACTGGTCTGCCGTTCATAACCTTCATTGTACCTTTTACAGCAGCTTTGATAAATGGTTCAAGTTCGCCAAGAGCTTTAACTCGTTCTTCCAGTGTGTTGGAAAGAATCATTTTACGCAGTTTTGAAAGTGGTTGTTCAGAGTTAAGGCCGTAGAACATATGCTCGATTCTAAAGAGACCTATTCCATCTGCACCAAAGCCGAGGGCATTCTTAGCATCTTCTGGTGTGTCTGCGTTTGTGCGTACACCAAGCACCCTGTATTTGTCTACAATTTTCATATATTCGATAAATCGAGGATTTTCTGAGGCATCCATAGTAGATATTGCCTGATCGTAAACAAATCCCTTACTTCCGTTCAAACTGAAAACGTCACCTTCTTTGTAAGTTTTCCCGTTTATTGTAGCAGTTTTTGCCTTAAGGTTGATATGAATGGCATCACATCCAACGATACAGCATTTACCCCATCCTCTGGCAACAAGTGCAGCGTGAGATGTCATACCTCCGCGGGCAGTAAGAAGGCCGTCGGCAGCACGCATACCCTCTACATCTTCCGGATTGGTCTCCTCGCGAACAAGAATTACCTTTTTATGAGCAGCAGCAGCCTCAACGGCAGCTTCGGCTGTAAATACTATATTACCAACAGAACCGCCTGGACCAGCTGGAAGACCTCTGGCAATAACTGTTGCAGCCTTTTCCGATTTTGGATCAAGAATAGGGTGCAACAACTCATCCAGTTGGGCAGGAGCTAAACGCATTACTGCTGTCTTTTCATCGATAAGACCTTCGTGCAACATATCCATCGCCATATTAAGAGCAGCCATACCTGTTCTCTTGCCAACCCTGCACTGCAACATCCAAAGTTTACCATCCTGGATGGTAAATTCTATATCCTGCATATCGTGAAAGTGTTTCTCAAGATTCTTCTGTATGTCGTCCAGTTCTTTATATACTACAGGCATTGCAATCTGAAGTGATGAAAGATGTTTGTTCTGATCATTTTTTGTAGCCTCGTTCAGAGGATTTGGAGTACGGATACCTGCAACAACATCTTCTCCTTGTGCATTAATTAGCCACTCTCCGTAGAATTTTGCCTCGCCGGTAGCAGGGTTGCGGGAGAAGGCCACACCTGTGGCAGAGTTGTCTCCCATATTTCCGAACACCATTGCCTGAACTGTCACTGCTGTTCCCCACTCATCAGGTATGTTTTCTATTCTTCTGTATGATATTGCTCTCTTGCCGTTCCATGATTTGAAAACGGCGCCTATACCGCCAATAAGTTGTTCGTAAGCATTGTCGGGAAAAGATGCGCCAAGAACCTCCTTAACTTTTTTCTTGAAATCTTCGCAGAGCTTTATTAAATCATCTGCAGAAAGGTCTGTATCACTTTTGTAACCCTTTGCTTTCTTAACCTCGTGAAGCATCTTGTCTAACTGAACGCGGATTCCTTTACCCTCTTCAGGCTCTATACCCTCAGCCTTCTCCATTACAACATCTGAATACATCATAATCAGACGGCGATAGGCATCGTATACAAAACGAGGATTTGAAGTTTTTTTGATAAGTCCGGGAATTGTATCTGAACACAGACCAATATTAAGAACTGTCTCCATCATCCCCGGCATTGAACTTCTTGCTCCCGAACGGCAAGATACCAACAGCGGATTATCTTTGTTTCCGAACTTCATGTTCATAATGGCCTCGGTTTTGGCTAGTGCAGCATCGACCTCTGCCCTAAGCGCGGCAGGAAGCTGCATTTTGTTTTTGTAATACTCGGCACAAGTATCGGTCGTAATTGTGAAACCGGCAGGGACAGGAATCCCTAAAGTGCACATTTCTGCAAGATTGGCTCCTTTTCCGCCTAACAGATTTTTCATTGAGCCATTTCCATCGGCACTCTTGCCTCCGAACAGGTAAACTCGTTTAATGTCTGACATAAATTATCAATTATATTTGGTTTGTTTTCAGTTTTATAGTTTTAGGACTGCAAATGTAATAAAAAATCACAAAAGTTTTCCTGCAAGTTCAGATAATTCACTACGCTCTCCCTTAATGAGATTTATGTGAGCAAAAATCTCCTGTCCGTAGAGTTTTTCTCCAAGGTGAGTAAGTCCGTTTGAATGAATATCCAGATAAGGGGAGTCAATTTGATGTACATCACCGGTAAATACTAATTTTGTTCCTTCACCGGCTCTTGTAATTATAGTTTTTACTTCGTGAGGAGTAAGGTTCTGTGCTTCATCTATGATAAAGAAGACGTTAGAGAGACTTCTTCCACGGATATACGCAAGAGCAGAAATGAGCAGTTTTTCATTCTTTAACATCTCTTCAACTCTCACGGCCTCTTTGCTGGTTGGCTTAAACGCCTTCTTGATTACAGCAAGGTTATCAAAAAGTGGAAGCATATAGGGACCCATCTTCTCCTTAGCATCTCCCGGCAAGAATCCCATCTCTTGGTTTTTCAGAGGAATTACAGGCCTTGCCAGAAGAATCTGGTCGTATTCTCCTTCCAGTTCCATAGCAGCAGCAAGTGCGAGTAGTGTTTTACCAGTTCCTGCTGTACCTGTGAGGGATACCAGCTTAATATCAGGGTTCAGCAATGCATCAATTGCAAATGTCTGTTCATCGTTCCTCGGATCTATGCCGTATGCCCTGCATCTTTTTACTCCTATAAGGCTTTTGCTTGCTCCGTTATATCGGGCAAGTACCGGATTATTGCCTGTAGGATTCTTGATAGAAAAAAGCTGATTACTTGGCTGGCTTTTGAATTTGAACTCACTGGCCGGTACTCCACCCTCCTGGTAAAACAGCCTGTCAATAATATTCTGGGGGATATCGGAAAGTTGAATGACCTCTTTTTTAATATTTTCCACCCTCTCTTCGGCAATCTTGTCAGTCAGATAATCCTGAGCATCCAGACGCAATGCTTTGGCCTTTAACCTGAGGTTTACATCCTTTGTCACCAGGGCGACAACCCTGTCTGGATTCTTGTCTTTTACCCACTGAGTTGTGGCGAGGATTCTGTGATCCTGAGTATCCTCAAAAAATGATTCTGCCATCTGATCGCTAAAGGGATGTCCGAGTTCAATTTTTAAATGCCCTTTTCCTTTTCCTATGCTTACACCTTTGTCAAAAAGTTGATTGTCTGTGATTTTATCCATTTCACGGACAAATTCCCGCGCATTGTAATTAATTGAATCGTCACCCTTCTTGAACTTATCCAGCTCTTCCAGAACAGCAATGGGGATTACTATATCATTCTCCTGAAAGTTATGAATTGCGTTGAAATCGTGAAGTATAACATTTGTATCCAATACAAATATTTTCGGTAATTTTTTTGTTGCCATAATAACTCTATTTATTTTCGATCCATTTTTTTGCATTAATAAAGACCTCTATCCAGGGAGTGATTTCGTCTTCCCTCCGTGAATGAGGATAATGGGCCCAGTTGTGAGGATATATACACCTCTCCGGATGAGGCATCATTGCAAGGTGCCTTCCGTCACTGCTGCATATTCCTGCAATTCCTTCGGGTGAACCGTTAGGATTGGCAGGGTATTCATTATAATTAAACTTGAGTGCAACATTATACTCAGATATATCATTCGGGAACCAGAACTTGCCCTCTCCGTGAGCCACCCAGATTCCCAATTTAGAACCGGCCAGAGAAGAGAGCATTATAGAGGGAGATCTCTTTATCTCAACGCCAACAAAGGCGCTTTCGTACTTATGACTGTCGTTGTGCTTCATCTTAGGAGATTTTTTACGGTCAAGAGGAGTTATAAAGCCAAGTTCGGCCATAAGTTGACAGCCATTGCAAACTCCCAGACTAAGAGTATCCTCCCTTGTATAAAATTTTTCAATAGCTTGTCTTGCCTTTTCGTTGTATAAAAATGCTCCTGCCCACCCTTTGGCAGAACCTAATGTATCTGCATTTGAAAAGCCTCCCACGAATACAACCATTCTCACCTCTTTCAGAGTCTCTCTTCCGCTTATAAGATCTGTCATATGAACATCCTTAACGGCGAATCCGGCAAAATAGAGAGCCCATGCCATCTCTCTGTCTCCATTGGAACCCTTTTCACGAATTATAGCGGCTACCGGTCTATTGCCGGTACTGATTGCAGGGAGGTTGTAACCAGATAATTTGCCAGTAAAAGCAGGTGGAAATGAGAATTCTATAGGTTGATTCTTATAATTTGAATACCGTTGTGCTGCCAATTTCTCTCCAATCTGTTTAATATCGAAGAGATATGATGTTTTGAACCAAAGATCACGATAGTAATCTATATCCAGCTTAAGATTCAGCTTATATGATCTGATATGTAATTTTCTCTCTTTTCTGTATTTTCCTATATTGTACAGAATGATGCTGTTATCATTTGCTATTTTTTCGAATTCACCACGCTTGCTGTCTGAAACCTGGATCAACACACCGGGAGCCTCGGAAAACAGAAGCCTTACCGGATCCTTTTCATTCAATGCCTCCAGATTGAGATCCATGCCACCTTCCTTGTTCGGGTAGTTCATCTCCAGGAGGGCGGTCACCAGACCCCCGGCAGAGATATCGTGTCCGGAGAGGATAAGGCCATTTTCGACCATCGCCTGAACCGAGTTGAAACAATCTGCAAAATAGGCTGGGTAATCTACGTCAGGAACTTCGTTCCCAAGCTGATTGGTTACCTGCGCGAAAGCAGAACCTCCAAGTGCAAAACTCTCTTCGCTCAGAGTGGTAAATGGAATATAATAAATTGTGCTCTCAGTATCTTTTATTAATGCGGGTTTTACAATCTTTCTTATATCCTTGCTCTCACCCACGGCAGAGACAATTAATGTTCCCGGTGAGAGAACCTTGTCACCATCCGGATACTTCTGGGTCATAGACATTGAGTCTTTACCGGTAGGAATATTTATTCCTAGTCCTATTGCAAAATCACTTGCTGCCTTTACTGCTTTATACAAGCGGGCATCTTCTCCCAAATTTCTGCAAGGCCACATCCAGTTTGCAGAGAGTGAAACTCCCTTAAGATTGTCCTCTATAGGTGTCCAGACAACATTTGTCAGAGCTTCGGAGATTGCCATCCTGCTGCCTGCCGCAGAGTCTATCATGGCTACAATTGGAGCGTGACCGATAGAGGTGGCAATTCCTTTTTTGTCGTTATGGCCTATTGCTGTAACACCAAGATTATTGAGAGGTAGTTGAATTTCACCCACAGTTTGCTGTGTTGCTATCAGTCCGCTTACTGAGCGGTCCACCTTGTTTGTGAGCCAATCCTTGCAAGCTACGGATTCGAGCTGCATCACCTGCTCCAGGTAGTATTCAATATCATCTGTGTCATATTCCAAAGGATCCCAGTTTACTTGAATAGATATGTCTTCCATTATGGTTTTTGGAACAGAGCCGAACATGTCTGCAAGTGCCAGATCTATAGGTTTTTCTCTGGTTTGCTTGTTTTCCAGGGTAAAGTTGTTTCTGCCTGTGGCCTCTCCAATAACATACATAGGTGTTCTCTCTCTCTCTGCAATTTTTTGCAGCTCCTCTACATTTGCCACTTTAACTGCAAGACCCATACGCTCCTGTGATTCATTGCCGATAATCTCTTTGGCCGACAGGGTAGGGTCGCCAACAGGAAGCTGGCTTATGTCTATATCTCCTCCGGTCTCTTCTACCAGCTCTGAAAGACAGTTGAGGTGTCCGCCTGCACCGTGGTCGTGCACAGAAATTATTGAATTCCTGTCACTCTCTGCAAGAGCGCGGATCGTGTTGTACACTCTCTTTTGCATCTCAGGATTGGCGCGTTGTATTGCATTTAACTCTATTGAGTTGTCGTACTCGCCCGTGGCTACGGATGAGACTGCACCGCCACCCATTCCTATCCGGTAATTGTCACCGCCCAGAAGAACCACCTTGTCTCCGGTTTGAGGTGTATCTTTTTTTGCATAACATTTTTTGGCATATCCAACTCCTCCGGCCATCATTATAACTTTGTCAAAGCCAAAATCTTTCATCTTTTCGGAATGCTCAAATGTGAGCAGCGAACCACAGATGAGTGCCTGTCCGAACTTATTTCCAAAATCACTTGCTCCGTTTGATGCCTTAATAAGTATATCCTGTGGGGTCTGATATAACCACTCCCTTTCCGGGGTATTCTCCCAATCCCGGTTCTCAACATCGAATCTTGGATAAGATGTCATATACACTGCAGTTCCGGCAATTGGGAATGATCCCTTTCCTCCGGCAATCCTATCTCTTATCTCACCGCCGCTGCCTGTTGCTGCTCCGTTGAATGGCTCGACAGTAGTCGGGAAATTATGTGTCTCTGCCTTAAGGGAGATTACAGTCTCCTCTTTTTGAACCTTGAAAAAGTCGGGTTTATCGCCGCTTTCGGGGTGGAACATAGATATCTGCGGGCCCTCTATGAATGCACAGTTATCTTTGTATGCAGATACTATTCTGTTGGGATTCTGTTGTGATGTCTTCTTTATGAGCTTAAAAAGGCTGGATTCCATCTCCTGACCGTCAATGATGAATATACCATTGAAAATCTTGTGACGGCAATGTTCGGAGTTTACTTGAGAAAAACCGAATACTTCACTGTCTGTGAGTGGCCGGTTTAACTTTTTACTCAAAGATTCAAGATAGTCAATCTCCTCATCACTTAGGGCGAGACCCTCTTCCCTGTTGTATTCGGTAATATCGGTAATCTGTTTAATTGATTCAGGCTCCCGCTTGGTATCAAAAACCTCCTGATCCAATCCGTTGTACATCCTCTGGAGCATCTTATCGTAATCTGCGTCCAGCCCGGAAACTTCAAAGAACTCCTCAATACGCTCAATGCCGGAGATATTCATATTTTGTGTGATCTCAACCGAAGTGGTACTCCAAGGTGTAATCATCTCCCTGCGGGGGCCCACAAAACAACCTGATACAGATTTGTCTGATTGCAAACAAGCATTGCCAAAAAGCCACCTGAGAGCTTCAATATTTTCTGCAGTTACCTCTTTTTCTGTTTTTACGGCAATAATGCTATTAAGCTCTGTCCGAAAGAATAGAATCATAAATTAAAGTATAAATTAATCGTTAAAATTACAGTTTTTTGGCCGAAACGGAAAATAATTTATTAATGTAACAATTATATAATGATAATTTATCAATTTTGTAAAAAATGAATTATGGTGAACCAGACATTATATAACGCGGAGATTGATTTTATTTTTAAGCAGTTCCCTGCATATCAGAAGGTGGGAAAAGTAGCTTATAAGCCGGGGATGGAAACAATGAAGGAGTTTGACAACGCTTTGGGAAACCCCCATAAAAAATTCCTCACCATCCATATTGCAGGTACAAACGGAAAGGGATCGGTATCACACATGATTGCTGCCGTGCTGCAAAAAACGGGAGCGAAGGTTGGGCTCTACACTTCACCCCATCTGACTGACTTCCGGGAAAGAATAAAAATTAATGGTGATGTGATATCTCAGGAGAGTGTTCTGGATTTTCTGACAAAGTGGAAGCCATTTATGTTAGATAAGAAGCCGTCCTTCTTTGAAATAACTACTGCCATGGCATTCGATTATTTTGCAAAACAGTGTGTAAACATAGCAGTTATAGAGACAGGACTGGGCGGAAGACTGGACTCAACCAATGTTATTACTCCGCTTTTGAGCATCATTACCAATATTGCTCTTGACCATTGTGAGCATCTTGGCTTTACTCTCGGAGAGATTGCCCGGGAGAAGGCCGGAATTATTAAGCCCAATGTTCCTGTTGTAGTGGGTGAGGCACTCTCTGCAACAAAATTTATTTTTGAACAGGTTGCCAGGGAGCGGGAATCAAGAATTGTTTTTGCTCAGGAATCTCTCTTTAGAGAGATACTGGCTTCCGACTACGAACTGGATCTTAAAGGGGATTATCAGACACATAATATAAGAACCGTTTTAACATCACTTGCCCTTCTTTCCGATAATCATAAGTTTATGAAAGTGGTTGAAAAGGGGTGGAGCGACCAGAATATCCGGGAGGCTTTAAAAGCGGCAGCCAAAACAACCGGGCTACGCGGCAGATGGGAATACCTCTCTGAAAACCCTCCGGTAATCTGCGACACCGGACACAATGCAAACGGTTTGAGAATCGTATTTTCGCAACTACGCCGGCAAAAGGCAAGCAGACTTTTTATAATATTAGGCTTTGTTGCCGATAAAGATCTGGAAAAAATTCTGGGACTTATGCCTGGGAATGCCTATTACTACTTTACCCAGGCTAAAATAGACAGAGCCCTGGATGCCAAAATACTGGCAAAAAGAGCAACCTCTCTCGGATTTGAAGGAGAAGTCAGATCGTCTGTAGAGCAGGCAATTCGTGATTACAAAATGGTTTGCCGTGACGGGGACCTACTCTTTATAGGAGGGTCAACTTTTATTGTTGCTGAGGCAATAGAATTTTTCGAAAAAAACTCCAATTTTTTTGCAAATTAAAAAATTGCAGATATCTTTGCACTCCCAAACGAAAAGAGCGGGACAACAAAAGGGAGCATAGCTCAGTTGGTTTAGAGCATCTGCCTTACAAGCAGAGGGTCGGGGGTTCGACTCCCTCTACTCCCACAAAAAAGAAAACCACATACAATCAAGGCTTTAAAAAGGAATAAACACCAATTTAAAGCCTTTTTTCATGCTGTTTTGAAAGAAATTTGTACAGTATCTAAATTTATTTGGTTTATAATATAAACTTGTTTATATTTGTGCCGACATAATACTTACATTGTCATGAAACAACTTGTAATTTGTTGGCTTTTAACGATTTTATGCGCTCGGCTCGACGCGCAGACAAATAAAATATCCGGCCATGTATATGATGAAGACCGAAACCCATTAGGTTATGTGAACGTTTATATCGATGGGACAGTGGAGGGAACGAGTACAGATAAGGATGGAATATTCGAAATTAAGACCAATGCATTGGGTACAGTTACTATAAAAGCCTCCTTTATCGGTTACGAACCCTTTTCTATTACTAAGGATATTTCGGAATTGAAAAACCTAATAATAATATTAAGACAAAAACCGGAAAACATGCATGAGATTGTTGTCTATTCCGGCAACTATCTTTTAAAAACCTCCTCTGCATTAGAAAGCAAAAATGCCGTCGATCTGGTGACCACTGCAGGGTCGGAAGGGGATCTTTACAAATCCCTGTCTATGTTACCCGGGACCCAGGTATCGGGAACTGACGGGCGCATGTTGGTCAGAGGGGGAGAGAGTCGCGAGTCTCAGACCTATATTGATGGCATGCATGTTATGTCTCCTTACACAGCAAAAACGGACGATGTCACCTCCAGAGGAAGATATTCCCCTTTTATATTTGAAGGGATCAATTTTTCGATGGGCGGCTACTCTCCTGAATACTCACAAAGTTTGTCCAGCATCCTTCCGCTTTCGACAAAAGATGACAGCAAGATCTCCAAAATAGGTGCAAGCCTGATGAATGTATCAGCGGGAGGAGGAGGCACAAAAGCGTGGGAGAAGGGTTCGGCCTCATTCAACTTCAATTATACAAATTTGCAGTTCTATAATGCCTCTCTCTATCCCGGAGAAAAAAAATATTGGGGAAAACCGTACATACAATATTCGGGGCAGAATCAGCTGCGATTCAATGTGGGCAAGGAGGCAATCCTTAAAACATACTTTGCCTATGATAAAACACTTTTCAGACATACGCAGGAAGAGCCTTTCAGTAATATTGTAAGGGATATGAACTATGATGAAGATAACCTATATTTGAATTCCACATTCAATAAAAGATTTTCAAACAGACAAAACCTGTTTATAGGAGCGGCTTACTCCTGGAACAGAAAAATTATAGATCAGGCTCTGACAAACAATGACCGGCTGAACGTCTCTGAACAGGAGCTACATATTAAGGCAAAAACTGCCAAACGTTTTTCCACCCTCTACAAATTGGAGGTGGGGATGGAGTCATATATTAAAGATTACAACATGAATTACAGAGGTATGATCCATCAAAGAAGCAAATTTGACAACAATATAAGCGGGCTGTTTTTTTCCAATGATTTTAGCCTGATGCAGAGTTTGTTTCTGAATCTTTCTGCCCGTGTAGAGTACTCTTCTCTTAACAATTCTCTTGCTTTTCTCCCACGCATAGCTCTCAATTATCATAAAAAAGGGGTCACAATATCGGGTATAGCCGGCAAATACCAGCAAGCGGCAGATAACGATTATCTCATGTATAACAACAGGTTATCTATGGAAAATAATCTTCAGGTCATGCTTGGATTTTACTATCAGAACAATGACAAAATCTACAGGGTAGAGATGTACGACAAAAAATACGACAATCTGCCTCTTCTTACCGGTGGAAAATATTCCTCTGACGGAGATGGCTACAGCAGGGGTATAGATATCTTTTTCAACGACAAAAAGTTTTTAGAAAACTTCGAATATATGGTGGCTTATTCATATAACGATTCGAAGAGAAAATATTTTGAATATCCTGTGGCGGACACTCCCGAATATGTTACCAAACATAATGCTTCCCTGACTATTAAATATTCCAACTGGAAATGGCGAAGCATTATCGGAGTCACGAACCGGTTCGCCAGCGGATGGTCTTATCATGACCCAAACAGAGAGGGACTTATGAACGCCACAACTCCAAACTACAATTCTATCGATGTAAGCTGGACTGTTCTGGCTCATAAAAAACTCATTATTTATGCCTGTATCTCTAATTTGTTCAACAGACACAATGTTTATGGCTATGTCTATTCCCCTGTTGCAGATGTAAACGGATTTTATGAAAGAGAGCCCCGGATGCTTTACCGGAGTCAGTCATTTTACATAGGCGTATTCCTCACGTTAGGGAATAATGTAGCATACAACACTTCAAATTTCTAAAACGACAAATATGAAAACAATTAAATTTTATTGTTCCTTTATGTTAATCTGTCTGATATTCTGTAATTTTACAGTCAAGACAGAAATTTTAACCGACTCGCTTTACCATACTTCAATGGACAAGGCGTTGATTCAACTTGATTCTGTGAAAAATGTAAGTGATCTGTTCCAATGCAGAAATCTGTTTGAAAGGATTGCTCAAAAATATACAGATAACTGGCAGCCTGTATACTATACTGCGTATTGCGACATAGAGATGGTATACTACGATCAAAAATCAGAACAGAACAAAGGTCGGCTGGAAGATGCAAAAATTTACCTTGAAAAATTGGCCAGCTATAGTGAAGCCGATAAATCTGAGATTAGTACATTATGGGGCTATTATTATAATGCATTGATACTTTTAGATCCCGAGGTAAATGGTCAGAAATATTTTGGTGAAGTTATAGGAGCCTATGAAAAAGCCATGGAACAAAATCCTGAAAATCCGCGCCCTGTTGTACTTCTAACCTTTTTCGAGCAATATCTTCCTCCTTTTATTAAATCGAAACGGGACCCCGCCAGGGAGAGGGAAAGAGCCAAAGATCTTTTTGACAGGCAGACAAGAACAATTGAAAATCCATACTGGGGAAAATATTTTTTACAACAAATCACAAAATAAATCTTTTTACAATGGAAGAGAGAAATTTAAACAATAACGAGAGTCTGGAGCTAATCGCCCAGATGATCATGGCCACAAAAACTAAATTGGAAAGGGGGGGCGGCGGCTCAATATTTCTTATTTGGGGTTATACAACACTTCTCACAGCAATAGTTGTTTACGCCGGGCTGGCATTAACCGGGAATCCTATGTATAGCTGGATTTGGTTTGCCATACCAATTGTCGGGTCTCTGCTGATGCTCCTGTTTAAAAGGAAAAGGACGAAAAGGGTGACTACTTACATAGACAGAGTGATAAGTTATGTCTGGACAGTAATAGGCTGCATAGCATGCCTGATTCCGATTGTTTCAATATTTCTGGACTACCGGTTTCCAATAATAACGGTTATCGGTATTCTGATTATGATTGGAGTAACATTAACAGGTTTGATAATTGAATTTAAAGCATTATGGATATGCGGGATACTTGGAATTGCCCTCTCTTTATGCATGCCTTTCTTTTCAGGTATGAATCAGATAATTATTTTTGCTGCAATCTTTGTCATATGTATGATAATTCCCGGACATATACTTAAGTGCAAAGAGAAACGAAGATAATATTGGGAGAACAAATTATGAATTTCAAAGAATTGGATCCGCTTCTCCATTCCGAGCTGCGACTTGCCATTATCTCCATTCTTATAAGCGTAGAGAGTGCCGATTTTAATTTTATAAAAGAGACAACCGGAGCAACTAATGGGAATATAAGTGTTCAGATTGAAAAACTTAGAGCTGCAGACTACATAGAAGTAGAGAAGCGTTTTAAAGGGAAGAAGCCTCAGACTATTTGCAAAATTACAGAAAAGGGGGTTGACGCTTTTGAACAATATGTAGAAGCACTAAAGAGCTATATAGAAAAGTAACAAACTGTTAATTTATTTATCGCAATTATTTGAATAAAGTTAATATCCCAACCCCTGGTTGTGTACAATCCTTGAAAAGATGAAAAGGTGCTGATCCAGTGCGTAAATCCAGTATTTCCACGAGTGTACACCCGGACTCAATATCAAAATATTTGGGATTTTAAGCTCGTCACAACGTTTTGCAAAGTCTGTACTGCTTTTTGCCAGCCCATCCTGTGCTCCGCAGGTAATTAACATTATTTTGTCTGTTCCTTTAACAGACTCGAGCCTGTTAAGAGCAGAGCTGTTGGCATATATTGGTGCGTCATCTGAATATGGTCCTAAAACCTCTGTAATCTGAGAGCTTTTAAGCCTTGTTTCATAAAGGTTAAGCACGCCCGACATACTTCCGGCTGCACGAAATCTTTTTACATCATCCAGAAATATATTTATAGCACCGTGTCCACCCATACTCAAACCAGTAATGAATGTTTTTTCAGGATCCAGGTTATAATTTTTGACCATCATTGGATAGAGCTCCTGATCGAAGAAGGTTCTCCATTGCATTTTGGAAGGATCGATATTGTTTAGATACCAGCTGTTATAAAATCCGTCGGGAGTGATAATTATAAAACCATACTTATCACTGAAAGACTGTATGTCTGTTTTTTTACTCCAGTCGCTCCAGCAACCGCTCCAACCGTGTAAAAGGAAAAGTGCAGGAGTCGTCTCTGGGGAACCGGCACTCCATACGTTAGGAGTAAAGACCAAAACAGTATCATTTGTCTTTAGATTCTTTGACTCGATAACATACTTTTTCTGACCGCAAACAGTACCTGTGGCAAACAGTAAGAGAGTGACCGACAATATTCTGAAATATACGAGAAACTCTTTTTTCATTTAAATAAGGTTTTTGAATTGATTTAGTTATTTGTTCAAAAATAAGTTATTTTTGTCACACTGATAACTTTTAATATATAAAATCTGCAGGAATGATTTTTATTGAGTGGATAAAAAAGAATCGATTTGTCATAAATGTCTTTATTACGGCACTGATTATTACTCTGATGATCCCTAACGAAGGGAAGTTCAAATATGAGTATATCAAAGGGAGGCCTTGGCTCTATGAGACATTAGTGGCTCCGATTGATATACCGATACTTAAAAATGATGCAGAACTAAGAGCCGAACGCAATGCCAAAGCATCTCAGGTTATTCCCTATTACAGATACTTAGATAAGATTAAAGGAGAACAAATTGTTGCACTTATGAATCTTTTGGATTCTGGTACCAATTCAGTTTTAGTCAATAATATAAGGGGGTCGATCGAAAAGATATACGACAGGGGAATAGTCAATGAATTTGCAGACTCAAACCTCTTGAACAAGGTCATCATTATTCAAAAAGGCACTGAGAATTACGAGACTCCCGCTCTTGAGGTCTTTACAAAGAAAAGCGGACGGGATTTTATTAAAAGAGGGATTCTGGAGGAATTTCCCAACGAGCTATATGTAAATGCAATAAGCGAGTCTAAAATCAATCAACTGCTTGTACCAAATCTGATTCTGGACAACAATACAACCCAGCTTGCACACAAAAGCGCCTTAAACTATATTTCACCTACAAAGGGTATACTCTATACTGGTCAGCAGATTGTAGCCAAAGGAGAAACAATCACAGCCGATATAGAACAATTATTGGATTCGTATAAAGCGGAATATGAGCTGAGTATGGGTTATTCGGGTAATTTATTTCTACTTAAACTCGGCCATTTTATCTCTGTTTCGGGTATATTAATACTATTCGTTATCCTTTTGCACTTTCTAAAACGAGAGGTGCTTTTGGATCATAACAAGTTAAATTTTATGATGCTGCAGGTTGTAATAGTCGTACTTGTGACAGTCATAATCAAGCGTATAAACCCCGAATATCTTTATGTGGTTCCGTATTCCGTTATCGCACTTTATATCACTTCTTTTTTTACATCCAAAATTGTTTTGCCTATATATCTGATCTTTTTGCTTCCAGTTGTACTGATTGCCCAAAGCGGATATGAAATCTTCTTTATGAACGCTTTGGCAGGTGGGGTAGTGATTTTTACATTCACTTACTGGAACAGAAGTTGGCTACAATTCATTAATTCTTTAGTAGTTTTCATCAGTCTGGTTCTCTCTTATGTCTCTTTCAGACTAATCGAATACGGATCGTTTACAGGCATAAACCCTGCTTACTTTCTCTATTTCTTGTGGAACTCAATACTTATTATTGCTTCCTATCCCCTGATTTTCCTTTTTGAAAAAGTTTTTGGGCTTGTTTCAAATACGAGGTTGAGAGACATGTCAGATACAACATCACCTCTGTTGCAAACTCTCTCGGAAAAAGCACCCGGAACATTCCAACACTCGTTACAAGTGGCCACTCTGGCAGAGAGTGCTGCCAGAAAGATAGGCGCCTATGCTTTGTTGGCCAGGGTAGGAGCCCTGTACCACGATGTGGGAAAAATGACAACCCCTCACCTTTTTATTGAAAATCAGAAAAATGGTGAGGTTAGTCTGCATTCAACACTTTCACCTGTTGATAGTGCAAAACTTATTATCCATCATGTGGACGAGGGAGTTGAACTGGCAAGGAGAGCGAGAATCCCTCAGATAGTTATTGACTTCATCCTCTCTCACCACGGACAATCCAAGACAATCTACTTTTACAACCAATTTGTTAATCAGGGAGGAGACCCTTCCAGAACCGGTGAGTTCACATACAATGGTATACTCCCTAAATATAAGGAACAGGTTATAGTTATGATGGCAGATACAGTTGAGGCAGCCTCAAGAACATTAAAAGATTATTCTGAAGAGAGTATCTCTGCTCTTGTAGAAAGAGTGATAGATGCCAGAATATCGGAGAATCAGCTGATAAACGCAGAAATATCGATCAGGGAAATTGTCAAGGTGAAAGAGGTTTTTAAACAGAAACTTTTACAGGTATACCATTCAAGGATCTCTTATCCGGTTATGAAGAATCAGCATTCTCAGACTCTTTGAAAAAAATGTAACTTTACTACATAAAGAGTTTGAAATCAACTTTATAGAACACGGAGCAGGACTTAGGAGAATCATTGGAGATTCGATGGAGTACACCGATGACTATGAATTGATTCTTATATGCGGAGATGGTCTGGAGCATGTTTGGGAGCAAGGTAACTGCAACTCAAAGATGATGAGGGAGATTACAATTCAGTATCTGCTGAATGATCTTTCGGAATGCGAAGGTGTCAGAACTCTGGCAAGCAGCTCGTTCGCCCATGCAGAGAGAAATACAGAAAGCAGGAGAGTAAGGAAGGTCAAAGAGTACATAAACCAAAACTATAATAAGGATATCAAACTTGCCAGCTGGCAGACATGGTGGGAATGACACCCGTCTCTTTTAGCAGGTTCTTTAAATTGAGAACAGGTAAAAACTTATCGGACTACATTATAGATATACGGTTAGGTTTTACATCCCGGATGCTGGTGGATTATACAAAATCGATCTCGGAAATTTGCAACGTATCCGAATTGATTTTTAAAATGGCTAATTCTTTTTTTAGCTGGTCTATATTTCGAAAAACAATTGTATTAATACCCATTTTTTGAGCATTAACTAATAGTGGTGCTTCGTCATCAATAAAAATGGCTTCGTGCGGCTTACACTTTGTCATTTCGAGGTAAAGCTCAAACATCTCTTTGTCAGGTTTGCGTATATGCACTTAGTCTGAAAGTAAACAGGGATTGAAAAGAGAATAGAGCTCTCTTTCTTTATTGTATCTGGTATGTGGAACAATCGAGTTAGAGATACATCCGATAATGTAGTTATTTTTTAAAGTTTTGACCAATCTTATCATACGTTCATCAGTATGGACATTTTTAACATTTTTGTTATAAAAGGTCTTAAATTGTAACCTGTTGACGCGATTCACATCGATATTTTGAGAAAAACCTTGTAACTTGCTAATTATTAATCTGTTACAAGATTTTGTGGAGATGGGCGGAATCGAACCGCCGTCCAAACAAACCATCCAAAAGCTTTCTACACGCTTAGCCTGTTCTTGTTTGTCGGCTTCGAGCTGCCTACAGGCAGGCCACTCAAAACTTATCCTCGTAATCTTAGAGCACCTTAGAGGAGTAAATGCCCGCAGCCATACTTGATTGATACCCCATATGCCAGAACATAGTCGGCCTAAAGTCTGGCGGGATACTCGTCACGGCCGGACCTAGCCGGCGGCGATAAAGCGTAAAAGCTTAGCTTAGTTACGCAGCGAGTGCATAGTTGTTGTTGCCAGTTAATGGCTTGTGACCCGGGATTATCGAGCCGGCTTCACAACGCTCGACGTGCTTACCTTCCGATTCAATCTGCTGTCAAAACCAAAACATCCCCGAAAAGCAATTGCAAAGATACAAAAATTAATGTTATAAAAGAAGCGGAACTAAAAAACGCCAGACACCTTCAAAAGTAGAAATTAGCCCCAATACAATTATAACAATGCCGGAAATACGATTAATCATAAGTAGTTGCCTTAATCTAAACCTGTTCCGGAAGATGTTTATTAAGGTGCTGAAAATAAACCACCAGGTTGTAGCTCCCAAAAATACTCCCCATAGAGTAAAAGAGAGCGCCCTTTCTGCCGATAGACCATTTACATTCGCTCCAACTAAAGCAAACATTCCCAATATTAAAAAAACTGACCCAGGGTTAGTCAAAGTCATAATCATGGCAGAAAAGAAATCTTCAAAATGTTTTTTGCCACTCTTTGGAAGACGGATCTGTTTAACAGGGTTGGTAAGAAAAATTTTAAGACCTATAAGAGCTACCACGAGCCCTCCTAAAAGCAATACATAATTTTCGTAGTAATCAATGAGCTTTTGAAGATATGCCAAACCAAATATTGCAATTGCCGAAAAAAAGGTGTCGCTGACTGCTGCACCCATACCTGTAATAAATCCCGAGTTTCTGCCTTTACTAAGGGTTTTTTGAACGCACATAACACCAATAGGACCAAGAGGAATTGATACTCCCATACCCACAATAAAACCCTTAATTAAGCTTGTAAGCATATATTTATAAAGCAATTTTTAAACCGGCCCCCAGGTTGAATGGAATATTTTGTTGTGCAATTCCAGTGCCAAGTGTTTCAAAATAGAAGGTGTTGTATCTGTTGTTTGTAATATTCTCCAAAAACAATGAAAGTTCAAAAATAGAAAAAGTTATTGAAGTGCCAATGTTGGCTGATGTGTAAAAATCTTGCGCGACATCATTTTTTTCTGTCCAGTAGATTTTACCTGCACCGGTCAGTTGAACCGAAAGATTGAATTTATCTATGAGTTTCCCCGGAAACTCCTTAGTGTAATTCAGATCGAGATGCAGAGTGTTTTGAGGCACAAATGGGACATAATTATCTGAATAGTCATTTTGGTTGTCTGTATAATCCCTGAACTTAGAATTGGTGTAACCATAGTTCAAAGTCGTTTCGAATGCATCGCACACTTTGTAGTTAAGACTCAATTCCACCCCTGCACTGTAGGATTTGGCTGCGTTTTTCGCAACCCTCCCCAGTCCGCTGGTACTTGCAAACTGTACAACCTGCTGATCTCTGCTGGCGATATAGAAAATTGCACCGTTCAAAAAGAGTTTGCCCGGTATAACCTCGCCGCTGTATCCGATCTCGTTGTTCCAGTTATATTCAGGACGATAAGATATTGTATTGTCGGCATCAATTCCGGAATCGCCGGTTACCTTAGCTGACATCCCCGCCATAAGTTTTGACTGTACGAGGTCTGAAAACATCTGAATATTGTATCCACCTGCTTTATAGCCCCTTGCAGAGGTTAGGAAGATTTTGTTATTATCATCGAAGCGGTATTGAAGGGCAATTTTTGGAAGAAATTGCCCAAATGACTGATTGTCTGTCCCATCTATCAAAGCCGGTATTATTCTACTCTGGGTTGCAGGGGAGTATGGCAGTTTGTAACTCAATGATAGAGAGGTCTCATTGTAATAGTCCAGAGATTGGTGTTCATACTCGTACCTTAGGCCCAGAATAATTGAGAGTCCATCTACAAATACTCTGTTGAGGGTAACTTGATGAAAAGCGGCAAGGCCCCAATTTTGTTGTTCAAAGTTACCATATACCGGAATTGCAGTGTTTGTTACATTCATTTGAAAAGGCATTACTCCACTTGAGTAGAGAGAATTGAAGGTGCTCTGGAAAAACCTGTAAATTCCGTCTGCTCCAAATACGACAGGCGCATCTGTACGGTTCTTCTGATAAAAAGCAGATGCACCTGAAACAAATTGGTAGTTTTTGCTGTTCTCTGATTTAAAAATTGCCTCCTGGCTGAAATTATTCATTTTTTGAGCCTGTTTCATAGTGTATAGTGAAAGAGGAGAGAAGTCCTGATCCAACCTCATCTTGTCGTCTATGTACTGGTATGAAGAGATGAGGTTCACCTTCCATTTTTCTGCATTGTGGGTGACTAAAAGACTGTTGGTACTCATCAACCTTTCGTACGAACAGGTGTCGTTATAATTTGGAGAGGAGGTCTTCTCTGTTGATTTATCGTAAACGCCATAGGGATAGGCATTCTGATCTGTGTTCTCAAGGTGTGAGATAGCTTCGACACTCCATCCTGACGAAATTTTCCATCCCAACTTCAATCTTCCTCCTTCGGAATTTCCCTTGTCTGCCTTTTTACTGGTAAAGTCATTGTTAAAGAAACCTTTCTGGTGAGAGTAGAATCCGCCCAAGGAGAATGCTACTTTTTTGCCAAACGAATGGTTGGTGTTAAAACTTCCCTTGTATCTGCCGTAACTTCCGGCATATAAGTTTATTGTGGTTGCAGAAGGGGCAAAAGGAGATATTGTTCTTATATTAATAATCCCACCTAAGGCATTTCTTCCGTAAAGAGTGCCCTGTGGCCCTCTTAGTATCTCAATTCTGTCAATTCCGAAAAATTCAAAATAGAAAGCACTCTTGTCTATGTAAGGGACATTATCTACATATAGTCCGACAGAAGGGGAGGGGCTGTAGCGAGATCCGATACCTCTTATGTATATTGCAGAAGTAAGTTTTGATCCATACTCGGGGATGTACAGGTTTGGAATCACATATGAGATATCTTTTATGGAACTTATATGTGTCCTCTCTGTACATACATTGTCAAGAATTGAAGTGGATGCCGGCAATCGTCTGAGCTGGTAGGTCTCCCTTGGTGTGGAATTTATACTAATCTCCTTGGGATAATAGTAGATTGTTGTATCTTTGTTTACAGTTTGGGCAGAAAGCGACAGTGTGGTGATCACTGTCAGTAACAATGGTGCAATTTGTTTGGAAATTCTCTTCATTACGTTCAATCATTTTTTAAAAGGTCGCAAATTTAACAAAATATGGACAGAAAAAAGGCTTTAATTATCTGGATATTGGTTTTATTCTCTTCTGCTCTACTGTCAATACCCTTTTTAATCCCTCACACGGGGTTACTTATGTTGATTGCCTTTGTCCCGCTTTTTCAGCTTGAAAAAATTATTTCACAGGAATCGGTAAAAAAAGGCTGGATCTACTACTATTCCACCTTTCTTTTATGGAACCTTTTTACCACCTATTGGATCTATAATGCCACCTTTGCCGGTGCAGTTGCGGCAGTTGTACTGAACTCTTTTCAGATGGCTTTGATTTTTGCACTATTCATATGGTTTAAAAGAAAGACCAAGCCCGCATTGGGATACCTGTTCTTAATCCTGGGATGGCTGGCCTGGGAACACTTCTACTTCGATTCTGAGATTTCCTGGCCCTGGCTTGTATTGGGTAACGCACTTGCTACCTCAGTTAAAAATATTCAGTGGTATGAATTTACCGGAACTCTTGGCGGAAGCCTTTGGATTCTTTTGACAAACCTTGTCTTGTTCTACATCATAAACAATCTGAAAAATATCAACAAGGGGGTAAGGATCATAATTGTCCTCTACTTCGTTCTTGTAACCGTGCCAATAGCAATCTCGCAGTGGATGTACCAAAACTATAAAGAGGCGAGCAATCCTAAGGAGTTTGTTGTTCTGCAACCCAACATAGATCCTTATAACGACAAATTCGCCAATATGACTCAGTTTCAGCAGGATGAAGAGCTGTTTTCTCTTGCCCGCGAGGCTGTGACCGACTCTACCGATTTTATTGTTGCGCCGGAAACATTCACCTCTGGCTTAATTGAAAATATTCCATCCAATAATGAGACTTATACCAGTTTGGGTGAGTTTTTGAAAAAGAAAAAAACAGGCAATATCCTTTTTGGAGCAACCTCATACTACATCTATCCCGGATCTACTGTTGATGCCGCACCTACTTTCACAGCCAGAAAAACGGAAAGTAGATGGTATGATTCGTATAATACTGCCGTATTTCTGGATAGTTCGGGCAGACATCTATTTTACCACAAGTCGAAACTGGTTGTTTTAGCTGAGTACATTCCATACCCGCAATATCTTAAATTTCTGAGGTCGTTCTCAATCGATCTTGGCGGAGCTACCGGTAGTTACGGAACACAAGCGGAGAGAACTGTTTTTGAATCTTCGGATAAAAAAATCAGAATGGGAGCGGCTATCTGTTATGAATCGATTTATGGAGATTATTTCAGGGATTATATTCTCAATGGTGCCAATGTTATGGCAATCATTACCAACGACGGATGGTGGGGGAATACTCCTGGTTACAGTCAACACCTCAGGTATGCTTCGCTCAGGGCCATAGAGACACGCAGGTCGATAGTGAGAAGTGCCAATACCGGAATATCTGCGCTTATCAACCAAAGAGGAGATGTTATTCAGAAGACCGGGTGGTGGGAGAAAGCTTTCCTCAGAGGAGATCTTAACCTGAACAGTGATATTACAACATTTGTGAAATATGGTGATATCATTGGAAGAGTAGCTTATGCCTCTATGTTGCTCTTTATTGGTCTCGCAATCCTGGTTATTCTAAAAATCCGCGTGAAGGGGATTCGATAAGATCTCCTAAACCAAGAGATGGCCATTTCTTGTCTATAGATTCTATTGTCTCAATTGAAGAGTGAGCAATCTTTGGCCATTCACGGGTGTTTTTACCCTTTGCCTTTGACCGGCCGTCCATTATAAGCTTCCCGTCGACAAACCTGGAGTCACGGATAGGATCGCAGTTATTACCCCATAACCACAAACATAAATACTCACAGGATAGATCGGTTTTAGGATCGAGCAATATATTTATGAGCCCTTTCAAATCATCCTCTTTATTTGTAAAATGGAATGCCTTGATACTTGCAGGGTTAATGTTCTCATAGGAAGAGGGCTGATTTCCACACTCTTCAGGATACTTAACAGTAGCATCTATCATTACCTTTCCACCATAACCGCACTGAGGTGCAGAGTGATCGAGAACATCCAGAGGCCCTCTACTGAAGTGTGTATCTCTGTGGGGTGAATAATTTGCAGAAATTGCATCAAACAACTTACCCCAGTTCCGTATATCAATATCTTCATTAACAACCACCATTATTTTGTTGAACATCATCTGTCCTGCACCCCAAAGAGAGTGAGCTACTTTTATTGCATGTCCGGGAAAGCTCTTTTTTATCTTGACCACAGCAATGTTATGTCCAACTCCCTCTTCGGGCAGATAGAGGTCTATGAGTTCGGGAACCATTGCAAATTTTATGGGTGTCAGGAATATTTTTTCGGTTGCATAAGCTATGTATTTGTCCTCCTGAGGAGGAACACCCACTAAGGTAGCCGGATAAATAGCATCTTTCTTATGTGAAATGCAGGTAATATGCATCTGAGGGTAGAGGTCTGCCAATGAATAGAATCCTGTATGATCTCCAAAAGGACCTTCAGTAACCAGTTCTCCATTTTTTTCTATGTATCCTTCAATTACAAAATCGCAATCCGCAGGTATACGGAGTGGCTGTGTAAGGCAATCTACAAGTGAGACGGCCTTGTCTCTTAAAAATCCGGCTAAAAGGTATTCGTCTATGCCGTCTGGAAGCGGAGCAGTAGCAGCATATGTATAGACAGGATCTCCTCCAAGTGCCACTGCAACCGGGAATTGGTTAGTTTTACATTCTGCAAAATGTCTTGCTCCGGTTTTATGCCTGTGCCAGTGCATTCCGGTTGTACTTTCGGTAAAGACCTGCATTCTGTACATTCCCAGGTTTTTGGTACCGCTTTTGAAATCCTTTGTGTGTACCAGTGGAAGTGTAATAAACCTGCCTCCGTCTTGTGGCCAACATTGTAAAATGGGAAGACGACTGAGTTCAGGTTTATACAAAACTATCTCCTGGCAGGGGGCATCTCCTTTATGCTTCTCCGGCATCCAGCCTGAAGCCTCTTTAAGTTGAGGCAGCAGTTTGAGTTTATCCATCAGGGAGTGCCTCTCCTGGGTTAACTCTTTGAACAGCGAATTAAAATAATCCGATATTTCATCGAAGCTCTCAATTCCCAATGCGTAAACTATGCGCTCTCTGGAACCCATCATATTTGTAAGTACCGGAAATGAGGTTCCTGTATTTTCAAATAAGAGGGCTTTGCCTCCGCCGGGTTGTTTGGATACTCTGTCGGTAATCTCTGCAATTTCCAGAGCAGGATCCACAAACTCTTTTACTCTTATCAACTCTCCTTTGGAATCCAAAAATTCCACGAACTCCTGCAAACTCTTATACATATCTTTATTTTTCTGTCATTTATTATCTCGATGCCTCCTCTACCAGATAGAGTATTGAAGAGTAAGTTATACCGCTATGTCTGGAAAGGCCTATTTCGCAGGTCCGGGATGTGGCATACCCCTCTTTGCAACCTTCGCTCTGCTCTCTTAAAAATCTAAGGCCGTGCTGGTTTAGTTTTGGAAGGAGAAATCCCCTATCTCCGGCAAAACCGCAGCAGTTGCTCTCTATAACAACAAACTCTCTGGCACATTTGCGGGCAATATCACAAAGTATTCCGTCTACTTCCATCTTCTTTGCGCTGCAAACAGAAAAGACGGCCACCTTTTTATCCAGTTGCCTTATCTTTAATTTATCCATAAGTTTATTCTGGATAAACTCTGCGGGTTCGTAAAGTTTTAACCTTTCGCCCATGTTTGACTTCATAGTGTATAGGCAAGGACTCATATCGCAAAGAATTGGATACTTTCCATCTTCTGAGGCCTTAAGCAGAGCCGCCTCCAGTGTGTCTGAGGCGAGTTTTCCTGCCTCAACGAAACCTTTGCTCGAAAAGGCCATCCCACAACAGAGATTGTTTAACCCTTCAGGATAGATAATCTCATAATTTGCTCTTTTAAGAAGCTTTTCTGTGAGTTTGGTTATCTCCAAAGCATTACTGTAATCTTTTGATACCCCCATACTTCTTGTTATGCAGGATGGGAAGTAGACAACTTTTTCGGCAAATTTTTCAGTGGATTTGTTTTGATCTACAGAGATCTTTTTTGCTGCCTTAGGGAAGTGCTCATTCCAGAGAGGAATGGCTCCACCGGTAATTTTGTGCAATCCGGTTGCAACGGAACCGAATACTCTTTTACCGGTAAGTAATCTTAAGCAGTATAAAGCACCAAGACCAATCCGCATTCCTTTTGTAACTGCAGACATATTTTTGGCAATGGATATCGCAATTTTCTCCTGTCTTTGGGTGTGACTCTCGTGGCGTAGCTCCTTTACAAGTTTTCCAGTGTCAATCTTAACGGGGCATTTTATATAGCAAAGGCCGTCGGTTGCACAGGTGGCTAATCCGGAATATTTATAGAGTTTACTAAGCTCTGCTGCTCTGTGAGGCTCTTCTCCGGAAGCCTTCAATCTCTCCATCTCTCTAAAAACAGAAACCCTTTGTCTGGGAGAGAGTGTAAAACCTTCTGAAACGCAAGCTCCTTCACAAAAACCACACTCCATGCATTTATCGGCCGTCTCCCTAATGGAGACCATCGGTTTGAGATTCTTTATATGTATTTTGTTGTCGTTATTGAGAATAACGCCGGGGTTCAAAATCTCTTTTGGGTCGAACAGTTCTTTAATCTCTTTCATCAGCCGGTATGCGCTCTCTCCCCACTCTTTTTCTACGAACGGAGCCATATTTCTGCCAGTTCCGTGCTCCGCCTTTAGAGAGCCATCATACTTACCGACAACCATATCGGCAACATCGTCCATAAAATTGCTGTACCGCTCAATCTCGGATTCATCATTGAAATCCGGGCTGAACATAAAATGCAGGTTTCCCTCAAGTGCATGACCGAAAATTACGGCTTCCAAATAGCCGTGTTTGAAGAACAATGACTGAAGGTCCAATGTTGCAGAGGCCAGCATTGGAACAGGAAAGCAGAGATCTTCTATAATGGAAGTGCTACCGCTTTTTCTCATTCCGGCAACTGTAGGAAGTGTCTCCTTCCTTATTTTCCATAGAATTGCCTGCTCTTTTTGGTCTGTTGTAAAGCCCAACGGAAGCTCTGGTTCAATTTCCGAGATACTTTTTATAATCTGATCTGTAAATGAAGTCAGCAGGTCATTATTCTCTGCCTGGGTCTCAATCAGAAGCGCTGTAGCATCTGTGGAGATAGTTTTAAGAAAAGCGGGTACCCCTTTTGCAGATTCCACCGACCGGATAGCAGCCCTGTCCATCAGCTCTACAGCTGATACAGGCTGATTTCTAAGAATTTGAACAGCCTTGCAGGCAAGTTCAATATTCGGATAAATAGCTAAAGCCAATGCTTTATTGGGTTGCTCAACTACGGTATTGTATGTAATGTCGGAAATAAAGGCCAGGGTCCCCTCCGAGCCGATCATCAGGTGTTTTAAGATATCAAAGCCATCGGTATAGTCAACCAGAGCATTTAAACTGTAGCCGGTTGTATTTTTTATTTTAAATTTACGCTTAATCCTTTCGGAAAGAGTTTCGTCTGCCTTTACCTTGGAGGCCATTTCCTCAAGTTTAGTTATTATCTGGCCGTTACTTTTTATAAATGAATCACGGCTCTCTTTACTGCCGGTATCCAAAATTGTTCCATCGGAGAGTATAACTCTTATCTCTGCTATTGTTTTGTATGAGTTTTCCGATGTCCCGCAGCACATTCCGCTGGCATTGTTAGCAGCTATCCCACCGATCATTGCACTATCTATTGATGCAGGATCGGGACCTATTTTCCTGCCATATTTTGCCAGATAACCGTTAGCCTGATATCCTCTTAAACCAACCTGTAATTTTATCTTGTTGCCTCCGTCCAAAACCTCGTGCTTCTGCCATCCGTGAGTCGCTATAACAAGAACCGAATCGCTGATGGCTTGTCCGGAGAGAGAGGTGCCTGCTGCCCTGAATGTAACCGGAATTGCAAGTTTGTTTGCCTTGTTCACAACCAATTGCAGCTCCTTTTCCGAGTTAACCTTTACTATCAGTTTCGGAATCAATCTATAAAAAGAGGCATCGGTACCAAAGGCTAGCGTGCTAAGTGAGTCGTGAAGCAACCTCTCACCAGGGATTTCGCGGATGAGCTCGTCGTAGAGCTCCTTATGTTTTCCTGTTATCATATTCTATTTACTTATATTCATTTTTATCAATTGCTCAAGCGCCTGGTTATCCAGATTGCGTCCGATTATCATTTTCTTATTGTCCAGCAGAAACATTTGGGGTGTTTTCATAACATTATAAAGTTTGTGAAAATTGGACTCAAAACCAGGATCCCAGGTAAAGATCCAACTCTGTCTTATGGTTGCGTCCTCAAATTCCTGCTCTATGAATTTTTCAAAATTTTCTCTGACGGATTGTGTATAGACTGCGTAAACTTTGAGCTCTTCAGATTTGTACCTCTCCACAATTTCCTTCAGCTGTGGGAGCTCTTTTTTGCAAACAGGGCACTGGTCATCAAAAAAATAGATAAGAGTATAGCCGGCGGCAACATCTCTGAGAAGTACTTTATTGTCTTGCAGATCTTTTAGTTCAAGAGCGGGGGCCTCCATCCCCAAGAGCGAGTTCTCGTTGAAATCAACATAAATCTGCATTTCTGCCAGGTCCATTTTATCCGGACATTCAAGCTTTTTGTTGAGATAGTAATTTTTTGCAATATGGATAGCGACACTCTCCATACCCATAATCCTGGAACTGAAGAACTTTTCGAACAGGTATTGAGTTATGTAAGATTTTATCAAAGAATCTTCGCTGAATGAAGTAAGATAATCACAGGCAGTAATAAGAGAATCCGTTTGAAGAGGAGTCATTGCCAGGTAGCTGTCTATATATCCGTTTAGTTTAAGAACAGTTGAATTATTTTGGTTGGGAATACTTCTATCCTGGCTGTATAAAACGGCAAAGAACAAAATGAACTGACAAATTAATAACCCCCGTTTAAACATTTGGTCTATCAGTTTTTTGAATACTTTGAGATATCTATTCCTTCCGGCATAAATGAGCTGGCATCTCCACCGTTTAACAGCACATCCCGTACCACGGTTGAAGATATAAAGGAATATTCGTGACCGGATGGAATAAAAACCGTGAGAATATCAGGTGCCATTTTTGCGTTTGCCTGGGCAACAACCCTCTCAAGCTCAAAGTCGGTAGTAGTTCTTAACCCTCTAATAATAAATTTAATATTCAGCTTTTTGCAGAGATCGATAGTAAGACCACTGTAGCTGCAGACTTCAACATTGTCCATACTGCCTGTGGCCGATTTGATTATACCGATTCTGTTTTCGACAGAGAAAAGCCCACTCTTCTGCACATTATTTCCAACAGCTATTACCACCTTGTCAAAAAGCTTCAAGGCAGACTGGAGGACATCTAAATGCCCCAATGTAAATGGATCAAAAGACCCTGGAAAAATTGCAGTTTTCATTACGATTATTTTAAATCTCTGTTTCGCAAGAGAATACAAATGTAGCTGGCCCTGTAAGGCGTATGTTGGAATAATTATCGAGGCCAGTATACTTAAATTTAACTTCCAGTAAACCCCCAAGCGTCTGAATTCTTGTTAAAACCGACTCGGGAACGATGGGATTCAATTTACCTTGAGTGATATTATTTTTCTGAACAAGTTTGTGGAAGGCTATAGCGGAAGCTGTAACTCCGGTCCCACATGCATATGTTTCACCCTCAACACCTCTCTCATATGTTCTTATTGAGAGAGCGGCACTGTCGGGAGTTGAAATCTGCCCCCAGTTCACTTGTACAAAATTTACATTTGTTCCCCCGGAGAAATGGGGGTGGTGACGCCATAACTTACCCTGTTCCTGAACATCAAAATCTTTCAGGTTTTCTACAAAGATCACAAGGTGGGGAGAACCCGTATTAAGAAAATAACTTTTTGGGGAGTACTCTTTAACCTCGCATACATCAATCATTCCAAGTTCCACCAAACATTTTCGGGGAGAATACTCCAGAATGTCGGCCTTATGAGTTCCATCAATTGCTTCAAATTCAAAATTCTTAATACCACAGTATGACGCAAATGCTACCAGACACCTTCCTCCGTTTCCGCACATAGTTCCCTCTCCGCCATCCGAATTGAAAAACCTCATTGAGAAATCATATTTGATACTAGATTCTAGCAGCATCAATCCATCACCGCCTATACCAAAACGACGATCGCACAAAAGTTTAATATTCTCTTTTGAAAGAGCTACATTAAAACTGCGATTGTCTATTATTATGAAGTCATTTCCGGTTCCCTGATATTTATATGCTTTGATTTTCATCGTTGAAACCTTTGTTTACATCATTGTAAAATAAGTTATTATCAGTGTTTTCATAGGCTTTTTCCAGGTTCAGCAAAAAACTTTTTTTATCTAGCCCGATGTTAAAGCCTGTGAGCCTGTTTTGTGCACCAAGAACCCTGTGGCAGGGGACTACAATCAGCAAAGGGTTCATTTTGCAGGCATTTCCTACTGCTCTGTTTGCATCTTTTGCATTAATAAGGTGAGCAACCTCTCCGTAAGTTTTTGTTTTTCCGTATGGTATCTTTGTAAGCTCTTCCCATACCCTTTGCTGAAATTTTGTGCCGATAAACTTTACAGGTAAATCAAACTCAGTTCGTTTTTCGGAAAAGTATTCATCGAGCTGCTTTGAAGCCTCAATCAGGACAGGATGATTGCTCTGTTCCTCTAAATTGTTTTTACCCGGACTCTCCTGTTCTTTTAGTGAGATGTATTGTATTTCCACCAAAGCGTCGGAGTCACAAATAAGTTTGAGCGTTCCCAATGGACTGTCATATAATCTGCTGTACCGCGTAGAATCAATCATCTCTGTGAGCTCTTTTACCATAGATTGAGCTACTCTTTCAGAAGCACCGGCACCACCAAGCATGTTTTTTAATTTCTGATACTTGTGAATTATTCTCTCCCTCTCTTTTGCTTTAATAATCTTCTTTAACTCCTTAACCATATTCTCTGCAGTACAATCACTTTGAAGAAGCTCCTTAACCACGGGCTGGTTGAAGATAAGATTTACAAGGCTTACATACTTAACCTTAAGTAATAGCCGAACAATAAAACCAGTTAACTTGTTTCCCTGATAACAAACAATCTGAGGCGTTTCGAGAAGAGCAGTTTCAAGACTGGCGGTTCCAGAACATACTAAAGCTGCCTGAGAGTGTTTAATTATTGAGTATGTCTCGCCAAAAAACAACGATATTTTAGAGCCGGCCAGGTATTTTTCGTAATCTTTCCTCTCCATTGCAGGAGCACCGGCAAGCACAAACTGGTAATCGTAAAACTCCTTTTCCAATTTTACAAATTTTGGCATCAGAAATTTTATTTCAGTACTCCTGCTACCTGCGAGCAGAGCAATAATTGGCCTTTCGTCCAAACCTGTTCTTCTTCGGAAATCCTCAATAGACTCGTTGTTGCACGGATCGGCTGAAATGCTGTCCAGCAGAGGATTTCCATTATATATAGCCTTTATTCCCTTGTTTTTAAAGTATTCAACCTCAAACGGAAAAATGATAAAGAGTCTGTCTACATCTCTCTTTAGATTTTTAATCCGCCACTCTTTCCATGCCCATACGGTTGGAGAAATATAGTAAAAAACTCTGATATTACGGGATTTGGCAAATTTTGCAATTTTAAAATTGAACCCGGGGTAGTCAATCAGTATTACAACATCCGGTTGATATTCAAGAATATCTTTTTTGCAAAATCTGAGATTTCCCAAAATCGTATTCAACTTCCGGACGACCTCAACGAAACCCATTATAGCAGTATCCTTGTAGTGCTTGACTCTTTCGCCGCCTACAGCGGCCATCAGATCTCCTCCCCAGAACCGGAATTCTGCCCGAGAGTCTGCAACCAGTAACTCCTTCATCAGATTTGATCCGTGAAGATCGCCGGAGGCCTCACCTGCTATAATGTAATATTTCATCCGTATATAATTAAAATGGTACTGTTAAAACTTCCAGATCGATTCCAGCCTTTTAAGCTCCTGATAATCGGTAGTGTCAATTTTATGAGGAACTATGCTCACATAACCATCTTCAACCACATTGTGGTCCGATTCTCCGTCTTCCGGTTCCAGATTATAAAATTCTCCGGTCATCCAGTAATAGTTAAACCCATATGGATCTGTTCTCTCTTCGAACTCCTTTATCCATTGACCTTTCCCTTGATGAGAGAACTTGATTCCTTTTACCTCCTCTTTTTGTATATTCGGAAAATTGATATTTAAAAATATGTCTGGCTTAGCCGGTTCTTTGAGATATTGATCTATTATTATTTTACCAAAATGGACGGCGGTAGAAAAGTCAGCTTTTCTATCGTGGGAACAGAGTGATAGTCCGATAGATGAAATTCCGTACACTGTTCCCTCGGAAGCCGCACCTAATGTGCCAGAGTACAGAGAGGCTACTGATGCGTTGGATCCGTGATTAATACCGGATACCAGGAGATCAGGCATATTTTTGATAAATAATTGATTTATTGCCATCTTCACACAATCTGCAGGTGTTCCGGAGCAGGCATAAACCTTTAAACCCTCTCCATTTTTAAGCTCGGTTAACCTTAAAGGTTTTCCTATTGTCAGCGCGGCAGACATACCGGATTGAGCCTCAAATGGTGCAACCACAGTTAAATCGCCATACGGGCGCATCATATCTATAAGTGCAGAGATACCTTTTGATTTTACTCCATCATCGTTAGTAATAAGAATTTTTCTTTTTTTGTCCATTATATAATATATAATTCTCAGATTAATTTACAAAAGTACAAATTTTTGACTATATTTTTACGTAAAAATTTTTATATTTGCCCCGAATTTATGAGATGTTAATTTAATAAATAAATGTAAGATGAGTAAAATTAAAGTAGGTATTAATGGTTTCGGCCGTATCGGTCGTTTGGTGTTTCGCGCAGCACAGGAGAGAAATGATATTCGGGTTGTAGCTATCAACGACATTATAAGCGTTGATTATATGGCATATATGTTAAAATATGATACAGTTCACGGTCGTTTCAACGGCACTGTTGAGGTGAAAGATGGAAAACTGATTGTGAATGGTAATTCAATCCGCGTTACAGCTGAAAAGAACCCTGCCGACCTTAAATGGGGCGAAGTTGGTGCTGATTATGTTGTTGAGTCAACAGGTCTGTTCCTGACCAAAGAGACTGCACAATCACATATTACCGCAGGAGCTAAAAGAGTCATAATGTCAGCACCTTCAAAGGATGATACTCCTATGTATGTTTTCGGTGTTAACCACAAGAAGTATTCAGGTGAAGCAATTGTTTCAAATGCATCTTGTACAACAAACTGCCTTGCTCCAATTGTTAAAGTTCTTAATGAAAACTTTGGGATTGTAGAGGGTCTTATGACAACTGTTCACGCTACGACAAACACACAAAAAACTGTTGACGCTCCGTCTGCCAAAGACTGGAGAGGGGGCCGCGCAGCATCAGCTAACATTATTCCCTCATCTACAGGTGCCGCAAAAGCTGTCGGCAAAGTAATTCCTGAGATGAATGGAAAGTTGACAGGTATGTCTTTCCGCGTTCCAACTGTTGATGTATCTGTTGTAGATCTTACCTGCCGTCTTGAAAAGGGTGCCAGCTATCAGGAGATTAAAGATGCTATGAAGAAAGCGTCTGAAGGTGAACTCAAAGGTATTCTCGGATATACAGAAGAAGCGGTCGTTTCATCGGATTTCATTACAGATCCGCGCACTTCGATTTTTGATGCAGAAGCAGGAATCTCTTTGAATCCTAACTTTGTAAAAGTTGTTGCATGGTACGATAATGAATGGGGATATTCAAACAAGGTACTGGAAATGATTGTCCATATGAATACAGTTAAGTAAATCTTAATTTATAGAATAATTGATAGCCTTTCGGAATAATATCCGGAAGGCTGTTTTATTTGAAAGCTTATCTATATATATTTGCATATTAAACTAAAACTATGGGAATACGGAGAAAAATTTCACTTGGTTTTGTAGTCATCGGGGCGGTCCTGTTCTTTTCATGCGTGGTTTCTGTGTTTGAATTCAACAGAATGCGCAATTCGGTTACAAAACTGATCAGAGATAATCTAAATAGTATCAACACATCCAGAATGCTGCTTGAGATTACGGATGAGTATAACTTTGTGCTTTTGAGCAGGATGATTCAAAACTCTTCCATAACTTCTGTCCAAATTTTGTACGATGACCGTTTTGACAACTATATAGCCAGCATTAAAAATAATTTCTCTTCACAGGCGGAGGTGGCAATTGCAGATTCTCTTACCATTGCATATTCGGACTATCTGTCGGTGATAAGCCAGTCTTCAAAAATTATGCTGCAGGATGTAAAAAGCAGGAATGAGTGGTACAACAATGAACTTAAGCCTGCCTACAACAATCTGAGAATATATAAACAAAAGCTTGGCTTATTGACACAACAGGCGTTGGCAGAGAACACCAAGGAGCTTCAGAATGGGTATTACAGAAGTATTATGCCGGGAATTATTGCTGTCGGTGCCGGAATCCTGCTGGTGTTGTTGTTCAACTATTTCATAAATCTCTATTTTATATCACCTATACTGCTCATATCCAAGGGTATAAAAAATTATAAGGAGTACAACAAAGGTTATAATGTTAAATTCGATAATGATGATGAAATTCAGGATTTGAACAGCGAAGTAAAGGGGGTGATAGATGAAAATAAAAATCTGAAGAAGAGCAGACAGAATGAACATTAACGTAGTAACAAGATATATTGGGATCGTACTTCTGTTGAATGCTCTGTTTATGCTGATATCTGCTATTGTGTCGGCTTTGTATGATTTCGATTCCTCTTTTTCTCCTCTGATTCTCAGTGCAATGATAACCTTTATGACCGGTTTCTTCCCACTTATCTTTGTAAAGAATGTGGCAGAAATTAACATTAAAGAGGGCTTTACAATAGTCGTTTTCTCCTGGATCCTCTCTTGCCTCTTTGGCATGCTTCCATATATACTGTATGGTGGTGAGTTTTCAATTATAAACTCTTGGTATGAAAGTGTCTCTGGCTATACAACAACAGGTGCTACAATTCTTACTGACGTCGAGAATTTGCCTAAAGACCTTCTTTTCTGGAGATCGTCCACACACTGGCTGGGAGGAGTAGTGCTTTTTATGCTTCTGCTGCTTCCCACTGTGAGCTCTTTAAGAATGAAGCTTAATAAAATAGAGATATCCAGTCTTTCACAGGGAAACTACAGATTCAAGGCATATCGGACCATCAGGATAATCGCATTTGTCTATATCGGTTTGACACTGTTGGAGACGATTCTTCTGATAATAGCCGGAATGAATCTTTTTGATGCAGTCAACCACTCTTTCAGTACAATTGCAACCGGAGGGTTCAGTACGAAGAACCTATCCATAAGAGCCTTCGATTCTGCCAGTATAGAGATAATTATTATGGTCTTTATGCTGCTGTCCGGCATGCACTTCGGGCTCCTTTACGGTGCCGCAACAGGAAAATCGATGAATCTGTTCAAATCGCCTATTATAAGGTATTACGTAATATCGACTTTGGCAGGCGGACTTCTGGTGAGCTTAGATATTAAATTGACAGGGACTGTGGATAAATGGGGAGACGCTTTAAGAGATGGTTTCTTTCAGGTAATTTCGTGCGGCACAACAACAGGTTTCGGTTCAATTGGTTCATTAGGTAACTACTCCGATTTTCCGGCCTTAGGCAAATTTGTACTCTCTATAGAGATGTTGCTGGGTCGTCTGGAGATTTACCCGTTGTTTTTAGTATTATTTATTCATAAATGGAGGTAAAAATTGGTTGAGAACTTTCTATATGACAAAATGATATCAAAGTTAGGCTTTGAACCTACCTCTTGCCAGAAAAATCTTTTTGAATCATTAGCACAATTTGTAGTAGAAAAAGATAAGCACGAGATAATGCTGGTTAATGGCTATGCAGGAACCGGCAAAACATCGGCTATCGCTGCACTTGTAGCTACACTTAAAGAGTTTGACCAGAATGTAATTCTTATGGCACCAACCGGCAAGGCGGCAAAGGTCCTGTCAAATTATACAGGTACCTGTGCATACACAATTCACAAGCAGATTTACAGACAAAAATCTATGAGTGACGGTGTGGGAACGTTTACTCTTAATGTGAACCACAGCAAAGAGACCATCTACATTGTGGATGAGGCATCCCTTCTCTCAAACGGCAACGGTGAACTGTCATCGTTCGGTTCCGGTCGTCTTCTGGACGATCTGGTGGCTTTTGTAAATTCGAATGAGAACAACAAACTACTTCTGATGGGAGATTCGGCCCAACTGCCGCCGATTGGCCTGACTATTTCGGAGGCTTTGGATCCAGGCTATTTGCAGCAATACGGACAAGTACGCTTTTCTCAGCTTAAAAGTGTTGTACGGCAGGCAAAAGAGTCCGGGATATTGCATAATGCAACGATTTTGCGTGAAATGATAGAGGATGGAAATATCGTTTTCCCTAAATTCGAATTGGATGGGTTTGATGATGTTTGCAGAATTGGTGGCGGAGAGCTACTGGAAGAACTTGGAAACTCCTTTGACAAGGCAGGGATTGACGAAACGCTTGTTTTATGCCGTTCAAACAAGCTTGCGAACAGGTACAATCAGGGGATAAGATCCAAGCTTCTGTTCAGAGAGGAGAGGTTAAACAAAGGGGATAAGCTGATGGTAGTAAAGAATTGTTACCAATTCATAGACGACATTGAGGAGATGGACTTTATTGCCAACGGAGATGTTGCAGAATTGATGAAAATCTCTAAGTATGAGGAGAGGTATGGTTTAAACTTTGCCGAGGCAACTCTTCGTTTTGCCGACTACAACGATTTGGAGATTAAAGCCAAGATAATTCTGGATACCCTGGACAGCGAAACAGCATCGCTTGGAATGGAGCAACAAAGAAGGCTTTTTACAGAGATAATGGAGGACTATTCCAATATTAAATCTAAGCGGAAAAGAATTGCAGCAGTGAGAGAAGATAAGTATTTCAACGCTTTGCAGATTAAATTCGCCTCAGCAATAACCTGTCACAAATCACAGGGTGGTCAGTGGAGAAGAGTTTTTATAGACAACCCCTTTTGGAGCGACCAAATCTCCATTGACGACCTGAAATGGCTCTATACCGCATTGACCCGTGCAGTCGAAAAGGTTTATCTTGTTAACTTTAACAACAAGTTTTTCAAATACTAAACAAATTACAGAATGTTCAACGACTGCTCTTTTATCTTTTCGAGCTCATCCTTCATCCTTACAACCCATTTTTGTATCTCTGCATGATTTGCCTTTGAACCCAGAGTATTAATCTCACGACCCATCTCCTGTGCTATGAAACCCAGTTTTTTCCCGGGATAGTCCTCTTTGTCCAGAGTCTCAATGAAATACTTGCAGTGCTGTTTAAGTCTCACCTTCTCCTCTGTAACATCCAGCTTTTCCAGATAGTAGATAATCTCCTGCTCTAATCTGTTTCTGTCCAAAGAATATGATAACTCCTCAAGCCGGCCCGTCAACCGTTGCTTAATAACCTCAATGCGCTCTGCTTCATACTTCTCAATCTCGCCCAGATGATCCATTATGTAACCGACACGACCCCTTATATCCTCTTCTAATTTTTTCCCCTCTGTGGCTCTGAATTCCGTCAATAATCTTAGAGCCTCCTTTATGCAGCACTTTAATTGTTCCCATATATCTTCATACTCATCCTTTTTATTTTCAATCACATCCGGAAGTTTCAATATGCAATTTATCAGGCCTGAATAACCAAGTTTTTCATCCAGTTCTTCGTTTATTGCCCTTATCTGGTTGTAGTAGGAGATAAACATCTGCTTGTTTATTGTTTTGTTATCGCTCTCCTGGGCATATTCCACATTGGCAAAAAGATCTATATTTCCCCGTTGCAAAGCCTGATTTACCATCTGTCTCACTTCAACCTCCCTCTCCCTTGGAATTAGCGACGATTTTAAACTTATGTCGGAGTTCTTGCCATTTACCGAACGTATTTCCACAACAAGTTTATTTTGTCCGAATTGGGACTCGGCTTTACCGTAGCCGGTCATAGATAAAATCATATATCAAAATGTTTAGATCACAAAGTTAAGCAAAGAAATCTTATATTTGCACGTTATTAAATGCACTGTATGGAAGAACTAAAGAAAGATAGCGCAGAGGAGCGTTCATTGAATTTTCTTGAAGAAATAATAGAAGCTGATTTAGCCAGTGGTAAGTATAAAACGGTGTTAACCCGTTTCCCGCCTGAACCCAACGGGTATTTGCACATCGGACACGCCAAGAGTATCTGCCTGAACTTTGGTCTTGCAAAAAAATACGGCGGAAAGACCAATCTCCGCTTTGACGACACAAACCCCACAAAGGAGGATGTTGAATATGTCGACTCTATCAAAGGTGATGTGAATTGGCTGGGTTTTCAATGGGCCAACGAGTTCTATGCATCGGACTATTTTGAGCAACTATACATATGGGCTCAGGAGCTCATCAAAAAGGGTCTGGCATATGTAGATGATCAGACTCAGGATGAGATCCGCCTTAACAGGGGTACCGTCAATCAACCCGGAAAGCCAAGTCCCTACAGGGAGAGAGGAGTAGAGGAAAATCTTGCAATTTTTGCTGATATGCGTGCCGGTAAGTACAACGGCGGAGAGAAAGTTCTCCGCGCAAAGCTTGACATGTCCAACCCGAATATGTTGATGCGTGACCCGATTCTGTATAGAATAATTCACGCTAATCACCACAGAACTGGGGACAAATGGTGCATCTATCCAATGTACGATTATGCACATGGACAGAGTGATTCTATCGAAAACATAACCCACTCGATCTGCACCTTAGAATTTGACGTTCATCGTCCTCTTTATGACTGGTTTATAGAAAAACTTGGAATTTTTCCTTCTCATCAATATGAGTTTGCAAGATTGAACCTGACTTATACTGTTATGAGTAAGCGAAAGCTTCTTGAACTGGTCAAAAACAATTATGTATCAGGTTGGGATGATCCAAGGATGCCTACGATCTGCGGACTCCGCAGAAGAGGCTTTACTCCCGAAAGTATCAGGCTTTTTGCCGAAAAGGTGGGTGTAGCAAAACGGGATAACATTATTGACCTTTCGCTTCTTGAGTGGTGTGTCCGTGAAGATCTCAATAAACGGGCAAACAGATATATGACTGTACTTAACCCGGTAAGGCTTACAATCATAAACTATCCTGAGGGCAAGAGAGAGTTCTGTACTCCTACAATAAATCCTGAAGATCCAAATGCAGGCGTCCGTAAGGTTCCTTTTTCAAAAGTGCTTTATATAGAGAGGGAAGATTTTATGGAGAATCCTCCTAAGAAATATTTCAGACTCCAGCCAGGCGGTGAGGTGCGACTTAAATACGCCTATATTATAAAGTGCGAAGAGGTTATAAAGAACGATTCGGGTGAAATTGTTGAGATCAGGTGTACATACGACCCTACCAGCAACCATGGCGGCGGACAATGGCGCTCTGTAAAAGGGAACATACATTGGGTATCTGCAGAATATGCAAAAGAGATAGAAGTTCGTCTGTTTGACCGTCTGTTTACTGAAGCGGAGATGGATTCAATACCTGAAGGTTCGGACTATAAAGATTATCTTAATCCTCATTCTCTGGATATTACAAGTGGCTATGCAGAACCAGCTCTTATGGAAGACAACTCTGCTATAGCTGTTCAATTCGAAAGACTTGGTTATTTTATAATAGATCCGGATTCGACTCCTCAAAAACCAATTTTCAACAGAACTGCCGGTTTAAAATCTACCTGGTAACTAAGGCTCTGAGTTGTTCAATCTCCTCCTTCCATATCTCCTCGTTTGGTGTCTCGAGAATGAGCGGTATATTATCAAACCGGGGATCCTTCATCAGTACTTTGAAGGTCTCTGCACCCAAAAGACCTTTACCAATTGAGTCGTGTCTGTCAACCCGGGAATTCAACCCTTTTTTGGCATCGTTCAGATGCATTCCTTTCAGATATTTGAATCCTACTACTTTGTCGAGGTGCTCAAATGATGTTTTAAACCCCTCTGGAGTTGAAAGATCGTAACCTGCCGCAAAGGAGTGGCAGGTGTCTATACATACACCAACCCTGCTCTTGTCCTCAACCTGCCATATGATTTCTGCAATCTGCTCAAATGTGTGCCCAAGATTTGTCCCTTGACCGGCAGTGTTTTCAATTACAGCTGTTACCCCCATTGTCTTATCCAACGCGAAATTTATAGATTCGGCAATTCTGCTCAGGCACTCTTCTATGCCTATCTTGCTCAGGTGACTCCCGGGGTGGAAATTCAACCTGTCCAGACCAAGCTGCTCGCAACGTTGCATCTCGTCCAGAAATGCGGCTCTGGACTTTTCCAAACCTTCCCTCTCCGGATGTCCCAGATTAATCAGATAACTATCGTGAGGCAGTATCTGCTTAGGCGTGTAGCCATATTGCACGCAACGTTCCTTGAAGAGCTCGATGCTCTTTTTGGTTAGCGGTGCAGATATCCACTGTCTTTGATTTTTTGTAAAAAGAGCAAATGCAGTTGCTCCTATATTTTGTGCATTTACCGGGGCATTTTCCACCCCTCCCGATGCACTTATGTGTGCTCCTATGTATTTCATTTTATGTTGTATTATCAGCTGATTTGTGAATAATCCTTATCATCTTTCCTAAGTGCAGCCAACCCCTCTCTCAGCAGCCTGTTTTGTTCGCTTTCAATCAGTGGGTCGATATCCAGAACCTTCTGAGCATATTGTCTGGCATCCTCCAGAATCTGAGAGTCTTTGGAGAGATTGGATATGTGCAGTTCTACTGCAAGCCCGCTCTGTTGCGTCCCCTCCAAATCGCCCGGGCCTCTCATCCTCAGGTCTGCCTCAGCCAGTTCAAAACCATCCTGAGTGGAACACATAAGATCAATTCTCTGGCGGGACTCCTTTGTTAGCTTATATCCTGTCATCAGTATGCAGTAAGAACTTTCTGACCCTCTTCCTACACGTCCTCTCAGTTGATGGAGTTGAGATAACCCGAATCTTTCGGCACTCTCAATCATCATCACGGAGGCGTTAGGAACGTCTACACCCACTTCTATAACCGATGTAGATACTAAAATGTTCGCTCTTCCCTTTACAAAAAGATCCATATCATGTGCTTTGTCTTCGTTTTTTTGTTGTCCGTGAACAACAGCTGTTATGTAATCCGGTTGTTTAAATTCTTGGACTATATGCTCATACCCCTCCTGGAGGTTTTTGTAGTCCATTTTTTCACTCTCTTTAATCAATGGATAGACTACAAATATTTGTCTTCCGGCTTTAATCTGTTCACGCATGAAACTATATATCCTCCCTCGTTGTGTCTCTGTTGCGTGGATTGTCTGAATAGATTTTCTGCCAGGAGGAAGCTCGTCCAAGAGTGAGACATCCAAATCTCCGTAAAGTGTCATTGCCAGGGTTCGTGGAATAGGAGTCGCTGTCATTACCAGCACGTGAGGGACCTCCTCCGATTTGCTCCACAACCTTGCCCTCTGTTCAACTCCGAAACGATGCTGCTCATCTATTACTGCAAAGCCCAGTCTGGAAAACTGAACGGTATCCTCTATTAATGCGTGGGTGCCAAAAAGAATGTGAATATTGCCGTTTATGAGATTCTCCAGAATTTTCTTCCTCTCTTTTGTCTTTGTACTGCCAGTAAGAAGGGCAACATTTATTCCCGAGTCTTGAATTATTTTAAAGACACTGTTGTAGTGTTGATTTGCCAAAACTTCGGTAGGGGCCATAATACACGACTGGTAGCCGTTATCAGCTGCAATCAGTGCACACAAGACTGCAACCATTGTCTTTCCACTACCGACATCACCCTGTAAAAGACGATTCATCTGCCGGCCGCTTACAAGATCTCTCCGGATCTCTTTTATTACCCTCTTTTGGGCACCAGTAAGTTCAAAAGGTATGTTTTTGAAACAGGTGTTGAAATAATTTCCCACACGGGGCATCAAAAAACCTTTTACATTTCTCTCTCTCAAACTCTTCTGCTTTAATAGAGACAGTTGCAGAAAAAACAGTTCCTCAAACTTCAGACGCATCTGGGCTTGGGCCAAAATTTTCAGATTTGCCGGGAAATGAATGTTCTGCAAAGAGGTCCGCAATGGCAACAATTTTTTATCCCTTAACAGGTAATCCGGGAGAGTCTCAGTTATTCCGTCTGTGGACTGCTTAAGCACTGCCGACTGAAATTTTGCAAATTGTTTGTTACCCAAACCATTATTCCTTAGACGCTCGGTTGAAGTATAAACACCAATCATATTGCCGCTGTACAGAGTGTTCTCCTCAGTTGCAAGATCAATCTCGGGGTGCACCATATTTAATGTCTGGTTAAAGATTGTAGGTTTTCCAAAAACAATATATTCATTGTAAAGTTTAAGTTTGTCTTTGAACCACTTTATTCCTTTAAAAAAGATAAGGTCGATTACACCTGTCGGGTCTGTGAGTGTAGCCACTAACCTTTTGGCCGGCCCTTTCTCCCCAACGAGATTTATTCTGGTAATTTTACCCCGCAGTTGTATGTAGCTCATACTGGACTCAATCTCGGATATAGAATAAATTTTTGTTCTGTCTATGTATCTAAACGGAAAAAGGTAGAGCATATCTCTGAAACACCGGATATTTAACTCTTTGGAGAGAAGTTCTGCCCTTTTTGGGCCGATACCAGGCAAATACTTTATATCACTATCTAAAATCGTTGACATAGTCACAAATATAAGAATCTTATCGAAATTTTGTACCTTGCAAAAATTTAATAATTAAGTAAAGATAATGAATAATAAGATAGTTGTAGGGATCACTCAGGGAGATAGCAATAGCATTTCTTATGAGGTTATTATTAAAGCTTTATCAGATTTGAGAATGTTGGAAATCTGTACACCTGTTATCTATGGCTCATCAAAAATATTTGGCTTCTATAAAAAGCAAATTCCAGATCTGGAGAACTTCTCCACTAATGTAATCAACTCGGCAAAGGAGGCACACCCCAAGAGAATAAATATAATAAATTGCGTACCGGAAAATCTACTTCTGGAACCTGGGAAACAGACCGAAGACGGATCAAAAGGAGCTCTTATTGCAATTGAGGAGGCAGTGAAAGATTTGAAAAACGGTCATACCCAGGCTATTGTTACTGCACCTTTCAATAAATCGGAAGTACATAGGGAGGGGTTCAGCTTTTGTGGCCATACAGAGTACTTTACAAAGGAGTTCGGAGCAAAGGATTCGCTTATGTTTTTAGTGTCAGACTTATTAAAAGTCGGGCTGGTAACAAACCATATTCCCGTCTCTCAGGTTTCTAAATCTATCAATTCCAAGTTGATAGTAGAAAAACTTGATATAATGAATGAATCTCTCAAGAGAGATTTCGCTGTACACAGACCTAAAATTGCAGTTCTTGCCCTTAATCCGCATTGCGGGGATCAGGGTTTGCTGGGAAACGAAGAAGAGGATATTATAAAGCCTGCTATCAAGGAGGCTTCAGATAAAGGAATACTTGTTTTTGGTCCTTACTCTCCTGATGGCTTCTTTGCCAGCGATCTGCTAAAGAAGTTCGATGCAGTTCTCTCGATGTATCACGACCAGGGGTTGATTCCGTTTAAGACATTATCCTTCGAAAACGGCGTGAATTTTACAGCCGGCCTGTCAATTATCAGAACCTCTCCGGACCACGGAACCGCATATGATCTGGTAGGCAAAAACAAAGCCAATCCTGCCTCAATGATATCAGCAATTTACACAGCTTGTGATATTTATAAAAACAGAATTGAGTATGACCAGCTTAGGTCAAATCCCCTTAGTGTAGAGACTCCATCAGACAAGTAGCGAGTATGATAGATTTGTTTACCGATGGGGCAGCCAAGGGTAATCCCGGACCAGGGGGTTATGGTGTAATTCTAAAGTCGGGAAAGCACTATAAAGAACTGTCAGGAGGGTTTGACTGTACCACTAACAACAGAATGGAGCTTTTGGCTGTAATTCTGGGACTTGAAGCTATCAGGAGGGCAAACTCGGAGGTACAAGTGTTTAGCGATTCATCTTATGTCTGTGACGCAATAAATAAAGGATGGCTTTTTAGCTGGGAACTCAAAAATTTTGCGAAAAAGAAGAATTCCGACCTTTGGAAAAGGTTTCTGGTAGTATACAGAAAGCACAGGGTTAAATTTGTATGGATTAAAGGGCACTCGGGACACCCGGAGAATGAACGGTGCGACCGGCTGGCTGTAGAGGCTTCGCTCAGATCCAATCTTCCTGTTGATGAAGAGTATGTCAGAACGAGCGTGGAGTGTAATCCTGATTCCTCATCCAGGGTTCAAACCCAGCCTCTCTTATAGTCTTCTGCATCTGCTCTGCATTCATGCTTACTGTTGCACCCGCAGATGAAACCACATTCTCCTCAATCATTACGGAACCCATATCGTCTGCACCCGAGTGAAGACCTAATTGCGCTGTCTCCTTGCCTATTGTGAGCCAAGAGGCTTGAATATGAGGAATATTATTGAGAATTATTCTGGAAATGGCAACCATTTTGAGATGTTCAATTGGACTGAGCGGTTCGATCTCAAATCTCTCGCCGAGCTTGGTACTTTCTGTCTGCATAGGCCAGCAGATGAAAGCCCTGAATCCCGGAGCACCCTCAGGTTTTACAGCTTGAATATCTCTGAGTAAAATAAGGTGTTGTATCCTCTCCTGAACCGTCTCGATATGTCCGTACACCATTGTGGCAGTTGTACCGATACCCAGTTTATGAGCCTCTCTCATCACATCTTCCCATTGTTTGCTGTTTGGCTTTCCGGGAGAGAGTATTTTTCTCACTCTTTCGGAAAGAATCTCGGCTCCTGCTCCGGGAAGTGTGTCTAAACCAGCTGCTACCAATCTTTCCAGTGTCTGCTTTATTGTCAGCTTGCTCAACTTTGCTATATGCGATACTTCAGGAGGGCCCAATGCATTCAACTTGAGATTTGGGTCAATTGACTTGAGCTCTTTGAAGAGATTCTCGTAATATGCAATATCGTAATTTGGATGAAGCCCACCCTGTAAAAGCAGTTGATCTCCGCCAAGCTTATGCAGCTCCTCAATTTTATGACGATACTCTTCTGAAGATGTTGTATAGCTCTTCTCTTTCTGAGACAAGGTGCAGTGAAAATTGCAAAATATGCACCCGGATATGCAGATGTTCGTATAATTGACATTACGGTCAATCTGCCAGCTAACCTCTCTCTTTGGATTGTGTTTAAACCTTATCTGGTTTGCAAGTGACAGTAAGCCGCCCACAGGTACTGATTCATATAACTTCATACCCTCCTCAAGGGAGAGGTTGCCACCTGTAAAAGCTTTATTGAAAAGTGAGTTTTGGAACATTGTCAGGAATGATTCTTGCTGTGACAAATGTAGAAGTTTTATTTAGATAATATTCCAAATTGGGTATATTTGTAAATGATTGTGTAGCAAAATAACTGTTTATTATTGTGATGGAAAATTTTTTTGAAAGAGATAATCTTCGTTTTGCGATGATTGGTAGTGGAAGCTGGGCAACTGCTCTTGTAAAGTTGCTTCTGTCCAACAAAGGAAAAGTCTCCTGGTATGTAAGAGACGATGAGATGATAGAACACATAAAGAAGACCAGCCATAATCCTTATTATCTCACAGCTGTCCAGTTCGATCCGGAGAAGATATTTATGAGCTCAGAGATTAATGAAGTCATTGATTCTGCTGATGTGCTGGTTTTCTGTATACCGTCTGCCTATTTTCTGGCCGAAGTTGTAAAAATCGAGAGATCATTGGAGGATAAATTCATAATATCTGCTATTAAGGGAATTATCCCGGGTGACAATATCACTATCGCAGAATACTTCAATAAGAACCACAATGTACCTTACGACAGGATAGGAGTTGTCAGCGGCCCTTGTCATGCAGAGGAGGTTGCTATGGAGAGGTTGTCCTATCTCACACTTTCCAGCAAGCATATAGAGGTGGCAAGGAGTATGTGCGATGTATTTAACTGCAGTTATATCAAGACAGTTGCCGGAACAGATATTTACGGAGTTGAATATGCTGCTGTCCTGAAAAATATCTATGCCGTTGCTGCCGGTGTATGTCACTCTCTCTCTTATGGAGATAACTTTATGGCAGTATTGATAACCAGTTCTTTCCATGAAATGAGAGACTTCCTTCGTGCTTCTCATCCAGATCCAAACCGAAAAACATCCAAGAGTGCTTATCTTGGAGACCTTCTGGTTACCTGTTACTCCCAGTTCAGCAGAAACAGGACATTCGGGACTATGATAGGTAAGGGTTACTCTGTGCAATCGGCCCAGATGGAGATGAATATGGTTGCAGAAGGGTATTACGGCACAAAATGTATTTACGAGATGAATAAGAAATTTGGCGTAGACATGCCAATTGCAGAAGCTATGTACAGGATTTTATACGAAGATAAGTACCCTGCATATATTTTTAAACAGCTAACCGAACAGTTGCAATAAACTAATTTTGAAATATTATGGATAAAATAGTTAAGCTTAATTTACAAGCTACAAAAGGTTTCGTGTCTGAAAAAGAATTAGGGGAATCATTGGGAAGGGCTTACAGCTCTTTTGATACTCTTGTAAATGGAAGTGGAAGAGGAAGTGATTTTCTGGGTTGGATTGACCTTCCTTCCAAAACAGCCGGTTCTATTTGCAATGAGATTGATGATATCGTTAAAAGATGGAGTAGTGATATCGAAATAGTCGTGGTGGTTGGCATTGGAGGATCATATCTGGGAGCAAAGGCCGCAATAGATGCTCTTTCGCACGCATTTGAAATACAACTTGGAAAGAAAAGCTGTCCCGCAATTGTATATGCAGGTCAGAATCTGTCAGAAGAGTATCTTTCGGAACTGATGGATTTGTTGAAAGACCATTCTAGCGCCTGTGTGGTTATTTCAAAATCGGGAACAACCACCGAGCCGGCTGTGGCGTTCAGAATCATTAAGAATCACCTGGAGCAGAAGTACGGGAAGAACGAAACAAAGAGAAGGATAGTTGCAGTTACAGATATCGCCCGTGGTGCATTAAAGAGTTTAGCTCTTCAGGAGGGCTATCCGACCTTTGTAATTCCAGATAATGTGGGAGGCAGATACTCTGTTCTAACTCCTGTTGGCATGCTCCCTGTTGCTTTAGCAGGTTATGACATCAGAAAAATGCTGGAAGGCGCGGCAGATATGAGGAAAATTTGTACAACAAAATCTATAGACAATCCTGCAATTATGTATGCAGCAATTAGGAATGCGCTCTATTCAAAGGGTAAAAAAAATGAAATTCTGGTGAACTATAACCCGAAATTGCAATATTTTTCTGAATGGTGGAAACAGCTTTATGGTGAGAGTGAGGGAAAGGAGGGCAAAGGAATCTTTCCTGTATCAGTAAACTTTACAACAGATCTTCATTCTATGGGTCAGTATATTCAGGATGGAGAGAGGACTATTTTCGAAACTGTATTGAGCATAGATAAATCAAACCGTTCATTGACAATTCCTAATGACCCGCAAAACAGCGATTCTCTCAATTTCCTTTCCGGAAAATCGATTGATGAATGCAACAAGATGGCAGAGCTGGGGACAAGAATTGCCCATACAGACGGAGGTGTTCCTAATATTCAGATCCGGATATCATCAATGAATGAGTATTATTTAGGTGCACTTTTCTATTTCTTTGAATTTGCTTGCGGAATCAGTGCTTACATGATAGGTATAAATCCATTTGACCAACCGGGAGTGGAAGACTACAAAACAAACATGTTTGCACTATTGGGTAAACCCGGTTACGAAAAGAAGGCCCGGGAACTAAGAGAGCGATTCTGATGAAATTTCTGTCACAAATAGCATCTGCTTACTACTCCGGAGAAGGTCAGAAAATCAAGGAGTTCTGTTTTGTTTTTCCAAACCGTAGAGCTGGTCTCTTTTTTCAGAAACAGATAGGAGAGATCGCCTCCGGGCCACTATTTTCTCCTACAATAATGACTATCAAAGATCTCTTTATCCTGCTGTCCGGATTAACTCCGGTAGACAGGATAGATGCCCTTTCCAGACTTTATAACATCTATATGGAGCTATCCGGTTCCAAAGAGAGTTTTGACGAGTTCATTTTTTGGGGAGATGTAATTCTTGGTGATTTCGATGATGTAGACAAATATCTTGTAGATGCAAAAAGGCTCTTCAAAAATATCAAAAATATCAAAGAGATAGAGAGTGACTACTCTTTCCTCTCAAAAAAACAACTGGAGGCTGTTCAAACATTTTGGTCAAACTTCTTGCCGGTGGGTGACAGTGAGAAAAAAGAAAAATTCATAGCCACCTGGGAGATCTTATATCCGCTATATCTGAGGTTCAAAGCGGAGCTGGAATCAAATAATCTTGGGTATGATGGGATGATATACAGAAAAACAGCCGAAGATATCATAAAAAAGGGAGATGATTGTCTTTCGCTAATTGACAAATTGTCCGGATTTCGTGGTATAGTCTTCATAGGCTTCAATGCTCTCAGTGCTTGCGAAAAAAAGCTTCTTGAAACCCTGAAAAAAGCAGGAATTGCAGATTTTTACTGGGATTTCAGCGATGATATTATAAGGGATAGCAACAATAAAGCCTCTCTTTTTATGAGAGAAAATATAGCTCTTTTCCCTTCAAAGTATGATTTGGATTTTAGTGCCGGACAATCACGGGAGATTGAAGTCATTGGTATACCGTCGGCAGTTGGTGAGGCCAGAATGATTTCAAAAATTGTGAAGGAGGTTGGGGGAGGATTAGAGACAGCCGTGGTTTTGCCCGACGAATCTCTCCTCATGCCTGTTCTCTACTCCATACCGGAGGAGGTGGAGTCGGTTAATGTTACAATGGGATATCCTCTCAGATATGGTTCTATTGTCTCTCTTATGCAGAGTATTATGGAGCTTCAGAAAGGTCCTTTCTACTACAGGAGGGTTGTTCCGGTGCTTAAGCACCATTATATAAAAATGGTGGTGAAGAATGAAGCAGATCTGTTGCTGAAAAGAATTACTGACGGCAATATGGTCTATATAGACGAAATTGAGTTTAGCGGTCATCCGTTGCTAAAAATGATTTTCAGACATACCAGTGATATTTCTTCTTATTTACTTGAAATACTTGAATATCTGAATAATGCGGTTGAACTTACAAAAATTGAGAAGGAGTTTATATATTTCTTCTATACCGCTGTTTCAAGACTGGGAGACCTGAAAATTCCAATAAATGTTGACACTTATTACAAACTCCTCATGCAGGTTGTCAACAGCACCTCGATTCCCTTCAAAGGTGAGCCTCTGGCAGGCTTGCAGATTATGGGTGTTCTAGAAACCAGAGCATTGGATTTTGATAATGTAGTAATTTGCTCTATGAATGATGGAGTTTTTCCGTCAAAATCTCCGGCAAATTCGTTTATCCCGTATAACCTTAGAAAAGGTTTTGCAATGCCTGATTATGAGTTCAAGGATGGAGTAGCAGCATACCATTTTTATAGGCTTATCTGCAGAGCTAAAAAAGTTTTTTTACTCTATGACACGAGAAGCGATGGTATGCAAACCGGAGAGATGAGCCGGTTTATTCATCAGTTGAAATATCATTATCAACTTCCGTTAAAAGAGAGTATTGCAACCTTCAAAGTCACTTCGCACAAGCGAGAAGCAATAGTCATAGAAAAAAGCCAGGAGATAGTAAAAACAATAGCCGGACTATTTTTGAAAGGGGGAAGCAGCGCACTATCTGCCAGCTCAATAAACACATATATCGATTGTCCCTTGAAGTTTTATTTTCAGTTTATCAAGGGAGTAACCGAGGAGGAGAGGGTTTCTGAAGGGGTCGAGGCAGATACATTCGGATCAATTTTCCACAATTCGATGGAGCTGCTTTACAAAGATTTTAAGGGATATACTGTTAATCGCGATATGTTGTCACGTCTGGCAGATGATACAGAAAAAATAGAAAAAGCAACGAAGGATGCATTTTATAAAGTTCTTAATATAAGTGAAATAAAGGGACATAATTTACTTATTCAAAAACTAATAATCAGATATGTTCAACAGACCATATTCTACGACAAGGCCAAAACTCCGTTCGAGTATATAAGTTCCGAGCAGAGATATTATTACGATTTTACCTTGGATAACGGAATGGTTGTAGGAATAAAGGGATTTATCGACAGAATAGACAGAAGAGAAGGAGTGTTGAGAATTGTTGATTACAAGACGGGTTCAGGCGGATTGTCATTCGCTGCTCTGGAGAATCTGTTCGACACTACTCAGAAGAAAAGAAACAAAATTGCTTTTCAGATGATACTTTACGCACTTATGCTTCAGAAAGATGAAAATGTGATTATCTCCCCCTACCTTTTGAGAGAACTTTTCCGGGAGACCAATCTGGAGATGATTATAGATAAAGAAATTTTAGACCAATTTGCAAAATTATTGAATGATACTCTGTTAAATATTTTCGACCCATCCACTCCTTTTATACAGACCAATGATCAGAAGAGATGCCAGTATTGTCCTTATACTGTAATTTGCAGGTAGATATGGGAAAACTGAAAATATACAAAGCTTCGGCAGGTTCGGGTAAAACACACAATTTAACCCGCGAATATCTGAGGTTACTTCTTAAGGATGAGAATGCTTACCACCACATCCTGGCCGTGACTTTTACAAACAAAGCAACGGACGAGATGAAGGGAAGAGTACTTGAAGAGCTCTACAACCGGTCTAAAGTTGATAATGTTGCAAAAAAAAGACTTATTGCAATACTTCACGATTACTCGTCTTTATCCATCACTACCATTGACAAATTCTTTCAACAGACTATGAGAGCTTTTGCCCGGGAAATTGGGAAAAACAGCTCCTACAGTGTTGAACTGGACCAGAACATGGTGCTATCCGAAGCAATTGACCAGATGATCCTTAACTTGGATAAAGAAGAGAGTTCCGAACTTCTTGACTGGCTCATCTCCTTCTCTTTCGAATCTATAGAAAGCGGAAAAACCTGGGATGTAAAAAACGGCATTAACGATTTAGCGTCACAGATTTTTAAGGAGGCTTTCAAAATCAAAAACGGGGAGCTGGGCGAAAGGCTTACAAATAAAAATCTTCTTGCAGAGTATAAGATTATCATTGAGAAGATAATCAAGGATTTTGAAAAGGATTTGACAGAGATTGGAAAGAGGGCACTTAAAATAATGGAGAGACACAATCTTGAACCTGAACATTTTAAAGGTGGGAGCAGGTCTCCGGTAAAATACTTTTCCAAGATTGCATTAGGGGAGACTGCCCCTCCAACCAATTCTTTCGAAGAGCTTTACGATAATCCTTCCAACTGGTACAGCAATTCACTTGTCAAAAGTAACCCGCCACTGGTCAACTCCATCGAAAACGCCTGTTCGGACGGGCTGAACGAACTTGTGGGGGAGATCATACAAATGGATGAAAGGTGGATAGATTACAATACAGCAAGAGAAATTGAGAGAAATATATACTCTCTTGGCATACTTTTGGACATTAACAAATATATCCAGCAATATTCAAAGGATAACAATATCGTTCTACTCTCGGAAACCACGGAACTTTTAAACAAAATAATTGATGGCACCGATACCCCTTTCATTTATGAAAAGATTGGGAGCAGAATAGATCATTTTATGCTTGACGAGTTCCAGGACACATCATTGATGCAGTGGCAGAATTTTAAACCACTCATTCAAAACAGTCTGGCATCTGGTAAAGACAATCTTATTGTCGGAGATGTCAAGCAGAGCATTTACCGGTGGCGCGGTTCCGAGTGGAACCTGTTGAACAGCGGCATTTACAAGGATTTTGACAAGGAGTTGATTGATGAAGAGGAGCTTAATGAGAACTGGAGGTCGGGAGAGAATATTGTAGAGTTTAATAATAAATTTTTCTCCTTTGCGGCTGAAGTATGTGATTCAATACTGGGGAAAGCTGATATAAGCATTGCCGATGTATACTCCACTGTAGAGCAGAGTGTGCCACAACAAAAATTGGGAAACAAAGGACACGTCCAGCTAAAATTCATAGATACTGAGGAGGAGGAAGAGGAATGGCACGAAACGGTTCTTAAACAGATTCCGGAAAAGGTGGACAAATTGATAGAATTGGGTTACAGATACAGAAATATAGCTTTGCTGGTAAGAAAAAATGACGAAGGTGTCGAGGTTGTCAATTACTTGATAGAAAAGGGATATCCTGTTATTTCAGACGAAGCTCTTCTTATCTCATCGTCCAAAGTAGTAATGAAGATAATCTCGCTGCTAAAGTTCTATAACAACCCCAATGACTCCATTAACAATACCATAGCAGAATTTGAGAAAATTCCCCTTGTAAAAGATGAATCAACAGAGAATCTTCCACTATATGAAATGTGTGAAAAAATAATCTCCGATATTCCTGGAGAGATAAAAGGCTCTGAATCTGCTTTGGTTCAAGGTTTCTTAGATTCGGTTCTGGATTACGTGAAAACCAACCGCTCCGATCTTGCCTCTTTTCTGGAGTGGTGGAATGACAAAAGCCCCAAATTATCGCTATCCTCTCCTGAGGGTCAGGATGCTATAAAAGTTCTTACAATCCATAAAGCGAAAGGTTTGGGAGTAGATGCGGTAATAGTACCTTTTATGGATTTTCAATTGGACCACGCCTCTATGATAAAGAACATAATATGGTGTGAGCCAAAGAGAAAGCCGTTTAATATGATACCATTTATACCGCTGATCTATGGGAAAAAATTGTCAGAGACTATTTTTTCTTCAGACTACCTTCTGGAGAAACAAAAAGCTTATGTGGACAATCTTAATATTGCATATGTTGCGCTTACAAGAGCTAAACAAGAGTTGATCATTTTCGCCAAAAAACCGAAAGCTCCAAAAAAAGAGGGTGAAATTGAAGCAAAATCTGTTGCCGATATTCTTTATAATTTTTACAAAAATATGCTAGATGAAAACCTGACGGTCAATTTTGGGGATTGGTATCCTGCCCCGGAGCATAAGGATACTCAGCTGATAGAGATTGAAATCACGGAATTCAGATCCATTCCTGTAGGAGAGAGGCTAAAACTCTCACTTAACTCATCAGACTTTTTTGATGACGACAGTAAGAGAAATTATGGATTAATAATGCATAACATCCTTTCGGGTGTTTACCGTACGGAAGATCTGCCCGGTTCTGTGAGGTCTTCCGTAATTAAGGGTGAGATAAGAGAGGATGAGTATGTCTCTTTGCTATCCAATCTCTCTGAAATGTTGAAAAGCGTGAAAGAAAGGCACTGGTTTGATTCCTCTTTAAAAGTATACAACGAACTTGAAATTATTGAACCCGGAGGAAAAATCAGTCGTCCGGACAGAGTTTTGATGGAAGGTGCAGAAGCAATTGTCATCGACTTCAAATTTGGTTTAAAACGGACAACTTCTCATAAAACACAGGTTGCCAGATATATGAGTTTGATTAAGGGAATGGGGATTACAAATGTAAAAGGATACCTCTGGTATTTGGAGGAGAATGAAGTTGTAGAGGTAAATACTTATGATTGTTAAACTTTCTTCAAATACTCCTCGATATAATTGAAAGGAGCATCTTTTAAAATAACCACCTTGTGTTTGTCAAGAAGGTAGAGAGCGGGAGTGGGCCTTAAATCGTAAAGAGATTCATTCTGGATTTTCATCTCCTTGTCACACCCGTTTATCCACCTCCTGTTCATATGCGGAACCTCCATCATCCATCTTTCGAAATCGACTCCTGCATAGATAGTCAAAACTTTTACCCTACGGTTCAATTCGGAAAGGACTGGTGAGGATTTCATCAATTCCATCACCGACTGGCAAGTTGGACAGTCCGGATCTATAAATATCAGAAGAGTGAATTCAGAATTGATTTCATATAGACTTTTGACCCTTCCGTCTTCCAACACATAGTTAAAGTCAATAGCCTTAGTACCCGTACGGTTTCTGTAAGCCAGGTCAAGCTGATACTTTAAGGGAACTTTTTCTGCCTCGGAAATTTTATTTGAAGTTGTGAATTTTTCAAGTACAATTATGTAAAGCTCTTCGTTCCTGTATACTGAGTTTGGGTGATAGAAAGCAGCTTCAAACATCTCCCGGAATTTCCTGACAATTTTTGGGTCTCCGTTCAATGCTCTGTCGGTCAGGTTTGCGACAGAGGCCTTTGCCCTCTCATTTGTAGACTGGGTAAGATAATCCAGATAAGCACTAAAATGAACATTCAAATTCTGAAGATTCGAAAGATAATTAGTGTCGCGAAAATTCATCCCATCCCAGAAATGTTCCACAATAAACTTAACCCTATTTGCAGGATCTGTAATCATTGCAGGCACTTCTACCATTTTCAGAGGGACAAACGACTCTCCCTTTTTATTTTCTTTATTGTTTTTACAACCAAATACAAGAGCTGTCACTCCTAATATAATCAAAGCTGACAGTAAAATATTTCTCATCGTTTAAAAATTACCTGTCTGAAATACAAAATTATAAAACTTGTAAGGATTTTTTTTGTTTAATAGGTTATATTTATATGTTATTAAGAGAAGTTTTATGAAAAAATCAGATATTGGTTTAATAGGACTCGCTGTTATGGGCGAAAATCTTGTGCTCAATATGGAGAACAAGGGCTATAAGGTTTCTGTATACAACAGGAACGGAGAGGTAACCGACAAATTTTTGCAGGGAAGAGCAAAAGGAAAGATGATTGAGGGATTCGGTACGATTGAAGGTCTGGTAGATTCGCTGGAATCTCCCCGCAAAGTGATGATGATGGTAAAGGCCGGGGCGGCAGTAGATCAGATTATAGAGGCACTTATACCGCTTCTTGTTTCCGGAGATATAGTTATTGACGGAGGTAACTCAAACTACCTGGATACTACAAAAAGGGTAACTTATCTGGAATCAAAAGGGATCTGTTTCATAGGTGCAGGAGTATCCGGTGGCGAAGAGGGGGCCTTGAAGGGACCTGCAATAATGCCTGGGGGTTCAGAAACGGGTTGGCCCTACATAAAACCTATTTTTCAAAGTATTGCAGCGAAGGCAGAAGATGGAACATCTTGTTGTGAATGGATAGGAGAAGGAGGGTCCGGACACTTTGTGAAGATGGTCCACAACGGCATTGAATATGGAGATATGCAGCTAATCACAGAGGCATACTCTGTTGTAAAAAAAATGGTAAATTTCAACAATGACCAGATCAGCGAGATGTTTGCAGAGTGGAACAGAGGAAAATTACAGAGTTATCTCGTTGAAATCAGTTCAGAGATAATGAAATATAAGAACAATAACGGAGAGTATTTGGTTGACAAGATATTAGACTCAGCAGAACAAAAAGGTACCGGTAAGTGGTCTGTAATGAGTGCAATGGATCTTGGCCTGCCTCTTAACTTGATTGCAACAGCTGTTTTTGAGCGCTCGCTATCTGCACAAAAGGATAAACGGGTTGTTGCCTCCAGAGAGTACCACAGAGTGACCAAAGCTTTTTCTACACCTGATATTAAAGAGATCCACGACTCTCTCTATGCCTCCAAGCTTACCTCTTATGCACAAGGATTTGAACTGATGCAGCAAGCATCGGAAGTGTACCGGTGGAACCTAAACCTTTCTTCAATCGCCAGAATCTGGAGAAACGGATGCATCATCCGTTCGGGCTTTTTAAATTACATAGCA
>JBAYMP010000007.1:0-60158 GCA_041663505.1 Bacteroidales bacterium | reverse complement strand
GATTCCCGGTGGCACCACCTTCAAAGAAGTAGTTACAGAGACGTAGCTGCTTTTTTTGTGTTCTGTAAATGTATAAGTACCGGATCAAATCCAAGTAATCCAACAACTCTTTTAGCCAGAGCATGTAATTTCATGATCCGCTATTTCTCGTGCTACTTTGCCTGTTCTCTTACCGGAGAAATAACTTTGCATGTGATTGGAGATGAATAAGTGCATATACTTTTAATTTGCATTATTATGTAAGTAGATTAATGAAATCACCAAATCGCAATATCTTCTCGCTATTCGCTTTATTAAAAAGAAGGTGCTCAAAATCCTTCTGTTTCTTATTCAAATCAACGGTTTCAAGAAGTTTGTTAGTCGCTTCTATAAATTCTTGTAAATTGTCTATTCCACATCTTTTCGATAGAAAATCATAATCAGGTTTAGTCTGTGATAATAAAAACATCAGATCGTAAAAATCACGTCCTTTTGCACGGGCTAACATTGCTGCGATTTTCATGCTACACAGTACTCCATCGGAAGGAACCGGAAACGGGAAAAAGAAACCGCATTCTTTAATATCTGCGATTACAGGTTCATATTTGATTCCCTGATGATCCTGACTTTCTATTTTAATCAGGAAACGCTCTTCCTTATGTGTGCTCAATTCTAAATCAAATAGTAATTCAGGGAAATGAATATTGCATCTAAATGCAGTCAATTTCGGATTGTCTTTATCTCGTGTTTCAACACGAAGTCCGGAACGTCCAAGGAATTGAATTATTCCGTTTGTCATTTCAATGAATTCTTCCTTAGAAAGCTCTTTGCAATCAAAATCCAAATCTTCGGAGAAACGATCTATCCCCTTTAATAAACGTAAATTGATACCACCTATAAAGGTGATCTTCTGGATATATGGTGTGGAAGAGAGATAATCCATAATCATTAATTGCAGATACTCTTTCAGTATATGCTTGTCAAAAATAGACATCCCTCGTATTTGTGCTGGAAAATAGTTCTTTATCTGTTCTATCCTTATCATAAATCGTATGTTTTTAATAGCAGTTTTACTCTTAGATCCAGTGCTTTAATTTGGAATTTTGAAGAATACTCCATAAGTAACTCTATATTTAAATCATCATGTAAATAATCATCATCCAGTCGTAATTCTTCCATTTCTTGTTCGTTGCCGTAAAACGGATAGAGGTAAAGTAAATCAAGTAAGGCTTTCTCAGGTGTTGCAAACTGTATTGCCCGATTGTCTGCCATTGGTTTCAAATCATATCCAAACATCATATTCTCTTTTACGGTGTTGTAGGAATATTCTCCAAAATCATTTGTAAAGGAGGTCGTTTTGAGTGAAGTAACACTGGCTATTTGTACTACTGCTTCCGGTATCACCCCATAAAAGGATAGTGCTGTGTGGAGGCTGATATAGGACGGCTTATAAATTCGATTAGCAAAGTAAAACGAATAATCCGGCTTGCCTTTGTATTCAGGGAAAGCATAATAGCCTTTTCTCAACCGAACAAGATACCCTTTCTTTACCCATCGAGTTATGTTGTTTCGGTCAAAATCCGGTTGCCATGCAAATACCTGATAGACATTAAAGCATGCTAAATCAAACATTCTATCCTTAAATTCTATAAAATTCACTCTATTTTATTTCTATAATCCTACAAATATAGCGAATTTCAGAAACAAAACAAATGGCGGATAAGAGTTATTATACTTTAGTTGTTAATGCGAATCAAGGGTTAAAAAATTGGATTAATATACGCGGCAGCAAGTTTTCCATACTTTAGACGCTCTTTGAATAGAGATCATTACTGTCAGGGAGTCCTTACATAATCATATTTTTGATCAATTCCTCTTTCATCTATTTTGATTCCTTCTTTCATCCACCGAGGCATTGGTTCATTTTTCAAATAATATCCGAAGAATTGTTTAGTTCGTATTTCCAGATCAATTTGCGCAGCCCTGCCATTGAGTACATGTCCCTCCTTCTTATAATTCAATAGCCATGCAGGCTTATGTAGCCTGCGCATAGCAAAAAATAGATCCAGACCCTGAGTAAAAGAAACAGCCCCATCATTTTCACAATGAAATATAAGTAAAGGCGTTTCGATTTTATTGGCATTAAAAATAGGAGAATTACTGATGTACATCTGAGGGTCGTCCCAAAGCGTTTTTCCTAAACGACATTGTCCCACTTCGTACATAAACATACGTGGGGCACCCGTTTCACGTAACGCCGTGTAGTTAGAAACCATATTAACCACACCTGCTTCAGGGTTGGCACATTTAAAGATATTAGTCCGCGTTACCAAATAGGCAACCTGATACCCCGACCAGCTGTGTCCCTGTATTCCGACTCTATCTTTATCTGCAATTCCTCTTTTAATCATCTCTTGTGTTCCACTGACAACAGCATTGTATGAACTTTCGCCAGGTTCTCCTACGGTAAAATGCACATCAGGACGGAAAACAATATATCCATTGCTTACATAGTCAACTATATTTATTGTCGCACTTCCATGTTCAGGTAAAATATAGTTATGTAAATCGTTTGAATGCGTTTCATAAAAATTGACAATCATCGGGTAAGTCTTGGTGGAGTCATAATTTCCCGGCAAAAACAGAAGGCCTTCGTTCATTTTATCTTCGTAATTCTTCCACCGGACAACCCGGACAGAACCCCAGTTATATTTTTCCTGCTGTGGATTTGCATTGGTAATTCTAACCGGATTACTGAAATTTACATCACTACACCATAGATCACCAAATGTATGATAATTCTCCTTTGTCCATATACATGTTTTTCCATTGGCAGAAATTTTCTTTACATTAACGATGTAATCACCATCTATCAGTTTCTTAATTCCTTGACGTAAAGTAAGGCTATACACTCCTTTCCCTTTCGTTTTTTCGTTAAAACTTTTCAACAACAAATCTTTCGTTATATCTAAATTTGGATCAAAATTGGCATTCAACAGCCGGAATGAAATACAATTTTTTCGGCCATATCCCTTTGTCAATGAATATGGTTTTGTTATCCCGGAAAGATCGAAAACCCATAGGTCATACCTGTCGTAAATCACTACTCCATTCCCACCGTTTATCCAACCTGCAATTCCATATGCATCGGGCGATCTTGGCATATCGTAGCCTTCATCATAGAAAGGGTAACCAATAATCTTAGAAATATTTTCAAACTTACCAACCTCTGGATCAAGTTTATACCATGCCTTTTCAATGGCGTCATAAACTACAGCATATTTTCCATTAGGACTCCAGATAGGGTAGTCATGAAAGTTTTTCCCAAGAAGTTTTGTCTCCCCGTTATCTGCGTTTACAAGGTACAAATCTAGATATGTATCGTATAGCCAATCTAATGACTGGCTATACGGTTTTGTATCTGTAGCTATAATATACCCATACTCGGAACAATCAGGGACGATTATATTTTCCGGACTTCCGGATGTAAGCTGTACGCATCTCTTTGTGTCTATATGATATATAAATTTGGGATAACTCATAGAGCTATTGCTATTAGCGTTCCGACGCTGACGTCTCTGTGATACAGCTTCGTCCCAAGTCCATAATTCGAGTTCAAAGCTTTTATCGGGTTTGCGCATTTCCTTAGGTACTTGTCTTATTTTCGAGATGACCTCCAACATAATTTGTTTCCCATTTTCTGGAATATCATACGCCTTGCCTACAACACAATAGCTATCCGGAAGCTGTATCTCATTTATATCCAAAATCAAATTACTTCGCCCATCTTTTACCGAAAAACAATATAATAAGTTAGGATTACTTATTTGCAGTGAGTCCGAAGCAACCGTATAGGTTACTCGCTTACCGTCTCTATCTAATGAAAAGCTTCCCAGAAGACCATTCTCATCGCTGTATATAGCTTTGTGTTTTCCCCCTAAATCACCAATCATAAGCGACCTGACCTTCCTTTCTCTTTTGATATACACAATAGATTTATCGTTGTTAAAAAGAGTATAACCTTCAATGTTATCTATAAGTGTGCTATCTCCGGTTTCGACATTCAAAATAACTAGCCGCTTATCAGGCAGAGTGTTTGAGAACGTAATAATGTTCGAATTGGGACGTTCCATAAAAGAGATGTTTCTATCCCAATAAATCTTTTTTCCACTCTTCAGACAAAGTAAAAACGTAGAATCTTTTACCTTATATTTCAACCATTTCCCATTATTAAAGAAATTGGAGTTGCTTGCGTTTTTCAAACATATCTCCTTGCCTGTATTAGTATTATAGAGGTACGTACAAGGAATGTCCTTTTCGCTAAGCATGTAATCTGCATAAGCATAATTATATGTCAGCCACTCCCCATCATCTGATATATTTTGATCTGTAACACGTCTCCATTCTTTATAAGCATCATCATCAATACTTATTTTCTGAGCCAGAATGCCTTGAGACGAAAAGAGCAATAGTAAATTGGTTAAAAGAAATATCTTTTTCATTCGTAGATTAAATTTAGTCCTCTGCCTTCAACATTTCGATAACATAAGATATCTCATCTGCCAATTCACTTGGACTACCATTATAACCTTCAGCGGTATATCTCATGTAACCATCTTTTATAATTACTTTTCTTGGGATGGCCGAAGATTTGAACAAGGGCGTGAACATGGAAAATACCAGGTTATTACTTTGCGTTTGTCTGTTTAGTTCATCATAAAGTACGTTAAAGCGATATCCTGTCTGTTTGAAGTACTCTTCGATCTTACTTTTATAGTCTTTAGACCGTTCCATGGTTGCAATAAAGTAGAAAAATACTTCCGGATCTTTGGCATAGCGATCAACAGCCAATTGCATACCGGGAAAAGACATCTTGCAAGGGAAGCACCAAGTTGCCCAAAAATCTAAAACAACGATCTTTCCTTTCAAATTTGCCGAATTAACCATCGCCCCGTCCATTGCCGGTAATTGAAACGGATCAACTTTTACTTTAACTAGTTCTGACTTTAAGCGTTCTTTTAACTTATTTTCGGCATCAGTCGATTTCAAGGACTCCACATATGCTTCAAAACCTGATTCTGTTCCATTTTTGGTTACGTACATTTTTTTCAACCGATCCAGCATCAAGGGTGTCACTGCATTTGCCTTAAGCCCCATTTCGATGACGGATAAGACACTTGCTTCCCCACCAGTTTTATCAAGGATATTTATATAATCCTCATTCAGATCTGAATTACAATATTTTACATTATCTGGAAGATAGTCGAAATATTCTTTTGCCTCAGCATATTTGCCCATTTTGTTCAATAAAGAGATATGGGTTGATAATTTATCGTCAAACTGTGCTTGTGCTACCTCGTCTGCCTGCTTAGGAGAGTAACGGAGACCTTCCATGTACGATTTATCATTCACTTTCTTAATCATTTCCTTAATCAAAGCATCCGACACTGCATATAGTTGATCATATGGAAGTAATTTCAACTTAAATACACGGAAAATATTCCAACGATATACCTCATTTAGTATATTAAAATCCATATCCGGAATCAGAGCAACCAATTTATCATGCTGTTTGGTGGCAAAAAGAGCCTCTGCAACTACGCGATAGGTGCTATAATAAATGAAATGCTGGCTTACCTGTTCCGGATGTTGTTGCCATTCTCTAAACGGAAAATCTTTTAGAAACTGATCTATTGTTTCCAATTTTTTTTCATCCATCTGCATTTTTTGTATCGAGCTAAAGGCCTGGAATCTTGCTGTTTCACCATGAGGATATTTAGTCAATATAATCTTGTCTAACGAATCTGCTTTTTGTTCATTTTGCAATTGATAACGATAGATATTTCTGACCATTATATATTGTTTTTCTCCAAGATCGGGGGTCGACAAAAACTGAGGTACAAATTTGTTTACGGCCTGCCCAAAGTTTTCACCGGTTCTCAATTTTACCATTGCCATATAACTATCAAAGAACTTAGGCATATTTGAAGAATATCTTTCCAACTCTTTACTAACCCACATCTCCAGCGCTTCTTCCGTAATTTCTAACTTGCTGAAATAACCGGGAACACCTTTTCCTAATGAAGGTTTTCTGAAAATTCCCCAAGCCAGTTTACCTCCTGGAAGAGTCTGTTTGTTACTATCACACGTAACATAAACAAAACCATTATCATCATTATTATCAAAAGTTTCGACATTATTCATACCCTCATTTATGAATTTAAAAGCCACAAAAGCACAATTTTTAGGGACATAAAATTGTCCTTCTAAAATGCCATTGCTATTTTTTAGCTCAACATCACCCACTTCCCACCGATAGTCGTTGAACATATATACAATCCCGGATATTTTACCCATTCCTGTTAATGGTCCGCCTTTTGGGTTATATACGATATTGATAACAGAATCAGCAACAGGGATATCAAAGCCAGATAACCTTGATAGTTTTTCTTGCCCATAACTAACAACATAAAGGGTCAACATCAGTATCAAAATACTGATCCATTTAATATTTTTCATTTTTGTATTAATAGATATTTTGTTCTATTTCCGGATTAAGGAGGATATATTTTTGTGCTATGGCATACGTGTAACGGCTACTGTTTTTTTCCAAGGTGTAATTTTCACCTTTGAATGTTCTGGTATAATTTTTCGCAAAAGCATTGTCCTGATTTAGCCTTCGCATATCGAACCAACGAAATCCACGGCCAAAAAGTTCCCTGCGGCGTTCATTAATAACCAGTGCAAGCGCATCGTCCGCAGAGGAAGCTGTAAGGGCAACATAATCAGTTGGTGTAAAACGTTTACTGCGCAGGGTATTGATTAAATTGACCGGAGTGGTATAATCGCCCGCCCTTGCTGCACATTCCGCTTTAATCAACATCATTTCAGGCACATTTGGCCCTACGGAAACCCCTTGACTGCTACGACAATAATAGCGGCCATAAGTATTTGTAGCGGTAAGCAGCTTATATCGCAAGTCTTTTGTTCCCAACAGAGTCAACAAGTCGCTGCTTAATGTAACCGTATAGAAATTACCTCCAACAAGTTTAGAAAAGATGGTTTCCGGGTCTTCCAGCTTTCTTGGTAATGCAGAAGTACTGGTATATTTATTAAAGTCTATGAGTGTACTCTTCAACAGCAATACAGAATCGGCATAAAGACCAGCCTGTATGAAGTTCCTCATTTCCAAATTTATTTCAGCTAAAAGTGCGTAGGCTGCAGCTTTTGAAGGATCAGAATTGTAATCAGGCAGATCAGGCAGGTATGGCAAAGCTGAAGTGAGATCGGCTATAATCTGTTCATACACTTTTGCCAAAGGAGCTCTTTTTAAACTGGCATATAAATCGGCAGTAGTAAGTAAAGGGAGTCCCAAATCAGTAGATGCTGTACTTGCATTATATGGGGGAGCATATAAGTTTACCAAATTCAGGTAAGCATAAGCACGGTGCACTTTGGCAAGAGCAAGGATGGTTTTCTTTTCGTTTGTGGTTCCACCTTCACTATCCATAACTCCGTCTGTCACTGCATTGCAAATATTTATTTGTTTATAATAACGTTCCCAATCGCCATCTGATTCACTATCAGAATATCGGGTGGCTACCCATGTATAAGTTAAAGCCCACTGGGAAAGAATAATATTCTGATACGTTGTATTATCAATACCCGCATCATCATTAGATAAAAGCGGGAATCCATAGGAATATTCAAATGTTGAGGTGTTATTCAAAAGATATTGGTAATCCGAAGTATATTTAAGTGTTCTGGAGCTTTTAGAATCTATCTCTACATATTTACGGCACGATGTGGCAAATATGAAAGATATAACGATTAAAGCAACTATATATTTTTTCATGTTGTTTATAAGTTTAAAATGTTGCAACTAAGCTAAATACATAATTCTTAGTTGGCGGCAAATTGTTGTACAAATATGTTGTGACATATTGAGGATCTATTCCATCTTTATTCTTTCTCCAGATTATCCCCAGATTACGCATACTGAAACTTGCCGAAAGGCTTTTAAATGGTGTCTTCTGAATCAGTGATTGCGGTACGGTGTATGATAGTGCAATTTGCTGCAAACGAATATGGCTAGCACTCCGGACAAGAATATCAGAATATTTGTACCGGTTTATACTGTTAGAATTAATACCCGTTAAGCCCGGAATATTAGTAGAGGCTTCATCTCCAACATTTTTCCATCTATAAGCCAGGTCTTCTTGTGTGCCAATTACCCCAGTGTAAGTACCCACATAAGTTGGATAATTGGATATCGAGTTTTTCAAAAACTTATGACCCAAATAATAATTCATTTGTACATTTAATGTGAAGTTCTTATACGAAAAATCATTTGTCCACCCACCTTGATAAGGGGCCGACTTTCTTCCGGCGTAGACCAAATCTTCAGAAGTTAATTGCGAGTTATTGGTACTTGATTTTATGATATCCCCATTCTTATTATATATCTGTGACTGTCCGGTATTATCCAATCCAGCCCAGCGATAAACATAAAGGTAATCTAATGAAAGGCCCACAGTAGGAATGGTAGAGGTCACCAAATTTATCGTCGCATTTTTAGGAAAGCGTGAGTCAGTTACTTCATTTGTATTATATGCAAGGGTGAAACTGGAATTCCAACAAAAGTCCTCTTTTTGAATTATTGAAGACTGAATTCCAAACTCAAATCCATGACTGCTTAATGAAGCAGCATTATATGTTACATTTGAATAGCCGTATGTAGCGTTAAAAGGCATTGGATACAAAATACCATCAGATTTTTTGTTATATATATCAAAATTGATTATCAAGCGATTTTTGAATAATCCTAAATCTATTCCACCATTAAGCTGCTTTGTGGTCTCCCAACTTAGTCTGTCATTGGCAGGTGAATTGATAGACGCATATATTTTACCTGTATTTGAATCGTTTCCTGAAATACTAATAATAGAAGTATTATAACCACCTGTTGGCACACTGCCACCTATACCATAGGTTAAGCGAAAGTTTAAATTACTGATCTCCTTAATGGGTTCAAGGAACTTTTCATTCTTAGCATTCCATTTTAAACCGGCCGACCATAACGGTTTTGCCCTATCCCTGGCGGCTACACCCTCCATACTATAGTCATCAAACCTGACAGATGCACTTACAGAATATTTGTGAAAGAGTGTATATCCTGCATTTGAATAATAAGAAAGATACCTTTTTTTGCTTGACCTTACTGTACCATCGGTATATCCTATGTAGGTTGTCCATGGATAAACAGTTTGGTAATATGTTGTCGGGTTTACAACCTGTGATGTATACGTCTCATCATCGAAACCGTACAAGGTTTTTGAATAACCTCCTGATCGTGCTTCCCTTATTTCGGATCCTGCAATGATGTTTAACTGGTGAATATCATTCCACGATTTATTAATATTAATCTGCGCACGTAACGAATAATCTTTATTAGTGGAGTTGCTGGTACTATATATGCCACCTTTTGGGATGCCATATACCAATTTACCAGCTGAAGAGATACTGGTAGCTGTATTAATTCGGGTGCGTGCGTAGTAGCTGTTTAGTTCATCTTCGTAAACTGTTTCGCCAATATTAGTTTGATATGCGCCGGAGATATTAAAGTCTAACCAGTCAAGTATATGAGCTTTGACAGATGCGTTAAGCCTGAAAATATTGTCATTTTGTAATGAGTTCGAATAATTAAGCTCATCTATAGAGTTGTAAGTCCAAGGCAAATAGCCTTTACTGGTAAAGTTATCTATCACTTCTGGCCGGAAGAGAATGTAGCGATTTATATTATTTCCGTCATTATCTTTCAACATCTCATAAGGTCTTAGCCCCAAGTTAGAATTCCCAATGGCTGTGATTGCAGTGGTATTAACTTTACTATGGCTATTGCTGTATGTGATGCCTGTGCTTAAGGTTATATGCTTATTGAAAAATTCGCTCGTTGTATTTGCAGTAAAACCATAACTCTTCGCATAGTTACTTTTATATATTGGACGATCTTTGGTAGCATTGGCAGAGATATAATAGGTACTATTTTCCCCACCTCCTGTTATGGAAACGTTGTATTGCTGGGTAATAGCTTCTTGTAATAAATAGTTTCTAATCTGGCTTTTATTATCCCGGATAGAAAGTTCCGCCAGTGCTGCATCCCGTTCGGTTTCGGTAGCTGTTCCGCGTTTAACTTTGAACATCCATTCCAAGGCTTCACTTGCATTGGCATTAGTGTTAAATGTATAATAACCAGTATACCATATTGCAGGATCTGTAATAAATCCTTTATCAGATAATTCCTTTTCCAGATCAATATATTGGGCGCTGTTCATCGTTTTCAACTTCGATAGATCTGCTGGGGAAGAAATACTTGTACTTAGATTGAAAGTAATTGACGGGATGTTCTTTTTACCCCTTTTCGTTTCTATTACAATTACCCCGTTGGCTGCTTTTGATCCCCAAATAGAGGCAGATGCAGCATCCTTCAAGAAGGTAATAGATTCAATGTCATTAGGATTTATTCTGGACAATATTGCAAAACCTGATGATATTGAGTTAGAAACCTTTGTTAACCTTTGGCTTTCATCAGATTCATTTATTAATGGGAAGCCATCCACAACAATAAGAGGTTGTGAATCAGAACCTGTACTATATGTATTTTGCCCCCTAATATGAATAACATTATTACGGACATCAAATTCCACACCTGCTACTTTCCCCTCCAAACGCTCCATCAGGTTTATTGCCGGAGTCTTTTCTATTTCTTTATATGTAACAGAGCCAAATGCACCTGTTGCTCTTTCCCTGGGAATGGCCTGATATCCGGTAGAGACTACATCCACTTCTCTTAATTGCGTAACATCATCTTCCATAACTGCATCTATTACAGCACGATTATTTATTAAAACTTCTTGCTTTTTCATCCCCATGAATGAAAAAATAAGAATCTTGTCATTTTCTGAAATTTTTAGTGAATAATTCCCCTCAAGATCCGTTACTGCACCTTTGTTATTCCCTTTTACACTAACTGTTACTCCAACAAGTGGATCGCCAGATTGATTAGTAATTTTACCTTTAATTGCACCTGGTTGTTCGGCGTAAGGAGCAATTACGATCAAATTTGTTCCGACCAATGTGTATTTTATGCCTGAACTGATAAGTACTGAGTTTAAAAATTCACTTATCTTCTTGTTCTTAACATCTACATTTACAATTTTACCTAAATCCATATATCCGGCAGAACGGTACAGAAACCGGTAATTAGATTGTTGTTCAATCTTCTTAAAGAGTTCTTCAAGAGAAATACCACTCTCTTTTAATGTTATCACTTTATCCTGGGCAAATAACCTGCCGGCAGTTATTGAAGTGAAGAAAAACACTAAAAGAAAAACAGAAATAATTTTGCGCAAATTATTTACGCCACTAATTTTTTTAATTGAGTTTCTTAAATTTTTCATAAGTTTGTAATAATTGATCAAACAATACATTCCACCTCTTCATTTTATCAGCAGGAAGTGGCTTGTTTGGTTAAGTTACTGCCGGGATCTGCGTCAACAGGTGCCGGCTTTTTCGTCCGGTTACAAGTAATTCATAGGCATTTTTTAATTTTGTATCTCTTTAATATATATTACTCTTTTATCAAGGTTGTAACTAAAAGGCGTGGCCAATGTAAGTGCTTGAATAGCCTGCTCAATTGTTTCGTTTTCAAAAGATCCTCTGTAACGGTACCGTTTTATCTTCTCAGATTCAATAACGACCCTTACATCGTACCAACGCTCAATTTTAACAGCCAGATCGGCAAAAGCTTCATCTTCGAAAACTAATTTATGTTCTTTCCATGCAGTAACAGGATAGGTATCTACATTTGTAAGTAGCTGAATATCATTTAGTCGTTTAAGGTTACTGCTCTTGTTGTTCGACTTTTCAAGTTCACCATTTTTGGATATATTATCTGATCCGGCACCCTCTTTATGGCAGATAAATTTTTGAGAAGGTTTCAGAAATATTTCATCACCACCTTGTTGTTGAATGCTTAATGATCCTTTCACTAATGTAGCTTCTACAACACCTTCACTTTTATAACATTTTACATTGAATTCAGTACCGTACACTTTAATTTTAATATCCGATATGTTAACAAGAAACTGGTGTTTAGAATCGTGAGCAACATTAAAATAACCCTCACCCACAAGTGAAACAATCCTGTTCTTCTTTCCAAAATTCACAGGATATGTCAGTTCGCTTTCAGAATTTAGCCACACCTTGGTACCGTCAGGTAAAACCACTTCCGACTTCTGCCCTTTACCTACAATAGTAGTGAAAAGAAGACCCTCATCACTGTTTTTGTTGGCTGTATAAAGTTTTATGTTTAAGCCTATAGCTACGAAAAGTATAATTGCTGCGGCATATGATAACGCTCTTCTGAATTGTTTAACAGGAACACCCATAAACTTGTGCTCTCCTTGTTCTGACAAGGAGAGGCGGAGCATCAGATGCCGCAATCTTGAATCAATATTGGCTGGCTCAGGCTTTTGTGCCCGGGAAAGTAGCTCCAGAATTTGTTTTGCTTTATCGGTCAGGGGTTTAATCTGAGGATTCTGTTCTAAAATGAAGTTCCATTTTTCTACGTCATGTGTGTCATTATTTAACGCATAATTGTTAAACGATTCATTATCAATAAAATCCTCTATTTCCCAGTTGTTGTAATAAATCATAGTCAGTCCTCCCTATGGGTGCTGTTATTTGTATTATACACGAATGCCAAATAAAAACATACTCAAAAAACCTGCGTTTTCTAAATATTTTTTTATTAAAATGGGGGTATTTATATGCTGTATGGTACTATCGATAGAAAAACGACATATACCTCTTTCATTTGCCTGATTCCACGATGTACGAAGTTTTGTGCAGTCTGGACATTGATTTCCATAACATTCGCAATTTCGCTATAATCCAGACCAGTAAAGTAACGCAGGTAGATTGCCTCCCTCACCCTGATAGGCAAACTGTTAAGCAAGGCCAGAACTTTTGCTGACTGAGCAGCCGTCTCCTCATTGCTTATGCGAAAGTCCTCCTGCGAAAAGATGATCTCTTCACTAACTATATTCTGATTGACCCTTTCTATTGTTTTTGACTTTCTGCTGTAGTCAATAGTCAGATTCTTGACGCATCTGAGCAAATATGGCTTAAGATTGCTTACCGGCTTTAATTTGTGACGTGTAATCCATAAATTTACAAAAAGTTCCTGAATGATATCGTGAGATAGGTCTTCTACTTTAGTGAGTTTTAATGAATAAGCATACAGATCGTCATAATACTTTACAAAGAGAGTAGAATATGCGTTTTTATCTCCTTCTATGAGCTGTTTCCATAAAAGCAAATCGTCTGTTCTAACATCGAAATAATCACGCATAACTTCTTCGAGAGACAAAAAGAGATTAGTAAATACAAAATTAACAAAATAGCACGATAAAAGAAGACTTCTTATTTTTAAAAATTTGCCGGGCACTTTATTGGTGCATGGGTTCACTGGTGGGGTTTAATAGCGCCGGAATATACAAAAGCTGTAGAAATAAGAGTAATAAACAGTTTCTAATACTTAACGAGTTCTTCGTATTTTTGTATTAACAATTGTGCTAATAATGAGCAGAACGATGAGAAATAATCGTGTGCTAAATCGTGTGAATTTTCCAATTTAAGAAGCTATAAAACGGTGGTTATTAATAGGTATACGATAAAATTCTCTTTTTGGTGGCACCACCTTCAAAGAAGTAGTTACAGAGACGTAGCTGCTTTTTTTGTGTTCTGTAAATGTATAAGTACCGGATCAAATCCAAGTAATCCTTTTAAAAAAGACGTGAATTCTTTTGAATAACACGTTCCGGTTGCTGTCAGATTCCAGCTCTTGTCCTTGAATTACCGGTATTATTCACTGATATGTCATTTTTCATATTCAAGATGCCAATCCATCTCGCCCTGCAACATTTGCTCAAGAACCTTGAGTACAGATCCTTAAGAAAATTGCTTACACCCTCTTTTGTTAGTTCATACCTTTCTGGAATTTAAGGATAAGATGTTCAATTTGGCATGCTTCAATATCTATATCTATCAGATATACGCATGGCAACCCGATTTTGACCGTAACAATCTGACCCGATGGGCTAAGAATTATCCGGTGAATTTGTAGATTCATTGACTGATTGAATATAGAATATCCGAAAAGGCGTAGTTTAGAAACAGCAAAAGCTTAGTAATAAAAAGTCCATAATCAAATTAGTGTTTGGTTTCGGATCTTCTATTTTCCTTTTCTATATTCCACAGGAGTCATTCCTTCATATTTTTTAAAGAAACGTCCGAAGTACGACGGATTGGGAAAATTCAGGCTCTGAGAAATCTGCTGTACCGTTAGCTGTGTGGTTTTCAGCTGTGCCTTGGCATCCATGACAATGGCTTTGCATATCCATTCGTGTACCGTTCTGTTAGTCAATTTTTTAGTGATGGTAGAGAGATACTTGGGAGTCATAAACAGTTTTTCGGCATAAAAATTAACGGATCTGTTCTGATTATAATATTGTCCGATTAGTTTCATCAATTCCCAGAGAATTTCATCTTTGCGCACGAGTGTCTGAGACCTTTCCTTTTGTCTTTCTTTATAAATGGAGCAAACTTCATAAATGAGTGCCAGTATTATGTGACGTACCGTATCTGCCATGTAACAGTATTTATCCTTGTAAATATTTTGCTGGATGAACGAAAAGAAATTGAGTAGAGATTTTTCTTCATCCTGAGAAAGTGAAATGCAAGGAGTACTAAATATAGCTGAGTACATGGGAATAATAGAGTTCAAATCAATTCCTCTTGCCAGTTCGCGGGAGAAGACAATCATCCGCAAATCTCTATCGTCGGTACAATTCATAATGTGCAGGATGGTTCCTGGAGAAATTACTATCATATCGTGTTCTCTTACTGTATATTCAATAAAATTACACATCACATTGAATTCTCCTTTTGTGCAGATGGCAAATCCTGCTCCATCCAGGCGCCCGGGATATTTAAATCTCTCTTTTATTTCGGGATTAATATCCGACAACAAAACAAATTTATCAGGAATCTTGAATGAATTCATTAGCAATCGATTTTAACTTTTGTCGGCAAAGATAATCTTCTTTAGTATATCTTATACTTAGAACAATGACAATGCACGCGAATCCAGCGAAAATGGTCAGTCCGGTTATCTCTTTCAGTGAGGCAAGCACAGCCTGTACTTGTACTCTTCCTTTGATCGAAGTGGCAGCGAGTGTCTGTGCCTCTTCGTAACTTCTGCCCTGCATCATGCTGCCCGCAATCGTTTGCGAGTATGTAGATGAAATTTGTGGATCCAGCATATCCATATTCTGCGAAAGTCTGGTTATATAGTATTGCTGACGCTCGTTCAGTAAATTAGTATAGACTGTGGTTCCTGTTACCGGCGCTATGACCGAACGAAATGCAAGCATCACGAATATCCATGAAGCCAGGAATTTCATCGGTAGTTTTTTCATTCCATAAACAGCACTCATGGCATAGAGCATTATCATACCCGCTGAACGGATAATAGTGGGGAAAATCATATTTTTATATAATCCCATGCTCTGGTACTGAAAGTACATGTAAATAGCAGAAATTATGATTAACAAAAATCCCACGCAAAAGATATACTTAAAATGTATATTTTTTTTAGCCATTATGGAGGCTGTTATTGCTCCGATTACATAGCCTATCATGCTGTAATTGCTTAGCGATGCTTTCTGTACATTGTTTATTTTCATAGAAACATCTGTAAAAACAGTTACCAGCATCGAACTGGAATTTACCAGCATCAACAACATAAATATCGTAACCGCTATCAATACATTCTTTTGCCGAAGCACCTGCAACATTAAATAGGGCCTTTTGCTATTTGTTTCAATTACAATAAAGAGCCCAAGTGAAAGTAAGAAGAGAATAAAAGCAATGCGAATGGAGATATCATTAAACCAATCTAGCGTCTTACCGTAAATAAGCACATAGCATAGTGAGGTCATAAGAATAGCGGCAAGTATTATATCTCCAAACTTATTCAGATTTACAGGAAAATTTTTCACCCGGTTCTCGTATTTCATGGTGACTTCTGTTAAGAAGGTGGCAGCCAGAGTTAATCCCATCATGAAATAATATACATATTGCCATTCATATTCGTAAGCCAGCCATGCAGTCAGCGATGAGCCTATTTGCCCTATGCAGATAAAAAACAAATAGAGAAAAGGCAGAGCTACAGCTTTTAGATAATCCATCTTATTTACCGTTTCAGGGTCATGAGTAGCCATATCAGGCTTTATTAGCGGAAGAACATCAAGCCCTGACGCATAGGTTATCAATGAAAATAGCGTATTAAATATCAGAATGATACGAATAAATCCAGTTAGCAAGCTACACAACATAAGAAACCAAATGGAATCGGTATTTGCACAGAAAAAACTGAGAAAAAACAGAAAGATAAATCCAAGAAGAAACACTATCTTCGTACGACGAATCTCTAAAAATCTTACCATAAACGGCGTAAATACTACCATCCCTATGGCAGTAGCAAAGTTAGAGAACTGGATATGTTCAGATATAATACCCAGTCCACTGGTCATCTCTCCGCTATTGCTGGTATATGTCCCACTCACAAATAAAATGGGGAAGAACATAAATATATGCACCAAAATCCCCAACCATTTTGGGACCCGTTTATAGAAAGGGTAATTATTAGATTTCATCAATGTTTTATTTTAGCCTTCACCCCTACCATCATTCCGGCAACCAATTTGCGGTTATCTTCATCCGATAAGTTCTCAAAATCTATGCGAACAGGAATACGTTGCTGTATCTTTACGAAGTTACCAGTCGAGTTATCGGCAGGAATTAGTGAGTATTTGGAACCTGTGGCGCTTGATATTGCAGCGATTTTGCCCGTAAACTTTTTTTTATTCATTGCATCCACGGTAATTATTACTTTCTGCCCCACAGAGAGATTCTTTATCTGAGTCTCTTTATAATTAGCAGTGACCCATTTCTTGGTATCCGGCAATATATAGGTGATGCTTTGTCCTGAATTAACCAATTGACCTTCTTCTATGGTACGCCGGCCAAGAAAACCGTTGTAAGGAGCAACGATTACCGTGTAAGAGAGGTTTAGTTTAGCCATATCCAAAGCGGCTGTTGCCCGAAGAATGGCAGCTTCCGTATTTCCCTGACGTTTAGTCACTTCATTTACACTTGATTCTGCTGTACGTTTTTGTTGTTTGAGTGCTGCTAAGCGCGATTTTGCCATATCCAGATCCGTTTTAATCTGATCGACCTGAATAGCCGTGGTGGCCTTTCTTTCCAGCAAATTACTGTATCTTGCGTAATCGCGTTCCAGCTTGCTCAGTCTGGCTTCTGCTTCTTCAATAGACGAATCAAAAACGGAAGCATTACTTTTGGTAGTATTCAAACTACTGGCCATTACAGCCGATCCTGCCTGGGCATCTTTCAACGCGGCTTCGGCTTCCATCAACCGGATTTTATATTCTCTGTCATCAATGATCAGCAGCGTATCACCTTTGTGAACAAACTGATGTTCGGTGAAACAAATCTTCTGAATATATCCCGGCACTTTCACGTTTACCGGCGAAATATATTGTTCTATTTGTGCATCGTTAGTGGTCTCGCTTAATTTATAATCCAGGAATAGCCTTCCACCCTGATATATACCATAAGTAAGGATGAGCAATCCAATTGCGCTAAGAAACCACCTGCTTGTACGAAGTGCCCTTAATTTCTTTAACTCTTTTTTGTGACTTTCTGATACCATAACTTTTTTATTTTATTAAATAATCTAATTGTCCTGTTAATTTCAGTAGACTAAGTTCAGTCAGTTTGAGGTTATAGTGGGCGTTCAGATAATTGTTCTGTGCATCGCTCATTCTTATTTCATCCTGCAGCAACTCGGTCATGGATACTACTCCCTCCGTATATTTGTCAGTGGTTACCTTATATACATCTTCTGCCAGCGAATAATTATCTTTTTGCTTGGTATAAGTACGCTTGTTGTTCATCCAGTCATTCACGGTATTCCGGTATGCTGTTTCCAGTTGCTTTTGGGTGTTTTCAATCTGCAGATCAATCTTCCTGGAATCAACATTTGTTTTTTTTAGTTTCAACTCTTTATCAAATCCATCGAAAATTGGTACTTTCAGAGACAATCCCACGTTGAAGGCATTGTACCACTTGTTGGAAGGATGCGAATGAAAATAATTATCAAAATGATCTGTATAATCAGAATAGGAGAGTTGACTTGCAAAAGACAGTGAAGGCAGATATCCGCTGCGGATGGATTTCTTCTGTTGTTCAATCAATTCTTTCTGTGAGTGAAGTAGCTTAAACTCATACAAACCGGTTGATAGTCCCTGAAAGGTAGGAGATATGGTGTTCTCTGTATCTGCTGTTTCCAAATCAAATAACTCTTCAGCAGGGAGGTCCAGTACATACTTCAGTAAATTCATCTGTTGCTGATACATCGCCGAAGCATTATCGAACTGCACCTGTTGGCTTTCCAGATTGATATTCACACGCTTAATATCCACCTCCAGTGCCATTCCGTTATCGAAGAGTGCTTGAGTAATATCCCTGAGATCTTTCAGTCGGGTGATGTTTTTCTGAACAAGCTGAACCTGCTCGGCAGTAATCTGTCCCAAATAGTATAATTTGCTGATTTCAATGATCAAGTCTTCTCTTGCTTTTTCATAAGTAAGCTGATTGATCTCTTTCATCTTTTGCGCAATGGAGATACTAATGTAAATAGTTTGATTATACAAGGGCATGGACAGTTGCATTCCTCCCACCGTGGTATATCGAAGTCCTCTGCTTTCCATATATGGCATGTCTACTCCCAATAAAGCTCCCATACCCGATCCATCAGTTACGGATGTTCCACGATCTATATTATTGGTAAAATTGCCAAATCCACTAATTACGGGAAGTAATTTTGAACGGCTTTCGGATAGTCCGTATTTCCCTTTTTGGATGTCTTGTTGTTTGCCTTTTAATGTGATGTTATTCTCAATTCCTATTTTTATACATTCGTTTAAAGATAGTACTTTCTGCTGTGCTTGAGAAACACATAATAGATTGACAAATAAGATTATACTAGCAATAAGTCTCTTCATAATACAGTTCTTTATGTTTTCGCTGCGAAGGTAAACTTTTGCAAGTAATAAATATTGCCCTTATTTCGTCAATAAATGTCCATATATTCTTATATGATTATCCGCAATTTATGCAGTTAGTAACTTTGATTTAACGATAAGAAATATGATTAAAACTTGATTCGCGTTACTAATGAATTTTATCTTCTTTATTTCCAGTCAAGTAATTTCTTGGTCTGTTTTTGAACAAGTTTTGGAGGAAGTTTATTCAATTGTTCGCCATTCAGAACTTTCAAATATTTCTCCATGTACGATTCCGCCATTTTTTTTGAATTAAATGTTTCTAAAGTATATTCATGGCATCTTGTCCTGGAAAATCGTTCAACATTTTCGACCTCTTTTGATAATTCTTCCGCACTGTTTGATAAAAAGCCAACCTCCGGATTGACTATTTCAGGAAGTGAACCATATGGCGTCCCAAAGACAGGACAACCAAAATATAAACTTTCAATTAAAGCTAATCCAAAAGGTTCGTGCCATCTTACAGGAAATATTAAGCCTTTGGAACCTTCTAAAAGCGAATTCTTTTTTGTGCCTCCTACCATCCCATAAAACTGAATTCTGGGACTAATGGTAAAACGGAATCCCATATTAAGGCTCAGCCGGTAACCCCCTAATACTTTTAATCTCTCATTCGGCGTGGCATTTATTATGTCAATAGCTCCTTTGAAATTCTTAACTTTCCATGCCGCTTTTCCCAGGAAATGGAAATAGTTCCTTGTATTTATGAGATTTGGCTTTCCATAATCATCCCAGTCTAAACCATTATACACAAAGGAGTTTGAACCAAATCTATTTGCGTGATTTTGAGAAACAAAAATGGAATTATTATCAAACTCGTTAAAATCGTTGCAATTACCATGAATGGTAATTACATAGGGCTTTCTAACCGGCTCTGCAGGTTTAAAATTTAAGTGAACTATATCTGTTGACGGTGGAATTTGTTCTGACAATGATTTTTCGTGATTGATAAATATTATAGACGCAAAATCGCAATATGACCCTCTTTCGACAAGAAATGTTACTTTGTGGCCCATTTTTGTGAACTCTTTACCCAAGTACCAAATAACTCTTTGTGTCCCACCATACTTAACTGCCGGAATTATTCCATTGGCTGCTATTAAAATATTCATAATCTCATATTCAATCTTTTCACTGCGTTGTACAAAGATAAGAGCCAATCATTCAGAACTGTAATATTACCTCGTACAGAATATGTAAAGGGGATTGTAGCGCATAGCAGAATCGAACTGCTATTTCCGGAATGAGAATCCGGCTTCCTAACCGTTAGAAGAATGCGCCATAGAGTGCTTTTATCGGGAAAGCGGGTGTAAAGTTATTTTTTTTCTTTTAAAAATAAAATAGCTCTGGTTATTCTTTCGACGGTCTCCTCTTTGCCAATTATATCGCAGACATCTGCTACGCCTGGTCCGTTGGATATCCCCAAAAGAGTAAGCCTGAGAGCATTCATCACTTTTCCCATTCCATAGCCCTTTTCGTTGATAAAGGCAACAATTGCTTCTTCAATTTCATTAGCTTCAAAAGATTCAATGTTTTCAAGAACAGAAATTACCTCTTTCATGATTGCAGGGGTATCCTCTTTCCAGTGCTTCTTTACCGATGCCTCATCATAAAAAGAGGGTTTTTCGAAAAAGTATGACCCTTTATCCCAAATCTCGTGAACAAAATTTACACGCTCCTTCATGATACTTACAACCTTTTCCACCTTTGCAGGTTCTGCTACAACACCCTTTTCGCCAATAGTTTGCATAAAGAGTTCCGCAAGTTCCGTATTGTTTTTCTGTACAAGGTACTGATGGTTGAACCACTTTGCCTTCTCGGGGTCGAACCTTGCTCCGGATTTATTCACCCTCTCAAAAGAGAATTGCTGAATCAACTCATCCATGCTGAAAATCTCCTGCTCTGTACCTGGATTCCACCCCAGCAATGAAAGCAGGTTGACAAATGCTTCAGGAAAGTATCCGTCTTCGCGGTAACCACGGGAAGTTTCACCTTCGGGCGATTTCCAGAATAGAGGAAATACAGGGAAACCCATCTTGTCGCCATCGCGTTTGCTTAACTTTCCATTGCCCGCAGGTTTTAACAGCAAAGGGAGATGTGCAAACTCAGGCATGCTTTCGGTCCAGCCAAACGCTTTGTAGAGCAAAACGTGCAGGGGAAGGGAAGGCAGCCATTCCTCACCCCGGATTACGTGCGATATCTCCATCAGGTAGTCATCTGTAACGTTTGCCAGATGGTAAGTTGGAAGCATATCTGAACTTTTGAAGAGGACTTTATCGTCAAGGGTAGAGGTATTGACAACCACATCTCCACGGATCAGGTCGTGCATCTTTACATCCTCATTTTCTGGCATCTTGAAACGAATTACCCAATGTTCACCATTGGAAATGCGTTTTTGAACCTCCTCCTGCGGTAAAGCCAGTGAGGTTTGCATTTGATTACGAATCTGATAGTTGTATGTAAATACCTTTCTCTCACACTCATCTTTTTTTCTCAACTCATCCAAAGATTCAGAAGAGTCAAATGCATAGTAGGCATTGCCAGATGCAACAAGCTGATCGGCATACTGTCTGTAAATTGCACGACGTTCGCTTTGGCGATATGGAGCACATTTCCCCCCCTCAACAACTCCCTCATCAATCTTAATCCCGCACCAGCGCAACGATTCATTGATATACTCTTCGGCACCCGGAACAAAACGCTGCGAGTCGGTATCTTCAATTCTTAGCAGAAAGTCACCCCCATGCTGTTTAGCAAAAAAATAGTTGAAAAGTGCAGTGCGAACACCTCCTATATGTAAAGGCCCTGTGGGGCTTGGGGCAAAACGGACACGTACTCTGCGATTAATCATTATATTTTTATTTAATTTTAGTTTACAAAGGTAGAAAAATTAGTTTTCAAGTTTTGTTTTTGTTTCTCGTTTACTTTTCCAAAGTGTGGTTAGTCCGATTCTTCAAGAAAAAATATTTCGTTGACTGTTTTGCCAAAATATTGAGACAACTTTAGTGCAAGAAGTGTAGATGGAACATATTTATTCAGTTCGACTGCGTTTATTGCCTGCCGGGTTACACCAACTATTTTGGATAGCTCTTCCTGAGTTATGTTTTTAATTGCTCTTTCGACTTTAAGATTATTTTTCATTTCTGGACGATTTTTTTGATTGATATAGCATGTAATAAAACCGGAGGTTAAATATTGCTAAAAATGCGAGTAGACAATACAACTGTATTTCAAGAAAAAATAATCCATAAATAAATAGTACTGAAAACAGAAATATTGCAAAATTTACATACATCGCCCAAAGTAACGATTCTAAGCGAAGGTTCACAGTGTATTCGTCTTCCGATTTGAGTCTGGAGAATCCGATAAATACACATCCTAAGACAAACAGAGTGACAATCAGCTCATAATGGATATCGTCATACATAAAGCCCATAAGATGATTTTGAGCATCGGAAATAGCAGGAAAAACACCAGAATTATAGATGTAAAACACAGGAAATTTTGTTAACAGTTTTATATCTCCAAAAATGCCAGTGAATAGCATTAATAAAATAGACAAGCCAAGCAGAATAAATCCGACTTTAATAAATTTGTTCGGAAGCAGAAATTTTGTTTTCATAAAATTTAATTTTAATATTATGATGCGAATGTAATGTATGAATTGCATAAAAGCAAATATAAGTTACAAAAAGATGAGAATAAGTTACATTTTGTACAGTTCTGGGTGCATGAACTATTTGCCTAAAGCATTGTTATAGGAATAATTAATTCTATTAACAATGAAAAAGATAAGTATAATATTTGCTGCTCTTTTCTCGTTTATCTTCGGGAAATCTGCCAGCGCTCAGGAGCAACCTGTTACCCCTCCGGTGAACTTTTACGGACTATCATTCAAGACAATCACAGGGGATACATTCAATTTCGACCAACTCAAGGGGAAAAAGGTATTGATAGTAAACACTGCCTCAAAATGTGGTTTCACACCTCAGTTCAAAGATTTGGAAGAGCTTAACCAACAATACGGCAAGGACCTGGTTATTCTCGGATTCCCGTCAAACGACTTTCTGGAACAGGATCCCGGTAGCAATGCCGAGATCAAGGAATTTTGTGAACTCAACTACGGTGTTACATTCCAGATGATGGAGAAATCTTCTGTAAAGGGGAAAGAGATCAATCCTGTTTACCAATGGCTCTCGGATAAAAACAAGAACGGCTGGAACGAAAAGGTTCCGGCTTGGAACTTTGCAAAATATCTGATAGACGAAAAGGGAAGGCTAATCGGATTTTGGCCATCAAAGGTTAAACCTATGGACCAGGAGATTGTCGGCAAACTTTAATATCATTCATGGAACTGTATGAAATGAGGGAGAACTATGCCCCTGAATCACTGACAAAGGAAAGTATTCACGAGAACCCATTTGCACAGTTTGGAATTTGGTTTCACGAAGCGATTGCAAAAGAGGTAGAGCCGAATGCAATGGTACTCTCAACCGTTGGTGCAGATATGTCACCATCGTCCAGAGTTGTGCTTCTAAAAAAATTCTCCCCGGACGGATTTGTTTTCTTTACCAACTACCAGAGCAAAAAAGGAGTTCAATTATCTGAGAACCCAAGGACAGCGCTTCTTTTCTTTTGGCCGATCTCTATAAGGCAGGTGCGCATTGAAGGGTTAGTGGAGAAGTTGCCGTCCGTCGAATCAGATGAGTATTTTAACTCGCGTCCGTTGGAAAGCCGGGCAACAGCACTATTGTCAAGACAGAGCTTCCCGTTGGAAAGTAGAAAGAAATTCGAAGCCGATATTGTCCGCCTATGTGAGAGAGGGTCAGAAATCAAAAGACCTGAACATTGGGGCGGATATTTTCTATGGCCACACCTGTTTGAATTCTGGCAAGGCAGGGCAAACAGGGCACATGACCGTTTCCAGTACAGCTTAAGCGAAAAGGGGTGGGAGATAAGATGTTTGTACCCGTGACTTTGTAATGGTTTTTGATAACATGTAGATAGTTATTAAAGTTACAAATAATAATTATTAAATATTTACTTTTACCGTAAATTTTAAAGATATGGATTTGAATTATATTGGGTTAATTATTGGGGTAGCAACATTTATTATAATTGGAATTTTCCATCCGATTGTCATCAAGACCGAATACTATTGGGGTGTTAAATAAATTTTTATCAGTTTACCATGTTCCCTATATAGTCTCTGCTGAATGTAAATACAACCATTTTAACCAATCGCTGGCGACTTTGTCCCAATTAAATATTTCATAATTTGGCTTGTTATCTGCCGATAAAGGGAAATAATTATGTTCTGTTCCAATGTAAGGATTAAACTGAAAATTCTTTTTTTTCTTTCTAATTACGTCAACTCTCAAAAAGTCGTTGTATGGCGCACTCCAATCTTTAGTCCCGTAACAAATAAGAACCGGGATTTTTAGCTTTTCCAAATATTCGATAGGTGGTTGCGAAAATTGATATGTCGCCTTATGTGTGTCGCCTTGTGAAGCGTCCATACTGGTTTTATTTGCTACAACACTCTGCCAATATTTTATTTCGTCTTCTGCATATCGTGTACTATCAGTGTCAGTTTCGTTCGCTCTGCTTTGTTGAATAATAGACATAATTCTTCCCATTGGATTGCCTCCCGAATAAATTAAATGAGTTACCATTGGCGAAGTACTTGCCATTTTTGCTGCCACAGTACTCCCTTCGGAATGTCCCGCTACCACAAGTTGTTTGTTTGATACCCACTTTTGTTTTTGCAAAAACTTAATTATTTGAATGTTTCTGTCAACGTAATACTCTAAGAGATTTCTTTCAGAGTATTTTTCCGGAAAAACTCCTGTGATGCTGTCGATACAATTGAAGTTATTGCCAAGTGTCTTTACATCACTAATCAATGGAATATATGGTTTGCCAACAATTACCAAATGATAGTTTTTTGCCAGACTGTCGGAGTTGAATGGAAATACACCATAAACAATTTGCCCATCATATTTTATTAGCGGTTTTGGCAAACTTCCCTGACAAAAAAAGAATAATGGTTTTTTTTTGTTTTCTTCTCCTTTTTTGGATTTTATTAAAATGTCTACCTTATCAGACTTATAGTTAAATTGTAAATGATGAAACCCAAAGTCTTTTGCTGACTTAGTTTGCCCCAAAATGGACACGGTTAAAGAAAGAATTATTAAAGTTGTTAAAGTATACTTCATTGTTTTCGCTTTGTTTTTGTAATATAATGCAGAACTAATTTATTTAACCACCTGTTGTGATATTCAATATATTAAAGGGGCTGTACCTATGTTTGAACCAAATAAAGCTAAATATTTCTATTCTTTATCCCAAATGGTTTAGCCTGTAGCGCACAAATAAAATGAGATGTAAATGAGTAAAGCGAATGCAAAGTGGAAAAGGGTCACACAATGTGCGTCCCCGTGTGATTGTCGTTGAGAAACTTGTTGCTGACGTTTTCCTGGTAACTTTTGGAAACGGGGATGTCCGGGGTGTTCGGCTCATCAATCTCGAGCATCAGCCCCTCCTTAGTTCGCCTGATAACCTTAACCCTGTTGAAATTAACCAGAAACGACCTGTGACAACGTCCGATAGAAGTTTTCAGCAACAACTCCTCAAGATTTTTAAGACTGTTCCTCAACAGATAAGTCTTAGTCTTACCGTTGGTTGTATAGTGGATCACGACATAGTTGTCTGCAGATTCTATATAGAGGAGATCTTCCAGCAATATGGATAACTGTAGTGCTCCCTTTTCGTCTTTGAATGTAATACTCTTTAACGGATTCAACTTCTGTTCGTCCCCACTTTCAATTTGTTGTAACCTTTTTTTACTCTCCTGCCAGCCGAAGTAGAGCCACAGGGCGGCATATGGCAGGAGGAGCACAAGTGCGGTATTTATTGTGGAATTTTTGAAAATATCCATTACATCGACATCCATCCCTTTTTTGATCTTGAGCGATACGGAGTAGATAGTATAGAAAAGCGACATGGACAGAATCTCGCAGAGTACCCATATTATATACTGAGTATATGAAATCTCATGTTTGTGGCTGTAGAAATACATTATGATACGGCTGACGATAACTATCACAACCCCAGTAAGGATAATAAGACTGGAGTATACGAAGAACATAAATTCGGATACCGGGTACCAACTGGAAGAGTAGAAAGGCTTGTAGATATTTATAAAGACAAGGGCGAAAACCGCTGTCAGTACTACCAATTTTACAATATTGGACTTCTCGTTTACGTATTTTGGTATGTTCATCTTCGCAACGCAAATATAACAAAATTTATTTACCCCATATATTAAGTTTTTACCCCATATTTTAGGTTTTCGCCATAAAGCAACCTGCGATAAACCATTTATTTCACAACTACACTGCTCTTTCTTTTATTTGTAAAAAAAGGGAATATGAAGCTGCATAAATTTACATTTGAAGAGGTTCTGGGGAGGGGAGAAATAATAAGTGATATGAAAAAATTGATTACTCCCTCTTTCTTTAAAAAGAGTGACGACAATATTGCCGAAAACCTCTCTTTTGAATACCCCATCGTAGAACCGGAAAATTCACGGATATTGATACAAGGTAAACACACTTCGGTTATTTTGCTTTTTCACGGTCTTAACGAACGGAGCTGGGACAAATATTACTCATGGGCGGAGTTCATTGCCAACAACACAGGAAAGCCAGTCCTTCTGTTCCCGATAGCATTTCACATAAACCGGTCGCCTAAGGAGTGGAGCAACCCCAGGGCAATGCAACCTTATGTGGTAAATGAATTGGCGCATGCACCGAAACCGTTTCATCTCACTTTTCTCAATTTTGCACTGAGCGTTAGAATCAAGGCAGATCCATACCGGTTTTACCTTGCCGGAAGGGAGACTGTTAATAATGTTTGCCAGCTGATTGGGCAGATAAAAAAGGGTGACCATCCTTTTATAGACAAAACTGCATCCATTGATATCTTTGCATATTCGATAGGGGCTCTTCTATCTCAGGTAATGCTCTTTGCCAACCCGAATAACTATTTCACAAACAGCAGGCTTTTTATGTTTTGCGGAGGTTCTCTCTTCAACCAGATGAACGGAGACTCAAAGATGATTATGGACAGGGATTCGTTTGGAACACTGCTCGATTATTACAAAAACCGCTTTATCTTCTATAAACACGAGAGCAGGTTAAAGGGAGATCTTCTGGAACTTGCCTTTGTGAGTCATATAGACTATTCGCTCAACAGGGAGTATAGGGAGAGCTTCTACGAGGAGTATAGCCCCAGGATCAGGGCCATTTCGCTTAAGAAAGACAAAGTGATCCCTACAAACGGAATCAAGTCCGCTCTTGGCATAGAACATTACAATTGCCTTGAGGAGCTTGATTTTCCATTCGAATACAGCCACGAAATACCGTTCCCCGCAGATGGACCAAAGGTAGAGCCAAAGGAGAGAATATACTGGTTTGAGAAGGTCTTCTCCAAAGCTTCGGATTTTTTAAGCTAGACCCTTAAGCAGAGAAAGCGGATCCATATTATCTTTCTCGATATCCTTAAAATAATTTACAGTACCCACTTTGAGTTCTACAGTTGAGGCATCGTCACAAACGATAATCCCTTTTTTGTGAAGCTGAAGTATGCTTACCGTATACATATGGTTAACACTGCCCTCAACAGCTTCATACAGTGCCCTCGCTTTATGATGACCGTTCGCGAGTATCATTACCTCTTCTGCATCCATTATGGTTCCCACGCCAACTGTCAGAGCGGTTTTTGGTACCTTCCGGATATCGTTGTCAAAGAATCTTGAGTTTGCAATAATTGTATCTGTTGTAAGACTCTTGATCCTGGTCCTTGAGGAGAGTGATGAGCCGGGTTCGTTAAAGGCAATATGCCCGTCCGGTCCGATACCTCCCATAAAGAGGTTGACGCCTCCGTATGATGCCATCTTCTTTTCGTAGTTTTCACATTCCAACTGCAGGTCAGGTGCGTTTCCGTCCAGAATGTTAGCATTTTCCCTTCTGATGTCTATGTATTGGAAAAAGGTGTTCCACATGAATGAAAAGTAAGATTGAGGATGTTCCTTTGGAATACCTATATACTCGTCCATATTGAATGTCACTATATTTTTGAACGAAACCAGACCCTCTTTGTAGAGCCTGACAAGCTCCTTATATGTTCCCTTAGGAGTAGATCCTGTTGGCAGACCAAGTACGAATGGCCTGGATTCGGTAGGCGCAAATTCTTTAATCCGTTTTACTATATAGGCAGCAGCCCATTGAGAAATCTCTTCGTAAGAATTTTGAATAATTAGTCGCATATATCTTATATTTATTTTTCAGTCTAAAACTTATCTCCAAGCAGCTCTCTGGCATTCGCCACTGCTGCAGAAGTAAGTTCTGAACCACTTAACATTCTGGCCAACTCCCGAACCCTATCTTGCGCAGATATCTCTCTGATATTTGTCCTTGTCACCCCATTTCTGTCTAAATCCTTATAAACCAACAAGTGTGTTTTACCCTTGCTTGCAATCTGAGGAAGGTGAGTGATTGCAAATATCTGCATTTTCTTTGAAAGAGTATCAATAAGATTGCCCATTTTATCTGCAATACTTCCCGACACCCCACTGTCTATCTCGTCAAAAATCATTGATGGCATACCTTTTCCTTTGGCCATCAGAACTTTAAGACAAAGCATTATTCTTGATAATTCTCCACCGGATGCCACCTTGGAAAGCTCTCTTGTAGCAATATTTTTATTTGCAGAGAAAAAAAAGGTAACTGAATCTTTTCCAAAATTGTTGTAAGACTCGCTCTCTTTTACCTTCACCTCAAATATTGCATGGGGCATCTCCAGCTCTCTCACCACAGAGATCATCTCATTTATAAATTTTCCGGAAATCTCCACCCTTCTTGAGTGCAACCTTCCGGCTAGTTCATCCCTTTGTATTTTGAAACCGGAGATCTCCCTCTCCACCTTTTCGAGCTCCTCCTGATAGCTGTTTGTAAGCAAAAGCCTCTCATTCAATTGATTTTTTATCGCTATCAAGGATTCTACACTTTCGGTATGATGCTTTTTAAGAAGAGAGTATATGGCAGAGATTCTATCTTCAAGAATTTTTACCCTTTCCGGTTGAACAGTAATGGAATCGGCCCGGATAATCAGATCCTGTTCAATATCCTTTAGCTCTATCCTACAGCTCTCTATTCGTTCTGCTATGGGTTCGATCGCTTTAAAGTTATGGGATATTCTTCCGGAAATATTGACCGCCTCTTTCAGATTCTGAACAACTGAGGTTCCGGTAGGAGAGAGCAGCTCCACAATATTGTAAATTGACCCTCGTATCGCCTCGGCATTACTCAGCAAGCGATACTCTTCCTCAATCTCTTCCAGTTCTCCCACGATTAGCTTCGCCTCTTCCAGCTGGTTCAGCTGAAAGCTGTTGTACTCTGCCTCAGCCTCCTCTTTGATTATCTTAGCCTTGAGTTCGTTCCTGAGCACAATATGCTGGCTGAGTTCGCCAAAACACTCCTGATATTGGGCAATAAGAGCACCATTGTTTGCAAATGAGTCAAGTACGGATAGCTGGAAATTAGAGTCGGAAAGCAACAAATGCTGATGCTGTGCATGTATATCTATGATTTTTTCTGAAAGATCCTTTAAAAACTGAAGGTTCACAGGTTCGTCATTTGCAAATGAACGGGACTTTCCAGTGGGTGAAATCACTCTTCTCAGAGTTAACAAAGTTGCAAACTCCAGGGAATTTTCATCAAATATCCTCCTGGAATCCGGATCTTCTGCTATTTCGAATACTGCTTCTACAACACAGTTTTTGTTTTTATCTTTAAGAATGGAGAGATCTGCCTTTGACCCTAACAGAAGTGATATTGCCCCCATTAATATCGATTTCCCTGCTCCTGTTTCGCCTGTGATAATAACCAGACCCTCCGGAAAACCAATCTCCAGATTCTCGATGAGAGCATAGTTGGATACTGTTAATGATTTGAGCATAAAAGCAGTTTTTCAACGAAATCGACAATATCTGTTGCCACTCCTGCCTTGTCCTTAAGAGGATAATCCGATGGCTCTCCTACTTTGGGAATAATTGTAACTTTGTTTGTATCTACACTAAATCCGGCTCCCTTGTCTTTCAACGAGTTCAGTACAATGGCATCCAGATTCTTCTTCTCCAGTTTTTTACGGGCATTGGAGAGTTCGTTATCGGTTTCAAGGGCAAAACCAACCAGTATGGTTCCCTCTTTTTTTACTTTACCAAGTTCGGCAGCTATATCTTTGGTCGGAGTCAGCTCCAGAGTATAGTTCTCTTTATCTCGTTTAATCTTTCTGCTCTCCTGCTTTACAGGGGCGAAATCGGCCACAGCAGCACAAAGAATCACTGCATCCACACCCTTCTTGTATGAAGAAAGGGTTTGGTCGTACATCTCTTTTGCAGAGATTACATCTATGCGTGAAATATCCTTGCCGTAAGTATTCAGGTTTGTAGGGCCACTCACCAGTATAACTCCGGCGCCTCTGCCAGCACACTCTTCTGCCAGGGCATAACCCATTTTACCGGTCGAGTGATTTGAGATGTACCTCACCGGATCTATCGATTCGCGGGTAGGACCGGCGGTGATAAGTATCTTTTTACCTGAGAGGGTGCTCTCTTTTTGGAAGAGAAAATCTACAAACTTAACAATCTCCTCAGGTTCCTCCATTCTCCCTTTACCATCCAGACCGCTTGCAAGCTCTCCGGATGCTGGTTCAATAATTCTGACGCCTCTTTGCGACAATATTTTGAGATTCTCCTGTGTGGCAGGATGCAGGAACATATCCACATCCATGGCCGGTGCCGCAACAACCGGGCAGCGGGAGGAGAGGTATGTGGTAAGAAGCAAGTTGTCGGCAACACCATTTGCCATTTTTGCAATGGTATTTGCAGAAGCCGGAGCAATGATATAGAGATCGGCCCATAACCCCAACGAAATGTGGCTGTTCCAGTCACCATTCTCGGGATTATAGAATTCGACTGAAATAGGGTTTTTGGAAAGGGTAGCCATAGTAAGGGGTGTGATGAATTGTTTTGCCATTTCAGTCATTATAACCTTTACCTCTGCTCCCTGTTTGACTAAAGATCGCACAAGAAGAGCAGATTTATAAGCAGCAATGCTACCGGTTACACCCAACAATATGTGCTTGCCTTTAAGCATCTATTCCTCTATTTTCCTGTAATAGATTTGATTCTCTTCAAATTCACTGATAGCCATTAGTGTTGGTTTAGGTAACTTCTCATAATAGCGGGAGATCTCAATCTGCTCCCTATTCTCGAATGTCTCCTCCAAAGTATCTGCAAAATTCGAAAACTCCTCGAGTTTCTGGCTGAGTTCTTGCTTAACTTCCGCAGCAATTTGATTAGCTCTTTTGGCAATAATCATTGTCGATTGGTAGATATTGCCGGTTGGTGCAGACAGTTTAGATAGATCCCTGGTGATAGTGTTGTTGGGAACCTGTTTTTTAATTTCCATATCTATTTTTTATTTGTATATGCTTGTGCATTTGTGAACATCAGATCCACCTCTTTTTTGTACTTGGATTCAGGATATTCACTTATAAAATTATAATATTCGTCGGTCAGGGAGAGAAACCTTTCGTGCTGTTTAGAAGAAACACTGTTGGTTGCATAATGGTAATTTGCTGCAACAATGTAGTACATTATATCCTCTCTGTATTGATTGTCTGCATTCTCTTTCAAAACATTTTTAAGAGCATATGATGCAGACTTGTAATCCTCCATAGTGTAATAAAGCTTTGCGGCCTCGAAACTTTTTTTGTCTAACCTCTCCTGAAGATCGACCAGCATATCGCGGCAACGTTTCAGATTTGTAGAGTTGGGATGTTCGTAGACATATTCATTTATTGCAGACATTGCCTTATAGGTGGGCATCTGGTCCAGTTCGTAACGATAGGTCGATTTGTAGAGACACTCGAGCCGCAGAAATTTGGCCTCTTCGGTAAAGGGACTTCTTGGAAATACCTTGGCGAACTGGTCGAAGTTTGCCTCCGCTGTTGTTATATCTCCGTATTTAAAGTTGCTTAATCCCAGATAGAATTGTACGGTATCATCCTTATCTGTACCATTCACAGGTAAAAGGAGCTGATCGAAAAGAGTAGCGGCCTTCATATATTTTTTTGCATCAAAATAGTTCATTGCCCCTTTATACTTCGAATCTACATCAGCAGTTTTTAAGAGTGCATCATACTGCGACTTGCAGGAGAGAATCAGCACTCCTGTCAAAACGATAACAATTGTTTTACCTGGTTTCATTGGCTTATTATTTATTTTCCTGTAAAAATCTCTCTGCATCAAGAGCAGCCATACAACCCGAACCTGCAGCTGTTATTGCCTGGCGGTAATAAGGGTCCTGTACATCGCCAGCTGCAAATACTCCGGGAACATTTGTCTTGCTGCTCTTACCCTCGGTGATTATGTAGCCCTCTTCATTTGTGTCTACCCATTTGCTGAAAAGTTCAGAGTTGGGATGGTGTCCGATTGCTAAGAAAAAACCGTGGATATCAATTTTTTTCTCTGTACCATTCTTATGAACAAGAATCGCACCATTAACTCCACCCATCGGTGTTCCGGTAATCTCTTTTGTATTATGTTGCCATAAAATTTCGATATTAGGAGTATTTTTTATCCTCTCCTGCATTATTTTAGAGGCTCTTAGCACATCTCTTCTCACAATCATATAAACTTTGTTGCACAGAGCGGCAAGATAACTTGCCTCTTCGCATGCTGTGTCTCCGCCACCTACTACAGCAACATCTTTACCTTTGTAGAAAAACCCGTCGCAAATGGCACAGGCAGATACTCCTTGTCCCTTGTATCTCTCTTCCGACTCAAGCCCTAAATACTTGGCAGTTGCACCTGTAGATATTATCAAAGTATCTGCGAGAATCTCCTTCTCCTGGTCAATTGTAATTTTAAATGGTCTTTGGGAAAGATCTGCATTTGTAACCAAGCCTGATTTTATGTCGGCACCAAATCGCAATGCCTGCTGCTTAAATTTGTCCATCATCTCCTGACCGCTGATACCTGCCGGATACCCTGGAAAATTATCTATTTCTGTGGTTGTGGTAAGTTGGCCACCCGGTTGTATACCTTCATATAAAACAGGCTGAAGATTTGCTCTTGAAGCATAAATGGCCGCAGTAAAACCGGAAGGGCCGCTGCCGATAATAAGACATCTGACTTTTTCAATTACCATATACTTTTTTTATTTTATCAACTTACAAAGTTATAATTTTTTTCTGATTGCCATCTCGAGTCTTAACTCCCATACCAGCAGAAATGACATAAACCATCTGGAAAAGAGGAGCCAGACAGTCATGGCCCCGATAGAGGATAGCAGTATAACATCCTCCAGATTGCTATGCGAAATTGCTATATGATGGTTTAACAGGTCAATATCCTCTTTACCCACTTTACCGTTTTCATACTCGTCAATCATAACTGCTGCCCCGTAAGCAAGACCAAGGATGTTTGCAACAATCCACAGGAAAGAGGTCTTGGCGGGAAGCCCGAAAAGTACAAGAATGGGTCTCAGGAATTTGGATATCCACCGTATTACGCCAAATTCGGAAAGTAGTCTTTGAATTACGGAGAGGGAGAATATAAGAACGACCATTTTTATTACAACGGTTATTGTTGAGTCGAACCACTCCCGCACCATATCCATAAAAGGTACATTCGCCGGATTTGATTGAGAAGAGAAAGATGCTACCTCCCCCGGCATTACCAGATTAAGTGCAAACCCCAGGATAAAGGCAGATAATGTTCTGATAATTATCATTCTTACTGCAGAGGAACCGGTTTTTTTCTGTACGGCGGTCTCGGTTATCATATTATGTGAACAAAGGACCATTACCGAAAGTATGGTAATGGCCCTTATATCCAAGTGCAAAGTAACCATAACTGCGATTGCAGAATAGACGTTTACAAAGTAACCTGTAACATAGGCAAGTGCGGCCTCTCCGGGCAACCCCACTATATTGAACACAGGACCGATCAACTTTGAAAACCAAGGTAAAATATTGAAATATCTCAAAAAAAGTATTCCAATCGAAATCAATACCGTCACCTTTACTAACCAAAGACATGTCTTTAATGTGTTTGGCAGGATCTCTTTTACCGAGTCAACCGCTCTCCGTTTTGCAGATTTATCCATATTAGAAATAATCTGCAAATGTAGACAAATTCAGCTCTTAGTAATTATTTTTCTTTGGTTCAAAGTAGGCTTTAGGATGGTTGCAGGCAGGACAGTTCTCCGGAGCTTTTTTGCCTTTGTGAACATATCCGCAATTGCGGCATTGCCACTCTATCTCCTCGTCACGCTCAAAAACTTTCTCTTCTTCTACTCTTGCCAAAAGAGTTCGGTATCTCTTTTCGTGCTCTACCTCTACTTTTGAAACCATTTTGAATGCTGTGGCTACTTGTGGAAAACCCTCATCCTGTGCAACTTGAGCAAAATTAGGATAGAGTTCGGACCACTCATCGTACTCACCTGCAGCTGCAGCTGCGAGATTCTCCGCAGTTGTACCGATTTTACCGGCAGGATAACTTGCTGTAATTTCTACCATACCACCCTCAAGAAATTTGAAAAATCTTTTAGCGTGCTCCTTCTCCTGTTCTGCTGTCTCGGCAAAAACATCGGCAATCTTTTCGAACCCATCTTTTTTTGCAACACTTGCAAAGAATACATATCTGCTTCTTGCTTGTGATTCTCCGGCAAAGGCCTTTAAAAGATTCTGTTCAGTTTTAGTCCCTTTAATACTTTTTTCCATAAAATTTTCTTTAAAAGTTAGTAATCATACATTACAAATGTAACAAAAATAATTGTTCGATTTAGTACATTTGCAGAAGTCTCATTAAAAAATCTACAGATGAAAAACAGAAAATTGGAGCTGTTCCGGACTTATATGTCGGATAGATCATTATCGGCATTTATAGTGCCATCCAGCGACCCCCACTTTGGGGAGTACATACAGGAGCATTACAAGTGCATGGAATGGCTCTCAGGGTTTAACGGCTCTGCCGGTACTTTGGTGGTGACGCTCAAGAATGCGGCACTTTGGACAGATTCGAGGTATTTTGTTCAGGCAGAGAACCAGTTGCAAGGGTCGGGCATTGAACTTAAAAAATTGAAGATTCCAGGAACTGAATCTATTGACAAATGGTTGACAGATAAGTTGGAGAAAGGTTCAAAGGTGGGAGTGGATGCAAACCTCTTCTCTCTGGCAGAGTTCAACTCTTTAAAAGAGCAGTTGTTTCCTCTGGAACTTGTTATGTGCGGCGATCCCTTTGAAATTGTTTGGAAAGAGAGGCCTTCTCTCTATTCGAAAGAGATAACCTATCTCGATGAAGAGTATTCCGGAGAATCAATCGCTTCCAAACATAAGAGAGTTTTAAATGCGATTGATTACAAGGGTGATTTTATTTATCTGGTATCTGTTTGCGATGACATTGCTTGGTTATGCAATATACGCGGGAGCGACATTGAGTTTAATCCTCTTGCTCTTTCCTATGTTGCGATAACCAAACAATCGATAACGCTGTTTGCGAAAAAATCCGCAATTTCTGCTCAAATTCTGGAGAAGTTGAAATCTGGCGGAGTTAGAGTAGAGGATTACAATGGCTTTACAGATTTTATCTCTATTTATTCTAAAGAGAGTGTCCGCATTGCGTCGAGAGAGAAAATTTCCGTCAAAAATGCGGCAGCTGCTCAGAAAAATGGCGCAACATTTATTGCCGACAGGCAGAGGGGAGGGGTGATAGCCAACCTGAAATCAATTAAGAACAGTACTGAGATAGAGGGTTTTAAAAGAGCGATGCTTTTGGATTCCATTGCCTGGATAAAGATGTGGATCTTTCTGGATGGAAACCTGATAAATGGTAAATCAACCCTTACTGAATGGGATGTAGCAGCTAAGTTGATCTCTTTCCGCTCGGAATGCAAAGATTACATAGGGGAGAGTTTCGGTCCGATTTCGGCCTTTGGAAAAAACGGAGCCTTACCTCATTACGAACCATCTGAGAGAGCTTCGGACATTATCGGCAGAGAGGGTTTTCTGCTGGTAGACACCGGTGGTCAGTACACCTTTGGAACTACAGATACTACAAGAACATTTGCGCTGGGGAACCTCACTCAGGAACAAAAAAGAGATTATACCCTTGTATTAAAGGGAATGATCAATTTAAGTATGGCAAAATTTCCTAAAGGAACCCGGGGTGCGTCTTTGGATGTCCTGGCAAGAGGCCCGATTTGTTCTGCCGCAAAAATATACCTGCACGGAACTGGCCATGGAATAGGACATCGTCTCTGTGTGCACGAAGGGCCTCAAAGCATAAGGATGGAGGAAAATCCCGTTACATTGGAGCCGGGTATGGTCATCTCCAACGAACCCGCCGTCTATGAAAACGGCAGCTATGGAATCAGAATTGAAAATACTATTCTTTGCAAGGAGTGGACAGAGAGTCAATACGGAACCTTCTACCAGTTTGAAACTTTAACTCTTATACCGATAGACACAAAGCCGGTAGATAAGGAAATATTAGGCAAAGAAGCAATAGAATGGTTAAATGAATATCATTCGACTGTTTACGAAAAACTCGCTCCCTATTTGAGTGAACCGGAGAAAAAATGGTTAGCGGTTAAGACGGCTGATATCTATTGAGTAGTCGGGATTGTAAATTACCTGTCTGGTAGTGTTGTTAATAAACCCATTGTTTTCTCCCTTTTTCACAAATCGAAGGTCGGTCTGGAGCAGCTCCCTTGAATAACGTTCTATTCTTTCTGAGAAATCCGGACCAAAATGGTATAGGGCACCCAAGAAGTAATAGGCTACATCATATGCCTGGAAAGAGTAAGGTGTTGGTTCCGACCCGTAAAGAGCCCTGTACCTTGCCAGAAAGCGCTTAACAATTTCTTCTGTATAGTCTATGTAGTACTGCAGCGAAAGATGAAGATTCATCGAGTGGTAATAGTTGAAATCCACACTCTCAAAGTTGCGCCATCTTGGGGTACCGTACAAGGTAATCTTATAGTTGCTTCTGCTGCTCAAAAGGTTTAAATTTCTCAGAACATCTGAGACAAATGCCTCCGAGTTGGAAGCCACAATCACATTGTTCATCGAGACTTTTGAGAGTTTGCCTGCGATCTGGGGAGAGATTGATCTTCCCGAAAGTACGTTGTATGAAAGCGAGGAGAAACGAATACCTCGGCTGTTAAGAATCTCTTTGGTCATATCAACTAAAGCTGCATCGTGGTTAGAGGATTCATAGATGAGAGTGACATAGCTGTTAGCTGATATGTTCTTAAGAAGATCAACTTGCTGACTATAAGGATTTGAGCTTACCTGATAAAATTTCGGATGACCCTCTATGAGAGTTTCAGTTTTCGGATCCATTGGTGATACAAGCGGAATTCCTCTCTGTGAAGCATATTCCAGAACAGGCTCTACCTCGTTCATAAATATTGGTCCGATAATAATTTCGCTTCCCTCTAACTTGCCGGTTTGTGCCAGCAGAGTTCCGGTTGAATAGTCTGAGAGGTCAAATACTTTTAAGTTGACGCTCATGCCCTCCTCCTTTAAATCTTCCAGTGCCAGAAGAAATCCCTGATAAAAATCGAGGTAATTGTTGTTACCGTCCTGGTTGAGGGTGTTATTGCTGCCGACAGGTAAAACAAGAGATACATCATATGCTTGCTTTACAGTGGTTCTCTCCACTTCACTTTGTACAATCTCTTCACTTTGTGTAACGCCCTCATCTTGTGGTATTTTTAACACTTGTCTTACCTTTATGAGATTACCTTCCAGCGAGTTGAGCTTAATTATGGACTCTTCGGTTACATTGTACTTTTTGGCTATCGCCGCCAGGTTTTCATACCACCGTACTATGTGATTAATGTACTTTTTCTGAGTAACAACGGCTTTTCTCACATAAATGGTATCACCTGTCCTCAATCCGTTTTGAATTTCCGGATTATCCTCTATCAATGTGTTGGAGGCTATACCGTATGTCTTGCAGATGGAAAAAATGGTCTGATACTTTTCTACCTTGTGCACATAAAATGTATCTCCGTTCCTGACAGTAGTCTGTTGAGAAATCACAACCGGTGCCGGAGTAAACTGACCAAAAGCATCGGGTTTACAGACAATAAACAGGGCGAGAAAGATTGTAACAAGATATCTCATAATCTTGCGAGCATATTTTTAATGTTGGTCTCTATTCTTTCGTAAATATCCTGATTATATTCGGTACGAACAAACTTATTTCCGGTGATGTGCTCATACAGCTCTATGTATCTGTCCGATATAGATTTTACGATTTCGTCTGTCATCTCCGGTACGGTTTGACCAGCCTGACCGGAAAAATTATTATCCATAAGCCACTCCCTTACAAATTCCTTGGAGAGTTGTTTTTGAGGCAGACCCTTAGCGAAGAGATCTTCATAGCTGTTGCTGTAGAAATACCTCGATGAATCGGGTGTGTGAATCTCGTCTATCAGATAGATCTTGTCGCCTTTTTTTCCAAATTCATATTTTGTATCAACCAATATCAATCCTCTTTCTGCGGCAATCTCAGATCCTCTTTGAAACAGAGCGAGAGAGTACTCTTCAAGCTTTGTGTAATCGGCCTCGCTTACCAAACCTGTGGCCAATATCTCCTCTCTGGAGATGTCCTGGTCGTGAGTTCCTATCTCTGCCTTTGTTGTCGGGGTTATTATTGGTTCTTCAAATCTTTGGTGCTCCTTCATTCCGTCCGTAATCTTAACACCGCAGATCTCTCTGTTACCGGCCTTGTATGATCTCCAGGAGCTGCCGGTGAGATATGTTCTCACTATCATCTCAACCGGAAAACCTACACACTTGTGACCAACAGTCACCATAGGATCGGGCGAGGCGATCTTCCAGTTGGGAACTATATCTGCTGTACTATCCAAAAACTTTGATGCAATCTGGTTAAGAACCTGTCCTTTATATGGGATTCCCTTAGGCAGGACAACGTCAAAGGCAGATATTCTGTCGGTTGCTACCATCACAAGATATTCTTCGCCTATACTGTAAACATCTCTTACCTTACCTACATACTTGTTAGTCTGTCTCGGAAAATCAAATTCTGTACGGGTAATTGCATTCATTTTGATAAATATTTGTATTATAGAGTTTTATAAAAATCGATTAATTTATTTGAGAAATTGCCCCACGAGAGTCTCTCCTTCTCTTTTATTATGTTTTTTGAAAAGCTGCCTCCAAGATCTCTTTCAAAGTAGTCCACTATTGCATTTTTTATTGCCACTGAATCTACTGTTTCAACAACTATGCCAGTTCCGGGAACCTCTATGGCCTCTTTCAATCCCCCGACATTTGTTGTAATCATAGGTAGTTCAAAATGATATGAAATTGCACTTATTCCACTTTGAGTTGCCGACCTGTATGGGAGTACACATACATCGCTGGCAGAGAAAAAACCAGGGACCTCATTGTCCGATATGTACCTTGTAAATAACTGTATTCTCTCTCTGTTTGGCGATTTGTCTATCTGTTCCTTGTACCTGTCGAAACTCCCATAGGGCTCTCCGGCAATTATAAGCTGGTAACTGTCGTCGAGCATAGAGAAAGAGTCTATCAATATGTCCAAACCTTTGTATTCTCTTATGAGTCCGAAAAACAGAATGTTTTTTTTATCCTTCTCAATTCCAAGCTCCTCAATAGCTTTATCTCTCTCCATCTTCTCTCCGAAATGGTCGTAAACAGGGTGGGAGGCGCTTATGAACTTTGCATCGGGTTTGTATGCAATCAGGTCTTTTCCCACAGCGTCAGAAAGAACAACAAATCCATCGTTCGAGCCTAAATAGTATTTTGTAAATGGTGCATCAAAAAACCGGGGTTCGTGGGGTATTACGTTATCCAGAACAGATATGATTTTTGTCTTTTTAAGTTGATTTCTGGCTATATAACCTTGTGATGGTGCAAAATAGGACATCCAGTAACGCATCAACAAGAGATCCGGCTCCCACTGACGAATTGTTTTGGCTGCATAAATATAGTTAAAAGGGTTAGCTGTATCCAGTAAAGGGATGCTTTCAATTTTGACGGCTATATCATCCTTCTCGACAAATTGAGTTTTGCCGGGGAAAAGAAGGTTGGGATACTGTCTTTTATAATTGAAAGCCTTTACCTCGTGGGATTTGCTAAGCTCTTGGAAAATGTTTGCATTAAACTGGGCTATCCCACCTCTGTATGGGTAAAAGCAAGATAAAATTGCTATTCTCACCCAATATTATTTATTTTTTACCCTTTGTTGCGACGTATTCTTCGTTGAGTCCGTTAACAACTTCTCTGGTAATGTTTAAGGTAGAATCGGCCTGGAGTACTGTGTTAGTAGCTCCGGAGGTGTTTATAATCAAGGCAAACTTCTTCTCTTCGTTATATTTTACAAGATACTTGTTTAGGGCGTCCATAACTTTCCTGAAAAGAACTTGCTCCTCTTCTGACATCTCCATTTGCTTCTGCTGGCTGAAATCCTGAAGCTCCTTGTTGCGGATTGCCAATTGTTGCTGTTGTGCCTCTGCCTGTGCGCGGGTAATCAGACCTTTCTGAACCTTCTCCTGAAAATCGTTGTAATCGCGTTCAAAAGCTCTGCCTTTTTTGTTAAGGTCATCCTGAATGACCTGTGCTTTTGATTCGATTTCAGATTTGAGATCGTTAAACATATCATACTGATTGACTAAAGAGTCCATCTGAATGTAGACAACACTGCCTGGAGTAGCTGTCGACCCGCCAATTTCTGAACTTGCTTTGGTTGAATTAGATTTTGAGGTAAAGTGTAAAACAAACAGTACGACTACTGCTACGGATAGAACCACATTGGTTATTAAAGAGGCATTTTTCATTTGAGTTGGTATTAATAGTACAAATATAATTAATAATTTTTTAACTGTCTAATATATGCCTGAATAGTGTTTTCTAATCCAAGGTACAGCGCATCACAAATAAGTGCGTGCCCTATAGATACTTCGAGCAAATCCGGAATATTTTTGTAAAAGTAGTTAAGATTTTCCAGGTTGAGGTCATGACCCGCATTAAGGCCCAGGCCAACCCTTTGCGCCTCGATGGCTGCCTTTACAAATGGTTCTATTGCAGCCTCCCGGTTTTCGCTGTAATTGGCGGCATAAGATTCTGTATACAATTCTACCCTGTCGCATCTGGTATCCGCGGCGTGACGGATCATCTCTGTGTCTGCATTAACGAATATGGATGTCCTTATCCCCTCCTGTTTAAACAACCTGCAGATATTTTTAAGGAAGGCTTTGTTGGTTTTTGTGTCCCAACCGCAGTTTGAGGTCAACACATCATGAGAGTCCGGAACTAATGTTACCTGTGCAGGCTTAAGTTCCAGTACCAGGTCCCGGAAAGAGTCTATAGGATTACCCTCTATATTGAATTCAGTTGTGATTATGGGCTTTAAATCTCTTGCATCACTGTATCTGATATGCCTTTCGTCCGGTCTGGGATGAATGGTTATTCCTTCGGCTCCGAATCGTTCACAATCCAAAGCTGCTTTAAGCACATCAGGTAAATTACCTCCGCGGGCATTCCGGAGTGTGGCGAATTTGTTTATATTTACACTTAATTTTGTCATAATAGATGCAAATTTATGTATTTTTGACAATTATTATACCACAAATATGAAGATAGCAATTTTTGCCAGAGATATTGATCTTGTCTGGAGAGACAGACTCTGTTTTATTATCAGGACATTAGTGGAGAAGGATGTTGAACTTTGTTATTACAAGCCATTCTACGATAAGGTCAAAGATGAGTACCGCCTTAACATTCCTTATGGAAAGAGATTTGCAAACAATTCAGAGTTGCCTCCAGATACGGATTTCTTTTTGTGTTTCGGAGGAGATGGTACTTTTCTTGAATCACTGACACTTATCAAAGACAGAAACATTCCTATTGCCGGAATAAATTTTGGTAGGTTAGGGTTCCTTTCCACAGCAGATCTCGAACCTAGTTTTTCCTGGATTGACGACCTCCTTTCAGGGAATTTTAAAATTGAGAAAAGGACAATTTTGAAGATCGAATCCCCTAAGCTTCCGGCAGATTTTTTCCCTTATGCCATCAATGAAGTTACAGTTCAGAGAAAAGATCCCTCTATGCTCTCTGTAATAGTTAAAGTAAACGGCAGTGTGTTGCCTACATATTGGTCAGACGGACTCGTCCTTGCCAGCCCTACGGGCTCTACTGCTTACTCTTTGAGCATCGGTGGCCCTATTGTCCTGCCAACATCAAAAATTTTGATAATAGCACCAATAGCACCACACAACTTAAATGTAAGACCTTTGGTTGTACCCGATGATACGGAGATTGAAATAACGGTCTCTTCCAGATGGAAAGAGGCAATTTTAAGTCTGGATAACAGATCGGTTGTAATCTCTTCCGGCGACAGTTTTAAAATTTCCAAAGCTGAATTTGAATTAAATTATATATCTCTTCCCTCAAGCAGTTTCATTGGTGCGCTTAAGGAGAAACTCAGGTGGGGAGCGGATAAAAGAAACAGTTGATTTATATGAATGCAAAGAAGATACCAAAGCACGTAACCATAATAATGGATGGAAATGGAAGATGGGCCAATAAGAGGGGTTTAGACAGGCTTTATGGTCACAAGAAGGGTATCGAATCTGTGAGGGTTGCAACCGAATTTGCGGCAGAAAACGGGATTGAATATTTGAGCCTTTTTGCATTTTCAGAAGAGAATTGGACCCGGCCCATGGAGGAGGTAATCGGATTAATGGGACTGATAATAGATGCGATTACTGCCGAGACCCCGGCTCTGATGAAGAATAATATTAAGTTCAAGGTAATAGGAGACTCGTCTAAGCTCCCGGAGACTTTGAAAGAAAAAATTGCACAAACAGAGAAGGTCACATCTCAAAATAGTGGCCTTACAATGATAATCTTTTTAAGTTACAGCGGTAAATGGGATATTTTACAAGCAACGCAAAGGTATACAGAGGAGGTGCTTAAGACGAAAGTGAATAATTTATCCCTTAAAGAGCTCGATTCAGATTATTTTGAATCTTTTTTAAGCACCGCCGGGATCCCTGATCCTGACCTCCTGATAAGGACAAGCGGGGAACAAAGAATCAGCAATTACCTACTATGGCAGATAGCCTATAGTGAATTTTATTTTACAGATGTTCTTTGGCCCGATTTTCGCAAAACTGACTTTCAGAAAGCTCTTGACGTCTTTTCTGAGAGAGAAAGAAGATTTGGAAAAACAGGAGAACAGGTAAATAATCTTAATTAAACAGGCATTGAATACAAATAAAAGCTTATATTTGCGTTTTCACAGTCAGAGATTGCAAATGAAGTCGTTAGCGGTAGTTTTACTAGTAGTAATAGTTGCACCTTTTAACAAGGTATTTTCCCAAGATAGTTCAATTGTCAGAACTACAATTGTAGATTACAACCAACCAAAAGATTACATCATTGGAGGTATAAAAGTTTCCGGTATCAAGTACCTCAGACTGGAGCAGATTCTTTCTTTAACTGGTTTAACAGTCGGGGATTCTATCGAGTTACCGGGTGAGGAGGTTTCATCAATTATAAAGAGGGTATGGATGCAACGATGGTTTTCGGATGTTGCTCTTTATATAGACCACACTGTAAAGGATACTGCGTATCTTAACCTTTATCTGCAGGAACGTCCCAGAGTTTCCAGATGGGAGTTCGAAGGGATCAAAAATTCAGAAAAGTCTGAACTTACAGAAAAGCTGAAACTCAGAAGAGGAGGCGAGCTTTCTGATTACATAATCAATTCAACATCGGAAATAATCAGAAAATATTTTGTTGATAAGGGTTTTCTTCAAACAGAGGTGAACATCAGGCAAGCTCAGGATACAACAATACAGAATGCTGTAAAGGTGGCCTTTGTGGTAGACAGAAAGACCAAAGTAAAAGTTAAGCGAATTACTTTCGAAGGTAACGATAATATAAAGAGCTTTAAACTGGCTTCTAAAATGAAGAAGACCAAGGATATGAGGCTTATGAATTTTTTTAAGAGCAAGAAATTTAACGAGAAAGAGTACGATAACGATAAGAACCTCCTTTTACAGACATACAGCGAAAGAGGTTACCGTGATGCAAAAATAGTTAAGGACTCCATTTATTATATTGAAGAGGGAAGAATGGGCATTAAGTTTACCATTGACGAGGGTAAGAAATACTACTTCAGAAATATCACCTGGACCGGCAACTCGATCTTCCCTACCGAGGTTCTCAATAATATTTTGAGAATCAAGAAAGGGGATGTTTACGATGTTGTCTCCATGGAGAAGAGACTCAGTCAGGATGAGGCGGGAAATGTTTCCAAATTATATACCGACAACGGGTATCTGTTTTTTCAGGTATTTCCGGTTGAGGTTAAAATCGAAGTGGACTCGGTGGACGTAGAGATGAGATTGTACGAGGGTAAACCTGCTACATTCAACAGGATTATGATTAACGGCAACAACATAACCAATGAAAAGGTTGCCAGAAGAGAACTTTTTACCAAACCCGGGTATCTTTACAGCCAGTCAGATGTACAACGCTCTTTAAGGCAACTTTCTACGATAGGCCATTTTGAACCGGAAAAACTCCAGTCTCCAAGTGCAATAAACATAGTTCCTAACCAGAATAACAACACTGTGGATGTTTCATACAATGTGGAGGAGAAATCCAACAGCCAGTTTGAGATTGCAGGAGGTTGGGGAGGAGATACATTTGTAGGAACATTGGGGTTAAGTTTCAATAACTTTTCAATGAAGAGGGTGTTTGATAAGAATGCATGGAAACCTGTTCCTCTTGGGGACGGCCAGCAACTTGCGCTCCGCTTCCAGACAAACGGAACATACTACACGGCCTTGACGGCCAGCTTTACAGAGCCTTGGCTGTTTGGCAACAAACCAACCTCACTCAGTGTCTCTGCATACTATACAAGACAGACTAACTCTTCCTATATTTACCAGAACTCCGACCAAAGTATGGAGGTATTCGGAGCCTCTGTCGGAATAGGAACAAGGCTCAAGTGGCCGGACAACTGGTTTGTACTGTACAATGAGATAAGCGTCCAATCATACAGATTAAACGACTGGCAATATTATTTCATCTTCTCTGACGGCGTTTCCAATAACTTCAGTTATAAAATCAAACTTCAAAGAAACTCTGTCGACCAGCCTGTATATCCTCGCAGCGGTTCAGACTTTGAATTAGGATTGCAGTTGACTCCGCCATACTCGCTTTTCAGATCTTCCGATACCGACTACAAGAATATGACAGATGCCAAGAAATACAAGTGGATTGAATATCACAAGTGGACATTCAAAGGAACTCAATATACAGGCCTTACAAAGGATCTTGTTCTTATGACCAGGGCATTCTTCGGCTACTTAGGCTATTATAACCGGGATCTTGGATACTCTCCGTTTGAAGGATTTGTAGTTGGGGGAGACGGAATGTCGGGCTATAACACCTATGGGTCTGAGACTGTTGGTTTGAGAGGATATTCGAATTCGTCTCTGACACCTCTGGTTAATGATGCTTATTCAGGTAATGTGTACGACAAATTTTCAGTAGAGTTGAGGTATCCGCTGGTGTTACAGGCACAGTCAACAATTTATGCACTGGTATTTCTTGAAGGAGGTAACTGCTGGTCTGACATAAAGGACTTTAATCCGTTCTCTATAAAGAGGTCTGCAGGTATTGGCGTGAGGGTACTACTTCCAATTGTAGGTATGCTGGGTATAGACTGGGGGTATGGTTTTGATCCGATCGAAGATAAGAAAAAAAGTGGAAGCAACTTCCACTTCGTAATAGGTCAACAGTTTTAATAACACTTAATTATTACATTATGAGAAGAGTTATTTTATTTACACTAATTTTATTGGCCTCTGCTGCAACTGTTCAGTCACAAACTTTCGGTTATGTTAATACAGAGAAGATTCTGGAGAAAATCCCCGAATATATAGTTGCACAACAGCAGATTGACAGATTAAAGAAACAATATGATGCTCAGATTGAAGTCGAAATGAAAAATATCGAAGCACTTTACAATCAGTATCAGTCAGAAAAGTCATCTCTTTCCCAAAACCAGAGAGAAATTAGAGAGAAAGAAATTATTACAAGAGAGAGAGCGGCCAAAGAACTTCAAAAATCCTATTTTGGACAGGAAGGAACACTTGCGCAAAAGTCCAAAGAACTATTAAACCCTATAAAGGACAGAGTGCAGACAGCAATCGAAAAAATTGCCAATGAAGATGGTATAATACTTATCTTTGACATTGCAACCAGCCAGGGGATTATTTACAATAATCCAACATATGACCTTACAGCTAAAGTCTTACAAAGATTAAACATTCGTTAACGAAACCAATAATATTTATCAATATGAAACATTTTTCTAAATTTCTAATGATCCTTTTTGTATTTTCGACTAGTACATCTTTTGCTCAAACTTTCAAGTTCGGACACATTAATTCTCAGGAACTGATAGCTCTTATGCCCGAAAGAGACAGTGCCCTGGTAAAACTTGACAAGTATTCAAAAGATCTTCAGGAAACAATGGATTCAATGCAAGCAGAATACCAGGCAAAGGTAAATACATATCAGCAAAAAAACGCAACCTGGACTGCAGCGGTATTAGAAGCAAAGCAAAGGGAAATTCAGCAAATTCAGACCAATTTTGAACAATATCAGCAAAATGCCAGTCAGGAGTATCAACAGATGCAACAACTCTTTTTTGCCCCTGTTTTACAGAAAGCAAATGAAACGATAAACAAAATTGGAAAAGACAATGGTTTTACCTACATCTTCGACACATCTACAGGAGCTCTTCCTTTTATAAATGCAGCTCAAAGTGTAGATATTATGCCTATGGCCAAAACTCAGCTCGGAATTCCAGCCGACAAAAAACCGTTCCAGATTCCTGCACCAAAAGAGCAAACTCAGCCTGCTCAAGCTAAATAAGCTCAACAATTATTTAAATTGTTTGGGCTTTACTTTATATATGGAGGATACTAAAGGAAAATCGCCTCTTATAGGTGTTTTTGACTCGGGAGTAGGGGGGCTCTCCGTTTGGAAGGAGCTTATCAAAATTGTACCTGACAACCCGATTTTATACCTGTCAGATAGTGCATATTGTCCATACGGACCTCGTTCACAGGAAGAGATTATTGCCAGGGCAAAAGTGATCACAGAATTTTTAATTTCAAAAGGTGTTACCCTTATCGTAATTGCGTGTAATACAGCTACTGCTGCAGCAATTGATACTCTCAGAAAGAGTTATAAAGTTCCGTTTATTGGAATGGAACCGGCTGTAAAACCTGCCGCACTGCACTCAAAAAGCGGAGTTATAGGGGTACTTGCAACTCAGGGAACATTTAAAGGTAAGTTATATCACAGGACTCTTGAACATTTTGCTTCAGATATAAACGTGATAGAGAAGATTGGAACAGGATTGGTGGAACTTGTGGAATCCGGTTAAACCAATAGTGAAAAGACAAAAAAAATATTAAAACGGTATATAGACCCGATGATTGCAGGTAAAGCAGATCATATTGTGCTGGGTTGTACCCATTACCCGTTTCTGCTTGATGCGATAAAGGAAATTGCCGGGGAAGAGGTTGTTATTGTAGATCCGTCGCCTGCTGTCGCTCAGCACACACTCGATATTCTCGCTCAAAATGGTTCATTATCAGATGAAAAAATAGATTCTTCGCTCCAGACCACATTCTACTCAGCTGGTTCTATAGATAATCTGGCAAGAATGGCTAAAAGCATTCTCCCCTCCATTCCGGACGATCATTTCAAACAGATTTGTATATAATTTTGCCAAAGTTTTTAGCAGACAATGGCTGCTAAAAACTTTGGCAAAATATTACTTACCCAGATACTCTTTAAGGAAAGAAACTATCTCTTTTTCCGCAACTTTGCGTTTAACAATATTTCCGTTTTGATCTATAAAAATATTATGGGGAATGGATCTAACGTGATATAGTTTTGCAGGGGCGCTGTCCCAGTATTGTAAATCGGAAACCTGAGCCCAAACAAGTTTGTCATCTGCAATAGCTTTGTTCCAGGATTCTGCTTCTTTATCCAAAGAGACGCCGAGAATACCAAAACCTGCTTTGTTGAATTGTTTGTAGATTCCTGTTAAAATCGGGTTAAAGCGGCGGCAAGGGCCACACCATCCTGCCCAGAAATCGACCATTGTAATTTTGTTTTGCGAGTAAACACTTGATAAAGAAACTGGATTTCCTTTTGGATCATTTAAAGTGAATTCCGGAGCTTTCATACCGGGCTCCAGTCCTTTAAGAGTTGTAATAGACTCTTCTAGTTCTTTCATGTATCTGTTTGCTGCAAATTCAGGAAGAGCTTTAAATGCGGCAAGTTTGGCTTCCATCTCTGCAATAGGGTAATCTTCAACAGTACGAGCATATTGAATAAGAGAGTAAGGAGAGGTAGGATTTGTTACCAGGAATAATGAATCAACCTTCTTTACCTCTACATCAGAACTGTCATAAATTGCAATAATTGAATCCCTTCTTGCCTGAGTGGTCTCTTTCATCTGGTACTCCTTCATGAGCGAATCAAGGCCAAATTTTGCAGCAATCTCTTCATGTTGTTTTATAAGTCCCAATACAAGGTCGTTAGTAACACTACCGGTGATAACGGCTTTGTCTAACTCTTCTGCAGCAGCTTCAATCTTTATTTGTGAATTGTCCAGGAACAGTATTATCCTACCTTTAATTCCATCGAATGTTATTGCGTAATTTTCGGGAGTTGCAACTTTACCCTCGAAGATGAACTTGCCATCTTTAAGATCAACAGTATCCATGATTGATTCTGCCCGGGATAAGTTAGACAAATAGACCTTACCGGTAGATACACTATCACCGGTGATAGTTCCTTCAATGGTGTAACCATCGTGTTTGGTAGCCGTACAAGCAAAAATGCCTAAAACAGCTGCAAGAAAAAATAATTTTTTCATTTGATTTGATTTGAGTTAGTAAATATGAATCGATATTAATTTTCTGATGAGTCGTTGTCTATGTACCAACTTTTGTACTTAAGGTAGCCTTGGGCATTTTTATGGGCAGAAGCCCCAATTTCAGGAGAGGCATCTTTAACCTTTCTTGCAGGTATACCTGCATAGACACCGGGTTCCAGTACTGCATTACTTAGAACAACAGCACCTGCCGCAATTATTGTATTGTCCGGAATGACGGCGTTGTCCATCAATATTGCACCCATACCGACCAATACATTGTTACCCACTTTCGCTCCGTGAATAATTGCATTGTGCCCGACCGACACATCGTTACCGATTTCAACCACAGATCTTTTGTGAAGAGTGTGCAAAACTGCTCCATCCTGAACATTTACCCTGTCTCCTAAAATAATAGGATTCACATCACCTCTCAAAACAGAATTGTACCAAATACTGCAATCGTCTCCGATGACCACATCGCCGATTATTGCAGCATTCTCCGCAATGAAACACCTCTTTCCGATTTTAGGTTCTATTCCGTTTAATTTCCTGATTATTGACATAAATTTTTAATATTATACAAATATACAAATTTAATTTTTTTTATTCCTGAGGAATTAGCAAAAATGGTTAAATGTTATAAATCTATAAGTATTAAAGAGTAATTTGCTTAACATATCTTTGGATAAAGTAAATAATATATAATAAATTAATATTTCTGACAAAAAAAGATTCTTTGATTAAGAATAATAGCTACATTTGCAGATAAATTTGATAAATTATATAATATGCAACACAAAGTCATTGATACTAAGGAAGTTGTAATTAGATTTACGGGAGACTCAGGTGACGGAATGCAACTTACAGGTACATTATTTGCAGATGCATCTGCATTATATGGCAATGAGATATCGACATTTCCAGACTTTCCTGCAGAGATAAGGGCTCCTCAAGGTACTGTCTCCGGCGTTTCCGGATTTCAGGTGAATATTGGCAGCGGTGAGATTAAAACTCCCGGCGATTTTTGCGACGTTCTTGTGGCGATGAACCCTGCTGCTCTAATAGCCAATGCTAAATGGACAAAACCCACTGCAAGTATAATTCTTGACTCCGATACTTTCGATGAAAAAGGAATTTTGAAAGCAGGATTCAAAACTATGGATCCTGTTACAGAACTTAATATTCAGGACAGAAATATTATTTTTGCGCCCATCTCCTCTCTAACTAAAGAGAGCCTCAAGGATAGCGGGCTCGATCCAAAGGCAATCCTGCGCTCAAAGAACATGTTTACACTAGGGATGTGTTACTATATGTTCAACCGTCCTATGGAATTTACATTCAAATATCTGGAGACTAAATTCAGAAAAAAACCAGATCTTATTGCTCCAAACAAAAAGGTTTTGCAGGATGGTTATAACTATGCAGGAAATATACATGCTATTCCTAATACTTATATAATTCAGCCGGCTAAACAGGCAAAGGGTATATACAGGAACATCAGCGGAAACCAGGCAACTGCCTGGGGACTTTTAGCAGCCTCGGAAAAATCGGGAAGACCTCTCTTCTGCGGTTCTTACCCGATTACTCCCGCAACCAGTATTCTTGAGGAACTTGCACTTCGTAAAGATCTTAACGCTAAAACTCTTCAATGCGAAGATGAAATTGCAGGTATCTGTACAGCAATCGGCGCTGCTTATGCAGGTAACTTTGCAGTGACCACTACATCCGGGCCAGGATTCTCTCTTAAGACAGAGGCGCTGGGTCTTGCAATGATCACAGAACTTCCTTTAGTAGTTGTGGATGTACAGAGAGGTGGCCCATCAACCGGTATTCCCACCAAAACTGAACAGACAGACCTTAATCAGGCTCTTTATGGAAGAAACGGAGAGTGTCCGATTGCTATAATTGCTGCCCATTCTCCTTCGCACTGTTTTGACGCTGCTTTTTATGCAGGTAAATATGCAATGGAACACATGATGCCTGTCATTCTTTTAACAGAGGGTTTTCTGGGGAATGGTTCAGAACCTTGGAAAGTTCCAAGTATGAAAGACTATCCGGAGATAAATCCTCCTATTATTTCTGAATCTCAGGAGATTCCTTTCTGGCCATACAAAAGAGACGATGTCCGTTTGGCAAGAAGATGGGCTTTCCCCGGGACATTAGGTTTGGAACATAGAATTGGGGGACTTGAGAAGAATAATGATGGAAGTGTAACCTCAGATGCTCTTGTTCACGAAAGAATGGTTGCAGAAAGAGCAGAAAAAGTAGCCAGGCTGGCAAACTTTATTCCTGACCAGTCTGTAATAGGAGAAGATAGCGGGGATGTTCTTATTGTTGGTTGGGGGGGGACTTTCGGTCACCTTTACACTGCAGTCAAAGAGTTGCAGGATGAGGGTAAAAAGGTTAGTCTCGCTCACTTCGACTACATATTTCCACTTCCAAAGAACACAGCAGAGGTGTTCAAAAACTTTAAAAAGATTATTGTGTGTGAGCTAAACAGCGGCCAGTTTGCAGACTACCTGAAAGCTAAACATCAACATTTCAAATACTATCAGTACAATAAAGTACAAGGCCAGCCATTTATTGTAAAAGAGATTGTTGATGCAGTTAATGCAATTCTATAATTTGTTTAATCAGAAAAATTTAAAGAGATGAAATATACACCGCAAGATTTTAAAAGTAATCAGGAGGTTAAATGGTGCCCGGGTTGTGGAGACCACGCCATACTGGCATCTGTACAGAGAGCTATGCCGGATGTCTGTGAAGCTCTTAACTATACAAAGGAAAGATTTGTCTTTGTTTCAGGTATAGGTTGTTCGTCACGCTTCCCTTACTATATGAACACATATGGATTCCATGGTATTCACGGCCGCGCATCGGCAATTGCGACCGGAGTAAAAGTGGCAAATCCCACACTTACAGTTTGGCAGATCACCGGCGATGGTGATGCCCTCGCAATTGGTGGAAATCACTTTATTCACGCTATCCGTAGAAATATCGATATAAATATTATCCTTTTCAACAACCAGATTTATGGTCTTACAAAGGGGCAATACTCACCGACTTCCAAGTTAGGTATGATTACCAAAACATCGCCATATGGTACCGTAGAACACCCTTTCAACCCTGGGGCATTGATCCTTGGAGCTAGGGGAACCTTCTTTGCAAGAAGTATAGATGTAGAATTGAAACTTACACAAGACATCATGGTTGCCTCTGCAAAGCACGATGGTACAGCAGTAACTGAAATTTTAGTCAATTGTGTCATTTTCAATGATAAAACTCACGCTACTGTTACGGATAAAGAGTACCGTACAGAGAGAACAATAGTGCTTAAACACGGAGAGCCAATGATATTCGGTAAAAATCGCGACAAAGGTCTTATGCTTGACGGAATGAAAATAAAGGTTGTAAAAATTGGAGAAAACGGGATAACAGAGAAGGATCTTCTTGTGCATGATGCAGAGGAAGAGAATCCTGGTCTACATTCAATGCTCATAGATATGAAATACCCTGAATACCCTATAGCTCTTGGTGTTATTCGTGCCGTTAGGGATAAAACCTACGACGATAATGTCCGTGATCAGGTAATTGATGTGAGGGAACATGCCCAAATCCACAATATGGACGAGCTTCTGCACAGCGGTGCAACCTGGGAGGTAAAATAATTATTTCACAAAAAATAAGAAATACTTAATAAATCAAAATTAATTCAATTATGAAAGTAGCAGAAATTATGGCCAATCTAGAAAAGAAATATGGTCATGAAAAAGAGTACTTACAAGCAGTTCACGAAGTTTTAGAATCAATAGAAGATGTTTATAACCAACATCCTGAATTTGAAAAAGCAAAAATCATTGAAAGGTTAGTTGAGCCTGATCGTATTTTTACTTTCCGTATTGCGTGGCAAAACGATAAAGGTGAGGTTCAGACCAATCTTGCATACCGTGTGCAGTTCAATAATGCAATCGGCCCATACAAAGGTGGTATCCGTTTCCATCCTTCTGTAACCCCTTCAATCCTCAAATTCTTAGGTTTTGAACAAACTTTTAAAAATGCTTTGACTACACTCCCTATGGGTGGAGCTAAAGGCGGCTCTGATTTCAATCCTAAAGGAAAATCTGACAATGAAATCATGCGTTTCTGCCAGGCATACATTACTGAACTGTGGCGTTATATTGGCCCGGATACAGATGTGCCTGCAGGTGATATAGGAGTAGGTGGACGTGAAATCGGTTTTATGTACGGTATGTACAAGAAGCTTGCCCGGGAAAATACAGGTGTGTTAACCGGAAAAGGTTCTACCTGGGGAGGTTCTTTAATCCGTCCTGAGGCTACAGGTTATGGTGCTGTTTACTTTGTTACTCATATGTTAAAGACTAAAGGAATTGATATCAAAGGTAAAACAGTATCTGTTTCAGGCTTTGGTAATGTTGCCTGGGGTGCTGCTAAAAAGGCTACAGAACTGGGAGCTAAGGTTATCGCTCTTTCAGGTCCAGATGGAGTTATCATTGATGAAGAAGGTATGAATGCAGAAAAAATTGACTACATGCTGGAACTTCGTGCTTCTAACAATGACGTTGTTGCTCCGTATGCAACTAAATTTCCTAAAGCCAAATTCGTTCCTGGCAAGAAATCTTTCAGCGTAAAAGTTGATATCGCTATGCCTTGTGCTTTCCAGAATGAACTTAACGGTGATGACGCTAAACAACTTATCAAGAATGGTGTTATTTGCGTAGCTGAGGTTTCAAATATGGGTTGTACTCCTGAAGCAGTTGCAGAATTTGTAAAAGCAAAGGTTCTGTTTGCACCTGGTAAAGCCGTTAACGCTGGTGGTGTTGCTGTTTCTGGCCTTGAAATGACACAAAACGCTATGCATATCAGTTGGGCTGCAGAAGAGGTAGATGCTAAGCTTAAACAAATCATGACCAGCATCCACGAAGCTTGTATCAAATATGGTACTCAAAAAGATGGTTATGTTAACTATGTAAATGGTGCTAACATTGCCGGCTTTATGAAAGTTGCACAAGCTACACTGGAACAAGGAATTATCTAATTGTAAGGAGCGACTTGTAATCACATACACAAAAAGAGGGCATCTTTTCAGATGCCCTCTTTAAATTAAAGTTATCTTATTATCAGCGAATTATGGCAAACTGATGATTTCAACACCAGAGCCAAAACTTGCGGCTGATACAGAATATTTGCCAACATTCAATGTTATCACTTTCCCCGAAATGGTCCCGGTAACATTTCCCATAGTAACATCCCCGTATGAAGGATGCTTATAAATAATCTGATTAGGGCAAACTACCGTTTTACCATCAGAAGAGACCATAAAAGCAACGTTACGATATCCAAAAGGGCTGATAATCTGATATACATTTGCACCAACTGCTTTTTTAATTTGCACAGGATACTCTTCTCCCCCCCATCCATCAATAGAATTAAGAGTGGCAGTAAAAGCAGTTCCGAAATTAAGCAATTTTGAAGCATTCACACTTATAGACGCTACTTTTGAAGGAGATACCAAACTGGCATCATTAAAAGATAATGTGAAAGGAAATGCCAGACTTACTGCTATTTCATTTCCAGTTGTAGAGGAAATTGCAAGACTTGAAGGATCTACAAGAGATAAATCGGAATATGAAACCTTAACATTAGTTGCAGCTTCTCCTGCTGCAAATGAAGGATCAGTGGGAACAGTAAATACTGTAGTGTAATTTTTCAGAGTCGAAATAAGATTGACTTTTACTGATAACGGGGAACCTTTATCAGTTCTGCCTATTGGAACATTTATAATTTTTCCGTCAGTATCTGTCAATACAGGATAGTAGACCGATGATATAAAACTCACTAATCCTGTCCCACCGGAATACATTGTACCCTTAGGATCTTTTTCACAAGAGCCTAAAACCAGAACAGTGAGTATTGCTATAAGAAAATTTCTATAATTTTTTTTCATATTTATATATTTTAAATAATCCTATAATTATAATGGATTTTGATCTGTTGAGATATTCAAACTCGGATTACCGTCAAATTCTTTTTGAGGTATTGTAAGAATAAATTCCTTATTTGCCGGATCTAATGTGTTGAAAGTTAATGGTACAGGGTGATTAGAATTAGGAGCTTTACGGTCAAATCCAGTTTTCAATCTTAAAATATCAAAAATTCTTTCTGATTCTCCCCATAACTCAATTCTACGTTGTAATAATATTACATCCATTAATGTTGTAACACTCCCGAAAGAGGCAAATGAAATTGCGTTGGACAAAGTTACGCCTGCTAATTGAGCAGCATATCCAGCCGGATTTCTTAGTTTCATTAAAGATTCAATAGTGGTTTTGGCTTCTGCATATGAACCTGAATGACACAAAGCTTCTGCTTTAATAAGAACCATATCTTCTGCGCGCATATAAATATAGTCTCCTAAATATGTAGCAGCATTGGAGAATCTGTATTTTTTCTGACAATAGCTGACTGTAGCTCCTGTGGTACCGGTAGTTTTCCCGTTCCACCAGGCCTTTCTTTTATCAGTAGAAGGGATTTGGTCATAAAGCCAGTTATAGATACATTTTCTTGATGATGCAGCATACATTCCCGTAGCAGATGCATCCATATGAGAGAAAAACGACGCATAAATGGTCGACTGGTCTGCGATAATCTCAGAACCCCACATCACAGAAGCCATATTACGATTGTTAAAGCCAGAATATAAATCGGCATCGGAAGAAATCATAGCGAGGCCCGGTTTCTTAAGTGCTTCTGTTGCACAGTTTGCTGCATCTGTCCACTTGTTTTGCACTAAAGCCACTTTTGCCTTAATTGCATTAGCAATATAATAATCTATATGAGACTTATGTGTCTGCACATCTTTGCTTGCACTAAAAAGAGTGATTGCCTCATTCAGGTCTGCATTAATCTGTGTATAGACTTCTTCAACTGTTCCTCTTCCTTTTCCAACAGACGAAGCTGTGGTAGATTCGGTGTAAAGTGGAACTCCAGGTGAAGATTCATGTCCCTTATAAGTTTGCTGAAAAATCTGAATAAGTTCAAAATAGGCATATGCCCTCATAGTAAGGGCTTGAGCAATAAGGTTATCTACAGCAACAGGATCACCCTCAATAGTTTCTTTTTGAGGGATAATGTAATTTACATTGTTAATCAATGTATAATAGAAGTTCCAGGTAGCATATGACCTCCATGTGGTTGCAGTGTAACGGCTGCGAACATCGTATCTGTAGTCAAAATAGAACCAACCGCTACCCATGGCGTCTTGAAGGAAGTCTTCACCCATCACTGAAGTAAAGATGTTAGTAGACAGGATTCCAAAATTTTGGTGAGTATTACCAGTGGACCAACCGGAAACGAATAATAATCTATAAACACCTTCCATTGCTACTTGTGCGCTATTTATGTCTTTAAAGATGGTAGGTCCGGTAACTTTTTGAGTTGGAGCGGTTTCCAACTGATCTTTTTCACAAGAGCCGATGCTCAGAGAAAAAATCGATATTAATATTATATATAAAATTCTTTTCATATCTGTACTAATTAAAATTTAATATTTAGACCTACAGAAATTGTTTTATTAGGTGTATAGGTATATTCCGTATTACCGGTAAAATTATATTGTGGGTTCAAGCCTTGCCTGTGTGTGAAAAGGTATAAATTATCACCTTGCATGAACACTCTGATAGATTCTAAGCCAATTTTCTTTAGGTTAGAGAATGTATAACCAAGTGACAGGTTCTTGATAGATAAGTACGAGGCATTAATCAGAGCACGGTCTGTAGTAGTAAAGACTATATCTTTCTGCATTCTTGGAACGTCTGTGATGTCACCAGGTTTTTGCCATGCTCTCAAAACGTCGCTTGAAAAGTTATTACCTATATACAATGGATTAGTATAATTGTATCCAACATTATCGAACATTTTACCTCCTATTGAATAGGTAGCAAGGAATGAGAAGTCAAAAGATTTGTAATTGAATGTGGTCCCAATAGATCCGTAAAGATCCGGAATACGATTTCCTAAAATTACACGACTGGCTGCTGCTTTGGTCTTATCGGCTGAAATATACGGTTCACCGGGATTTCCGTCGGCATCTTTATCAAATACCCAATATAATTGACTGCCATTTGCCGGATCCACCCCTGCACTTCTGGCCATGTAGAAGGAATTCAACGTTTCACCAACTCTGATAATGGTCGTGCCACTTACTATCTCATTTTGTTCATCTGTCAGTTTAGTGACTTCATTTTTTACGGTTGATCCCATAAAAGTAACGTTCCATCTGTAATCTGCAGTTTTTAAAATGTCATATCCAAGAGAAAATTCTAAGCCAGAGTTAACCATATCACCTACGTTATCATTGAAACCATCAAAGCCCAAGGAAGTCGCCATAGGACGGTATAATAACAGATCTGTTGTTTTTCTTGAATACCATTCTACCCCAAAGGTTAGTCTGTCAAAAACCATCCCATCCAGGCCAATATTAAAGTTTCCATTCTTTTCCCATGAAACCTTTTGATTCTCCAACGAAGTTACAACAGCGCCGTTTAAACCAGCATTATTGTATGTAAGATCGTAGAAAGATTGCCATGCATACATACCCACTGCATTGTTACCTTGAGTACCGTAGCTAACCTTAAGTGACAAGTTGTTAACCCATGTATAAGGTTTAATGAAGTTTTCTTCAGAAATTCTCCAGGATGCACCAACCGACCAGAAATCTCCCCAACGAACATCCGAATTAAAGTGAGACGAACCGTCTGTACGGAAACTTGCAGAAAAATAGTACTTGCCAGCATAATCATAATTTAATCTGCTGAAATAAGATTCCAAAACATCGTTATCTTCATAAGATGAGGCATCAGCAATAGTTGAGCCGGAAGCTAACTCATAAAGACCGCCAAAAGGGAACCCGGTTTTTTGAGCAGTAAGATCATTAAATTTATAATGGTAAAACTCATGTCCCACCATAACATCAAAGTTGTGAAGTCCATTAAACGAGCGTTTCCATCCCAAAATCTGATTGAAGGTAAAAGAGAATATTTTATCGGCAGTCTTAGTCAAACGGCCCTTTACAGTGCCGCTGGCATTTCCAAAGTATGGGTTATAATAAGTTGTGCCATCGGAAGAGACATAATCAAAACCGAAATTCATGGCAAAGGAGAAGCCACGGAAAGCACCGTATTTTTCATCCCGGGTATTAAATTCAACCATAGAACGTCCTGAAACATTATCCGAGGTGCTGTAATATTTGTCATCGTATAATGTGGCAATAGAGTTAAAATTAATTTGAGCACCGGAAGCACGGTTAAGTCCATAATCAAATGCTGCTTTTCCTGTTGCGTCAAGCACTAATTTGCCCTCTGAATCCCTTACCCAGATAGGATAAATTGGAGCCATTTGCTCTGCCGAATACCAAACGTTTGAAGTAGCTGAACCAGTAGATCCCAATGAGTTAGTCTTATTTCTGGCCATATTTGCCGACATAGACATTTTAAACCAATCTTTTGCCTGATGGTCCACGGAAAGTCTGCCGGTAAACCTGTCAAAAGAGGTTGTTTTCAAAAGTCCGTCTTCTTTTAAATAGTTTATGGAAGCCATTGCTTTTGTAACCTTATTACCACCAGAGACATCCAATTGCCATTCCTGACGAACAGGATTTTCAGCAGTAACTTCATCCAGCCAGTTATCGTCCCATTTTAGTTTTGCACTTGGGTCAACTTTACCTGTAGTAGGATCGATCAGTTGAGTAAGCGGCATGTTGTATGGGTTATACTGTTCATTTACCCCAAGAATACCATCAGTTGTGCCTTTCATTCTATTAATAGCATTTAAAGCTGCCTGATCTGCAGGAACTCCTTTGCTGTAGATCTCATCATTCTTGTATGATTGAAAAGCAGTTTCCAGATATTCTTTCTGATTCAGAATATGGTAACGAGGTATTGCTCTTGAAGCAACGCCTATTGTACTTTTAAAATTTACAGAAATTTTACCTTCTGTATCTTTCCCGGCTTTAGTCGTAATCATAACTACACCATTGGCACCTCTGGATCCATACAGAGAACCGGCAGATGCATCTTTCAAAATTGTAATACTTTCAATATCATTCGGATTGATAGCACTGACGTTACCGTCATAAGGAACACCGTCAACGACGTACAATGGAGAAGTAGAAGCATTTATAGATCCAAACCCACGGATAATAATTGAAGCTCCGGAACCAGGTTGTCCACTACCTAAAGTACTTTGAACGCCTGTAGCTACACCATCCAAAGCTTTAGTAATGTTTGCGAAAGATCTGGTTTTAAGTTTTTCGCTGCTTAGGACAGCTGCAGAACCGGTAAAAGATGCTTTTTTGGCAGTACCGTAAGCAACTACAATAACATCCTCCATTGCAACTACATTCTGTTCCATTTGGATGTTTATAACATTTCTGCCAGACACCGGAATCTCTACAGGGTTATAGCCTATACTGCTGAAAATAAGAGTTCCGTTTGCAGGAGCGATAATGGAGTATGTACCATTATCCAAAGTTGAGGTTGCGGCAGTAGTGCCTTTTACCTGAATCCCAACAAAAGGAATAGGTGTTCCTGTTCCTTGTTCAGTAACGGAACCTGTTATCCGCACATTTTGTGCAAAAAGCACACTCTGGCAAACAATATATTAGCCCGTAAATAAACCGAGCAAAAAAAAGTGATTAAATTTGCTCTGTTATGGAAAAAAGGAAGAACTTAACCAGCAAGATAAAGAGTGAGATTGTTTTGTCTTTGCTACGAGGAACG
>JBAYMP010000006.1:0-62662 GCA_041663505.1 Bacteroidales bacterium | reverse complement strand
TTGTTAAGCTTGTAGGTATAAATCACGTTGGATTGGGCTCAGATTTTGACGGAATAGAAGTTACGCCAGAGGGTTTGGAAAGTGTAGATAAATTGCCTGTTATTACAAAAGAGCTGGTATTGAGGGGGTACTCCGAGAGTGATATAAAACAAATTCTTGGAGCAAATTTCTTAAGAGTAATGGAATTAAATTTTTAATTATATATGTCAAAAATTGCATTGATAACAGGTGCAACGTCGGGAATAGGAGAGGCGGTCGCAAATTCTTTAGCAAACGAGGGTTATGATTTGATTGTTACCGGACGAAGAACTTCTCTTCTTACCTCTATTGCAACAAAATTGGAAAAAAATTACCAGATAAAGGTTTTACCCTTAAGCTTTGATGTCAGAGATATGGCTCAGGTAGAGCATTATTTGGGAAACTTATCAAAACCTTGGTGTGAAATAGATCTTCTTATAAATAACGCTGGTCTTGCAGTAGGTCTGCATCCAATTAACAATGGCATTATTGATGATTGGGAGAGAATGATAGATACAAATATCAAGGGCCTTTTATATGTAAGTAAAATTGTGTCTAATATAATGATTGACAGGGGAGTGGGTCATATTGTAAATATCGGATCCATTGCAGGGAAATCTGTTTATCCCAATGGAAACGTATATTGTGCAACAAAACACGCAGTTGATGCTCTTTCAAAGGGTATGATGATGGATCTTCACTCATACAACATAAGAGTCTCACAGGTATGTCCCGGAGCAGTAGAGACAGAGTTTTCACAGGTCCGGTTCAAGGGCGACCTGGAAAAGGCGGCAAATGTTTATAAGGGTTTTACCCCTCTTAATGCCAAAGATATTGCAGATGTGATTCTCTTTATTGTAAAGGCGCCCGCACACGTAAACATTAGTGATGTGGTGGTAATGCCTACAGCACAAGCTTCAGTTTCTATATTTAACAAGAAGCTCTAAGTATTTATAGAAGATTACTTTAACCAGCCGGAACTCTTGAATATTGTGTCCAGCTTACTGGCTGTTAATTCTCTGTCCCGGTCATTCCGGTTAGAAAAGAATAGGTAGAGTATACCTTGTTCGGGATACCTGCCGGCGTAAATCTGGAATCCGCCATTATCTCCCGTATGGTAAATCTTGACAGGGAAATTGGGTTTCTCTTCTATGAACCAGCCATATCCATACGAAGTGTAAGGAATATCGGAGATCTTTATCTTTGGAGTATGAGCCTCTGTTTTTGAAGCCTCGCTTATAAGTTTATTCTCTCTCAGTGCCTTTTCCCATTGAACAAATTCTCTAACAGAGGTATACAGGCCACCATCTGCTTTAGTAGCAAAAAAGGATTCCTCTCCGTAGTCAAACTCATTAAATTTCTGTGTGAGACTGTCATACAGATAACCGTGAGCCATCCTTGGAATGTTTTTACCTGCTTCGAAGTAGGTAGATTCAGTCATTCCAGAAGGAAGAAAAATCTTTTCTCTCATAAATTGATCAAACGAGATTCCCGATGCCTTCCCGATTATTGTATACATCAACTGGAATGTAGGATTCATATATTCATACGAACTGCCTGGCTCAAAGTTTAGAGTATCCAGATTTTCCAGGTATGAATAGGACTCAACGTCCGTTGAGTATAAAACAAAATTTCTGTCACCTCTGTCTCTTGAGTCCGGGATTCCGGATGAGTGTGACAACAGATGCCTTATTGTAATATGGTTGAAGAAATCTGCCTTGAACTCAGGAAACCACTTTTTGACAGGATCGTTAAGAGATAGCTTTTCCTCCTCTGCCAGCATCATTATTGCCACACTGGAAAATTGTTTAGATACAGATGCTATGTTAAAAAAGGTATTCTCATCGATAGGGATTAAACTATCCATATCTGCAATACCATAACCTTTTTCAAAAATTATTGAATCTCCCTTCAGAATCAGTACCTCTGCTCCGGGCTCGTTATTTGGATAGAGAGAATTAAACAGAGAGTCTATCTGTTCAAGTGCAACTTTGTCACTGTTATTTGGCTTAGGACTACACGCTTGCATGATTAAAACTATAAAAGTTAAAAAACAGGTTAAGTATTTCATAATGAGAAGTATTAATATTGTAACAATTTTATTACTCTATATAACACATAAGTTATATGTGTTGAATACCAAGTTTTAACCTTAAAAAATTGAGAGCTTCTGAAGAAAATCGATCGATGTTTCTTAATCTGTCTCCGTTAAACACAACACTCTTTGTTTCGCAAAAATCGGGTCCCGAAACTGCAATCCATAGCATCCCGACCGGCTTTCCGGGAGAGCCTCCTCCCGGGCCTGCAATTCCGGAAGTAGCTATTGCATAATCCGAATTCATAACCCTTTTGACTCCTTCTGCCATTGCCTCAACACACTCCCTGCTGACCGTACCATACTTTCTGATAATGTCTTCATCTACATTTAAAAGATGGAATTTAATGTCGTTGTGGTATGCAATAACCGACCCTTTGTAAATATCGGATGAGTGAGGAAGAGATGTGATTAATGTAGCAATTTTACCACCTGTACAGGATTCTGCCGTAGATAATGTAGCCGAACTCTTTCTTAAGAAGTCGGAAATCACCGATTCTAACGAATCTTCATCCTCTCCGTAAATAGAATCTCCTAATAATTCTTTGAGTTCATCTATCAGTGGTTTTGCAATTTGAACTGAATGTTCCCGGGATCCTCCGTAAATTGATAATCTCAACCTGACTCCTGCCAGGGGATTAGGTAAATAGGCAAGTTTAACTTCATAGGGAAGAGCATTTTCCCAGCTTTCGATCTGCTTTGCAAGAACCGACTCGGGTATTCCAAAGGTTGAGATGGTTTTATGATAAATGCTTTCGGTTTTAAAATTTGCCACTATTTGCTCCATCACTTTGGGCATAAGGCCAATCATCTCAAAAGGTACACCGGGAAGTGAAAAAACAAGAGATATTGTATTTTTTGTTGTATCTGCAATTGTAAACAACATACCCGGTGCTGTTCCCAAACTGTTTGGCAGAACTTTGCAACTATCGGGAACAAAAGCTTGGTATCTGTTAAGTTCAGATAATTCGATGCCTCTTTTAGAGCATATATCCTTTATTATATCTAATTGTTTTTCATCAAAATGAAAACTATTGCAATTGCTCAATTTTGCCAGTGCGGCTTTTGTAATATCATCCCTGGTAGGGCCCAGGCCTCCGGTAACGACAACAATATCCGAACCATTGATGCATCTCTTTAAGTTCGAAATAATCTCATCTTGGTCATCGGCTATCGATATCATTTGTTTTACCTTAATTCCAAGACGGTTAAGTTCCTTAGATATAAACGATGAGTTTGTATCAACAATCTGACCGATGAGAATTTCGTCACCGATAGTACAAATGGTTGCATTTATCATTTAAACAGCTATTTTGAAATATGTTTAAGTATTTTTCTTACGAACCCAGGGCCATTGTATATAAAGCCTGTATATACCTCTACAAGTGACGCCCCAGCATCCAACATCTCCCGTGCCTGGGCAGGAGACATAACACCTCCGACACCTATGATCGGTAATTGGCCCTCTGTTTTTCCGGAGATGTATTTAATAATTTCCAGAGACCTTTTATACAGAGGGGCACCACTCAACCCTCCATCACCGATCGAATCGACCATCTCCTTTGAACTCTTAAGATTCTCTCTTTTGGTAGTTGTATTTGTAGCCACAATTCCATCAAGTCCGGAAACCAGTATCAGATCAATTATTTCGTCTAATTGCCCGAAGGTGAGATCTGGCGATATTTTTAGCAGGATTGGCCTGTATTCGTCATAGTATTTCCTTAAGGTCGTCAGTCTGTCTACGATTTCAGATAAAGAGGAGATGTCCTGTAATTTAGTAATACCTTTGACGTTAGGGCATGAAACATTAATTACAAAGTAGTCGACAAAGTCATAAAGCTGAGCAAAAGATTTTTCATAATCCACCGGAGCCATCTCATTGGGACAAGAGGTACTTTTGCTGATGTTTCCTCCGATAATTACCTTTGGTCTGTTTTTTTCGATAGATTTTACTGCAAATTTAATCCCCCGGTTATTGATACCCATACGGTTGATGATAGCAGAATCTTTTACCAACCTGAAACAACGTGGTTTAGGGTTTCCTGACTGTTCATTGGGAGTTAGCGAACCAATCTCCACAAATCCGAATCCAAAGTTTACCATATCGTTATAAACGTCACCATTTTTATCAAAACCGGCAGCAAGACCTATTGGATTTGCGAATTTGATACCAAGCACCTCTCGTTCAAGATTTTCTCTTTTATATGTGTAAAAAAATCTAAGTATTGCACCGGAAAACGGGACATATCGTAGAATCAGTAAAAGTTTTAAGATAATTTTATGCGCAGTCTCGGGAGAAAATTGAAAAAGGATAGGTTTAATAAGTCTGAACATTGCACACTAAATAAATTTCAGCAAAGTTATAAATTAATCTTCACTTATCGATTTAATCTTTAGATGGGAAATATTCAACGAATGTACCGTCTGAATAGATGAAAATCATCTTCTTGAGAACACGTTTTTTACCATCTTCTGTACATATTTTGTCTTTTATAAGATTCTCAGCCGTTTCAGGAGCTTGAATATCCTCACTAAATAACGTTTTATCAGGGATCTGGACAGGGTTGTCAGCAGGTGAGAGTTCTTTGTACATTTTCCCTTTTCCGGTTATAAGCCATTCAGCATTGATCGCCGGGAATTTCAGAAGCAACCTCTGTATAAACTCAAAACCGGGTTTATTTCTTCCCGACAATATATGCGATAATCCGGAGCGCTGCACTCCGAGTATCTCAGACAAACGGGCCGGAGATAGCTGCTCGAGAGTCAAAAATTGCTGTAAACGATCATTCATAATTGTAAACTGTTAATGATACAAATGTAAGCATAAATAATGTTACATATGTAATTAATTACATTTTACATTTGTAACCTGGTTTCCAGGATAAGATATGGATATCGATCAGTTGTAAAGGAATTATATTATATATTGAACACCAATCTCCAAATCTAAAGTAGTACTTCAGAATATATATATAAATATTTGGTAAACAGAAGCTAAACATATATTTATTACTATAATCACAGTGGAATAGAGATTATTACTAGTTTTTGGCGGTTTTTAGATGTTTATAACTTTAATTAAACATTTTAAATTACTGGGAATAAGATATTTATATACGTAATTGTATTGTAAAATTTACAGTTTAAATATCTAAACAAACAGCAAGGATGATTTCTGTAACAATGGAGCGATATGTATACATATGTAAATGTTGTGGCGGAGATTTGTAAACTACATTTGTAAACGAGTTTTTTAATTTTAATTATTTTTCACTAAGGGTATAATTGTATAGTTTTGTAAAAAATAATTGATTGTGGAGCCTAAAATTAGAATTCGTGATTTTTCCTATAATTTGCCCGAAGAAAGAATCGCAAAGTATCCTCTTCCAAACAGAGATGATTCAAAAATTTTAATATTTGAGAACGAACAAATAAGTGAGTCAAAATTTTCAAATCTCGTTGAGTTACTACCCCATGATTCTTTGATTGTATTCAACAATACCAAGGTTGTACCTGCGCGTTTGATTTTTAGCAAAGAGAGCGGAGCCTCTATTGAGATTTTTTGCATAGAACCCCATGTTCCTGAGGAGTATAACAAATCATTTGCTTCCAATGAAACTTGCAGCTGGGTCTGTATAGTGGGAAACAGTAAGAGATGGAAGAGGGGTTATATTGGCTTTAACAGTCACGGGGATAAGAAGCTTGAAGAGTATCAGTTTAAAGCAAAAATGCTGAAAAAAATTGATGATAAATTCATTATCGAATTCTCCTGGTCTTCCGGTATTCCATTTTCCCAACTAATGGAAGAGTGTGGAAAAGTTCCTATTCCACCATATTTAAAAAGAGAGGCAGAAGATTCAGATACAGAAAGATATCAGACTCTTTATGCGCAACACAGAGGGTCGGTGGCAGCACCTACGGCAGGGCTTCACTTTACCAAGACTGTTATTGAAAAAATTGAACGGAAGGGAATTGTCAGAACGGAGTTGTGCCTTCACGTGGGGGCCGGAACCTTTTTACCAGTTAAATCTGAGTTCATTAAAGATCACAATATGCACTCAGAACCCTTTTCCGTATCACGGGATCTTATAATTAAACTTTTGAATCCCGGCAACAAAAAGGTGATTTCAGTAGGGACAACCTCTACAAGATGTTTAGAGTCATTATATTATCTGGGCGTACAGTGCATAGAAACCGGCGTTCCCTCCTTTGTGAGTCAATGGGAGCCATACGGAAAGCTCTATGAATATACTCTCAGAGAGTCACTTGAAGCTTTATTAAAATGGATGGATAGTAGCGGAAGTGAAAACCTTGTTACAAAGACCAGTATAATAATTGTCCCCTCATTCAAGTTTAGGGTTGTTGATGTTTTGATTACCAATTTTCATCAACCTCAAAGCACACTTCTGCTGTTGATTTCTGCATTTATCGGAGAAGAGTGGAGAAAGGTATATGACTACGCTTTAAACAATAAATTCAGATTCCTGAGTTATGGTGACAGTTCAGTTCTATTCAGACCGGCTGATATTTAAATTGATAAATTTCAAAATTTTGTGTGCCCAGCTGGATAGCATTGGTCCTGAGGAGAGCAGGTTGGGAATGATATTGTTAATTTGCTGTTCTGCAATTTTCAAGTATTCCTCATTACCGGTTATCTCATAAAAAGAGAGCAGGTTTCCAGTCATTATTGAGTTTGCGGAGGGTCTTATTACATCAATAATTGATTCCCTTTTAAAAGGTATAGTCTCAACCCGCAGATTTTTTTCAGACTTACTGAACATTCCGTTTTCCGGTTTGTAGAAATTTTCCATTACTATATCCAGATATTTCAAGGCTGTATTGAGATATTCCCTGTTCCCCTTTGCCTTGAAGAGTTCAAGTGAGGCATCAATAAAATTGGAGTAGTCTGAAAGGTACCCTAAAAGTGTCCTCTGTTGGCAACAAGTATATCTGTATAATTTCCCCAGATTATTTCTGTTGTTTACCAATAAATAATCGAGTCCATCAACTGCCTCAAGGTACATCTGATCATTATCCAAAAGTTTAGATGACATAGTCAAGGCTTTAATAAATTGAGAATTATGTGAAGTAATTTCTCTCTTATCTATGTAGTAACCCCTGTGCTCATCTCTTCGGGTGCGTAACAAAGCCCGCTCTTCTTCCGTAATAATATCGAAGTAATCTACCCTTCTCACAGGAACCTGCTTTTTAAGCTTATTTTTAGTAATGTCCAGTCCAAGGGCAATTGTTATATCTGCATACCTTTCCGGAAACAAAATCGAGAGTTCGTTAATTGAAAATAGGTAATAGGAGGAATCATCGACAGGAGTCATTAAGGTAGAACTGTTGTAATAACCTCCCTTTTTGTTGGAAAGTTCATTTTTTACAAACTCATAAGTAAGGATCGCTGTCTTTCTGTAGGATTCTTTGTTAAAATACTTATATGCAGTAGTATACAACATCATAAACTGACTGTTCTCCTCAAGGGTTTTCTCGTATTGGGCCTCCTGGCAGGAGTAATCTTTTGCCTGTCTGAAAAAACCACCATCAACAGGGTCAAAAATTGCGGAAGACTGCAGGTGGTCCAGCATGCATTCAACTTTTAAAGAGATGGTCTCATTTGGAAAATATTTGAGATACTCAATTATTGTAAGAATACTGCTGGGATTTGGAGTAAAAGGCTTAAGCTTGGAAATAAAGTCATTTTCAAACGTACTTTTATACCACATTTGAACATATTTGGATAGGAGTGCCGAATCAAGCGCTGCCTCACACCTTTTTTCCGTAATTATACCAGTATTGACTGCCCTTTTTGAGAGTTCTTCGGAAAGCTTGATCAACAGCTCCTTTTTCTCCTTTTTTGCCAGAATAATGCTGTTGGTTAAATCCATAAAATGTCCGATTTCGCAATCAGAAAAGCAGATAATAGGTTTTCTGTTAGGCATAATAAACATATTCATAGGACCATAAGAAAAATCCTGATTCAGGAACAACAGGTCCAGAGCAAGTAGAAATGATTCCGGTTTATCCTCTTTATCCTCTGCAATGCATATAAAATTGTCGTTTAAAACCTTTATGATTTTAGGATCGCTGAATAGCTTGACCGATTCCTCTCGGATATACATATTGCTCACATATCCTATGTGTTGAAAGATTAATTTGTCTTCCTTTATTGCTCTTTCAACAAGTTCTTCGGTAAGTGAGGCGTTCCAGTCGATACCCTTACCGGTTAATAATTTTAAATATGGGGAACACGTATTGAACATTTATTTGATTAAATTTGCTTTACTAAAACCTAAAAAATGAAAAGAACACTAATTGATCTTTTTGAAGAATCAGTTTCCAAATACTCCGGCTATACTTTTTTACTTGAAAAAGAGAGCGACGAATATAAACCTACTTCCTACGCTCAAACCAAATTATTAGCAGAACAATTTGGCGCGGGGCTTTGTTCACTCGGATTTGAAAAAAGATCAAATGCCTCCATACTTTCCGAAGGTCGTAACATTTGGATTATCGGAGAGCTGGCAATTTTTTATGCTGCCGGCGTAAATGTTCCTCTTTCTATAAAATTGGAGGAGGGGTCGGATCTACTATTCAGGCTTATACATGCAGATGTGACTCTGTTGATGGTTTCCGAAAGGCAACTTGCTAAAATCAGGGCAATTAAGGATAAACTTCCGTTGATAAAACATATTGTGGTTTTCGACAAGCTTAAGGAGTATCAGGATAGAGAGATTTTCTACGGTGATGTTCTGGAAATGGGGAAACAATATATGAAAAACAACAGGGAGTGTTTTTTAGAGCTAAGCAGGTCAATTCAAAACGACGATTACGCCACAATTACATATACCTCCGGCACAACGGCAGATCCAAAAGGTGTGATTCTTACCCACAGAAATTATACTGCAAATGTGGAACAGGCGCTTACCTGCATGGATATACCTCCTAAATTCAGAAATCTCATTATTTTACCTCTGGATCACTGCTTTGCCCATGTGGTAGGGTTTTATATCATGATCTCCCAGGGAGCTATTGTGGCGACCGTACAGACTGGAAAAACCGGTATTGAAACCCTTAAGAAAATTCCGATAAACATTCAGGAGGTAAAACCAAACCTTTTGCTCTCTGTACCTGCATTGGCCAAGAGTTTTAAAAAGAGTATAGAACAGTCTGTAAAATCAAAAGGCAGGTTTACTGAATCACTATTCAATTTTGCCATTAATATCTCAATTACGTACAATAAAGATGGTTGGAACAGGGGTTCGGGATGGACTTTTCTTCTTGCACCTCTAAGATTCATGTTTGACAAGATTTTGTTTTCCAAAGTGAGGATGGCAATGGGAGGAGAGCTTAAATTTTTCGTGGGAGGAGGGGCCCTTTTGGACAAGGAGCTTCAGAAGTTTTACTATGCAATCGGGATTCCTATGTTTCAGGGCTATGGTCTTTCGGAAGCCACTCCGGTAATTTCTACCAATACTCCTGCAAGACATAAGCTTGGTTCTTCCGGAATCTTAGTCAAACCTTTGAAGATAAAAATATTGGATAACGACGGCAAAGAGTTGAACATTGGGAAAACGGGGGAGATTGTAATAAAAGGTGAGAACGTTATGGCTGGTTACTGGAAAAATCCAAAGGCAACAGCGGAAACGATTAAGGATGGATGGTTATACACCGGAGATTTAGGTTATATGGATAAAGATGGTTTCCTGTACGTGCAGGGGCGTTTTAAATCTCTTCTGATTGGTAGTGACGGTGAAAAGTATTCGCCTGAAGAGATAGAGGAAACGATTGTAACGCAATCAAAATTGATTCAGCAGATTATGCTTTATAACAATCAGTCTCCATATACAATTGCAATAATAGTAGTTGACAAAAACACCTCTGTTGGAAAAGAGGAGCTTATCAAAGCAGTAGCGACAGAAATTGATAAGTACAAAGCAAAGGGCGAATATGCCGATCTCTTCCCTGAAAGGTGGCTGCCTGCAACTTTTATTCTTTCTCAGGATCCTTTTACAGAACAGAATAGAATGGTTAATTCAACAATGAAATTGGTTCGTTCAAAGGTTGAGGAGAGCTACAAGGAGAGAATTGATTACGCTTACACTCCCGAAGGGAAAAATATCTTTAACAAATTCAATATTGGAAACTGATGTCAAGATATAGATTATCGATAACTATCGCTTTAACAGTAGTTGCTTTTGCATTAAGTTACCAATCAACGCCATTTGTCAAACAGAGAGATTCCGATAATCAATTTTCTGCTTGCAAAGTAGCCGGAGATATTAAGATAATCAGCGCAGAGCCTCATTCGATTGAGCATCCGGAGGCTAGGGCAAAAATGAGGGACTACCTTGCCAAAAGATTGAATCAGATGCAGGTCTCTTCTATCTGCTATTCCTATGACTCTGTTCCATCCAGATTAAAGATCCCAATAAAGATCACGAATTTATATGCCAAGATAGATCCGTTTAATGGGGAGGCCTCTGGCTATCTTTTACTTGTTGCACATCTCGATTCCAGGTTTAAAACGAAAGTCCTTGACAAAGAGGTATATTCTTTTGGAGCAGCCGATGACGGATATGGACTTGGTGTTATTCTTGAGTCTGTCAGGTTGGCGATGGGGTACAGGAAGAGTTGGAGACAGGGAATTAAAATTCTGTTTACGGACTCAGAAGAGTCTGACTTAGAGGGTATGAAGTATGCTTTAAGTGAAAACCCGGAAATCTTTGAGAATATTGGATTGGTAATAAATGTAGAGGCAAGAGGTGTAAAGGGTCCTGCTTTGCTGTTTGAAACGTCAAAAGGGAATGAAAATATAATTGAACTCTATAAATCTGCAAAATATCCAGTGGCATACTCATTGACATCTGCTGTTTACAATTTTTTACCCAATTCGACCGATTACTCTCTATTGAAGGACTCTTTCCCCGGAATGAATTTTTCTGTTATTGACAATATTAACTATTACCACACAGATCTGGATAATTTCAACAATATCTCTCTTTCATCTATTCAGCATTATGGAGAACAAATAACACCTGTAATTAATAAGTACTTGACTAATCTCACCTATAGCAACAGTACAAGTCTTATTTCAGAAAAAGAATCTCTCTTTTTTACTGTACCACTATTTGGGTTGATAGTATTTTCCAGAAGCGGTTTTTGGATATTTAATATTCTTATTTTGTTGCTTTTCATTGGGGTCTCCCTTCTATTGCTTAAAAAGAAAAAAATCGGGGTAAAGGGAGTTTTGAAAAATGTGGCAATAATTTCAATATATGCCCTCGTCTCTTCACTCGCCGGCTTTTGTATTGCTTTGCTCTGTGCTGCCGTAACCAAACAAAAGTACAATTTGATAAATCTGCCCTATGTTGGGCACGAGTGGTTAATTATTGGTGCATTATTTATCTTATTCTCGTCGTTATACTCAATCTCATATTTGAGAGGCATCCGAAAAATGCGCTTTAATCCCTTAGAATCGATAATTGGAAATACGTCAATTCAAATTATCATATCCATAGCCCTTTATCTATTTTTAGGTGAGAATTTCTTTGTACTGATACCTGTTTTTTTGGCAATTTCTGCTTCATTGCTAGGTGTAATTACTAAATCCGGCTCTTTTTTCATAGTTGCATATTTTCTCATAATATTGTTGTTACTGCCTTTTTATTATGCTCTTGCTGTGTCTCTTACAATCGGTTCGTTGCCGATTATCATGGCGCTGTCTACATTGTTTGTGTCTCTTTTAATCCCTTTAAATGATTGCTTTAACAGAAAACTTGCTTAATCGGATTTATATTTTTTAACTTTACCCCCCAATAAAAGATTTGTTAATGGTTAATGATAAATTTCAGGATATAAGACCATATATAGAAGATGAAGTTGGTCCGGCACTCCGGAGAATAGCTAAGCATCCATTGCTTTCTCCAATTTGTGCTTACATTTTCCCGGACAAAAACCCGGAGGATGTTAGACGCTTTATTGGTTCTCTGGAAAGTGTGGATGATTTTCAGGGAAAGGTTATGCTGCACGCTATAAACAAGATAATTGCAGACACTGCCCTAACTCTTTCGTACGCTGGTATAGATCAACTGAAAACTAATAAAAAACATCTCTTCATCTCGAATCACAGGGATATACTGCTCGATTGCGGTATTATTCAGACTATTTTTTACATGAACGGAGTCCAGACATCTGAAATGGCCGTGGGTGATAACCTTATCACAGATTCCTTTATAGCAGATATTGCCAGATCCAACAAAATGATAACAGTTGCAAGAAACAAAAATCCGAGGGAGCTTTACAACTCTTCCCTCATTTTGTCTCAGTATATAAGACAGATTATTACTCAAGGTAAAAGTTCTGCCTGGATTGCTCAAAGGAATGGCCGCACAAAGGATGGGGTTGATCTTACTGAGCAAGGCCTGCTTAAAATGTTTGAAATGAGCGGAGAGGGGGATTTTGTCAAGGATTTTAACGAGTTGTCCATTATTCCGGTCTCCATATCTTACGAATTTGAACCATGCGATCTTTTAAAGACGAAAGAGCTTTATATCTCTCGCAGGAAAAAATATGTCAAAAATCCCGGAGAAGACCTGAATAGTATTCTTACAGGGATAATGCAGTTTAAAGGAAACATTCATCTGAATTTTTGCAAGCCTCTCACTTTGGATGTGATTCGGTCAAGTTCACTTCTGGAAAAGAATGAAAGGTTCAAATCTCTGGCAGATGTTATAGACCAGAAGATAATTGAATCTTACCAGCTCTGGAAGAACAATTACATTGCATATGATATTCTTTACTCAACCGATAAGTATAGCAGCCACTATTCTAATACAGAAAAACAATCTTTTGTCAGCTATCTTAAATATAAACTATCAGATGTAGACGGTAACCCGAAAGAGATGGAGGAGATATTTCTTTCTATTTACGCGAACCCTGTTCGTAGCAAGGAAAAGCCTGATTATTAATTCAATACCCTTATTGTATTATTATTAATATGTGGTATTTTAGTTTAAATTACTAAATTTACCAATTATATTTGTTTAACATAGAATAATCTTTTGAATAATGAACAAAATTATCTCCCTTAAAGATGCTGTTAATAAGGTACAAGACGGCATGACATTAATGGTTGGAGGGTTTCTTACCTCTGGTGGTCCCAATAACATTATGGATGCATTGGCCGAATCAGGAGTTAAAGATTTGACTCTGATTTGTAATGATGCCGCCTATCCGGATAAAGGACTCGGGAGATTAATTGCGAATCGTCAGGTTAAAAAATTGATATCGTCTTATGTTGGTTCAAACCCTGTAGCAATCGATCAAATGAACGCCGGAGAGATGGAGATTGAATTTTGCCCTCAAGGTTCTTTAGCTGAAAGAATCAGAGCTTATGGTGCCGGTCTGGGAGGAGTATTGACTCAAACTGGTCTGGGAACCGTCGTCGCACAAAATAAGGAGGTTATAAAAATAGACGGAAAGGAATTCCTGCTGGAAAAACCGTTAAAAGCAGATGTCGCTATTATAGGAGCATCTGTTTCCGACAAAATGGGAAACCTTTATTACAAAGGAACTACAAAGAATTTTAATCCGCTTATGGCTATGGCGGCAAATACAGTTATAGCAGAGGTGGAAGAGGTTGTGGAAAACGGTTCTATTAAACCGGAAGATGTCCATACTCCTGCAATTTTGATAGATTATATATTCATTAAATAAATTAACTATGTCTAAAACTGCTTTAATCCGGGTTCGTATGAGTTCACAAGATGCTCACTATGGTGGAAACCTTGTAGACGGTGCAAAAATGCTGCAACTTTTCGGAGATGTTGCAACAGAATTGTTGATTCAGAATGATGGTGACGAAGGGCTCTTTAAAGCCTATGATAATATTGAATTTATGGCTCCTGTATATGCCGGTGACTACATCGAGGCAACAGGTGAAATAGTATCTTTGGGCAACAGCTCTCGAAAAATGACATTTGTGGCAAAGAAGGTAATCGTACCAAGACCGGATATATCTCCGTCGGCTGCCGATATTCTCGATGAGCCGGTTATTGTCTGTAAAGCAAGTGGTACTTGCGTAACCCCAAAGTCTTGCCAAAGAAAACAAAAGAATTAATGCCATGGAAAAACTTATAATTACTGCCGCAATTTGTGGCGCAGAGGTACTGAAAGAGCACAATCCGGCTGTTCCTTACACAGTTGAGGAGTGCGCCAGGGAGGCAAAATCTGCTTATGATGCAGGTGCAAGTATCATCCACCTGCATGTTCGTTGCGATGATGGTACCCCTACTCAGGATAAAAAGAGATTTAAGGAGGTGATGGATGCCATTTATAAAGTTTGCCCGGATGTTATTATCCAGCCCTCTACAGGAGGTGCTGTCGGGATGTCCAACGACGAGAGGCTGCAACCTACCGAACTTAATCCGGAAATGGCCACATTAGATTGCGGAACTCTGAATTTTGGTGGAGACGATATTTTTGAAAATACAGAAAATACAATTAAATACTTTGGCCAGAAGATGATAGATCGGAAAATTAAACCTGAACTTGAGATCTTTGACAAGAGCATGATTGATATGGCCCTTAGGCTTCACAAAAAGGGTTTCATACAGAAACCTATGCATTTCGATTTTGTGTTAGGGGTAAACGGAGGCATTTCGGGAGAATTGCGTGACTTTACCTTTATCAGGGGAAGTATTCCTTCGGATGCAACCTACACCGTAGCCGGTGTGGGAAGATATGAATTTCCTCTTGCCGCCGCCGCAATAATTGACGGAGGACATGTAAGGGTGGGATTTGAAGATAATGTGTTCCTTTCTAAAGGTATTCTTGCAAAATCCAACGGAGAGCTTGTTGCCAAGGTTGTCAGATTGGCCAAGGAGTTAGGACGTGAGATTGCGACGCCTGGGGAGGCCCGGCAAATTCTGGGTCTTAACCCCAGAGGTTAACCTTTAAACAAACAGATTATTTTTAAACAACAACAAAACTTACATTACACAATGAAAAAAGGAAATAAATACGGTATTCACAGAGTTATTGAACCAAAAGGGGTGCTTCCACAGCCGGCAAACAAGATTGACAACAACATGGATGAAATCTACGATAACGAGATTTTGATCGATGTACAGACACTAAACATTGACTCTGCAAGTTTTACTCAGATAGAGGAACAGGCAAAAGGCGATAAGGCGAAGATTGCAGAGATAATGCTGGGTATTGTTGCCAAACAAGGTAAACACAGAAATCCTGTTACTGGTTCAGGTGGAATGCTTTTAGGTACTGTCGAGAAAATCGGCGATGCTATAATTGGTAAGACCGATCTTAAAGTAGGAGACAAAATCGCAACATTAGTATCTCTTTCATTGACACCTCTAAGAATTGACAAGATAAAGGATATCCGTTCAGATATTGATCAGGTGGACATAGATGGCAAGGCCATTCTTTTTGAAAGTGGTATTTATGCAAAAATTCCGGACGATATGCCGGCCAATCTGGCTCTGTCTGCATTGGACGTTGCCGGTGCACCTGCCCAGACAGCAAAACTGGTTAAACCTGGCGACACTGTTCTTATTATCGGTGCCGGCGGTAAATCCGGCATGCTTTGTTGCTATGAGGCAAAAAAACGTGCAGGTGTAACAGGCAAGGTGATTGGACTTTGCCATAGCGAAAAGAGTACACAGAGAATGCGGGATCTTGGTTTCTGCGACTATGTATTTGCAGCTGATGCAACTCAGCCGGTTCCTATACTGGAGAAGATTGAGGAGCTTACCAATGGAAAAATGTGTGATGTTACAATTAACAACGTTAACATTACAGACACAGAGATGACCAGTATACTTTGCACAAAAGATACCGGAATCGTTTACTTCTTCTCTATGGCAACCAGCTTTACCAAGGCTGCTTTGGGAGCAGAAGGTGTCGGAAGTGACGTTACCATGATTGTAGGTAACGGTTATACCAAAGGACACGCAGAAATTACACTTCAGCTTCTTCGTGAAAGTGAAAAGCTAAGAAAAGTATTCACAGAACTTTATGCATAGTTAAAGAGCTATATGACAAAAGCTTGCAGATACGGCACCCACAGAGTGATCTCACCAAAAGGCACATTACCTCAACCTGCTCAAAAACTGGATAATACAATGACCATTTTTGACAATGAGGTGCTGATTGATGTTACTACGCTCAATATCGATTCTGCCTCATACACGCAGATAAAAAAAGCATGTAATTCAGATGCCGGGAAGATGGAGGAGATGATCTTATCTATTGTGGAAGAGAGAGGGAAAATGCAAAATCCTGTGACTGGCTCCGGAGGAATGCTCATCGGCACTGTAAGAGAGATAGGGCCAAACTTTCCAAAGAATAAACTGAAAATAGGGGACAGGATTGCTACTCTTGTCTCCCTCTCTCTCACACCGCTTAAGATAAAATCGATAAAAAAACTCACTCCTTTATCAGATCAGGTAGATGTTGATGCTCAAGCCATTCTTTTCGAAAGTGGCTTGTTTGCAATTCTTCCAGACGATATCCCTGAAAAGCTGGCTCTTGCAGCACTTGATGTTGCCGGTGCCCCTGCTCAGGTAGACAGGTTGGTTACAGAGGGCGATATTGTCTGTATTATAGGAGGTGGCGGAAAATCGGGAATTCTTTGTTGTTATCAGGCAATGCAGAATGCAGGACCGTCAGGCAAAGTCATAGTGGTTGAATACTCGAAAGAAAATGCTCAGCGTATAGTGGATATGAACCTTGCGACTGACGTAATAGTTGCTGATGCTACCAATGTCATGGATGTTTATGGTAAAGTAATGGCAATAACAGGTGGAAGAGGGTGTGATGTCACTGTCAATAATGTAAATGTACCCTCTACAGAGATGACCTCAATATTGATAACAAAGGGACAGGGTTGTGTCTACTTTTTCTCTATGGCCACCAGCTTTACAAAAGCGGCTTTAGGCGCAGAGGGTGTGGGCAAGGATATTAACCTGATTGTTGGAAATGGATATGCAAAAGGCCATGCTAACCTGACCCTCAATATTATTCGGGAGTCTAAACCAATCAGAGAGCTTTTTGAAAAATTATATGTTTAACAAATATGTCAGAAAACAGAAGAAAAATATTATTTCCCGAGGTTACAGACGAGCAGTGGAACGACTGGAAGTGGCAGGTTAAGAACCGTATTGAGACACTTGACCAGTTAAAAAAATATATCAAGTTGACTCCGGAAGAGGAGGAGGGTGTGAGAAAATCCCTGGCAACACTCAGAATGGCTATTACGCCTTACTACCTCACTCTGATCGATCCAGACAATCCCAATTGTCCGGTCAGGAAGCAGGCTATTCCCACAGGTGCGGAGACATATCAATCTGCAGCGGATCTGCTTGACCCACTGCACGAAGACGAAGACTCTCCGGTTCCGGGACTAACACACCGCTATCCCGACAGGGTACTTATGCTGATAACAGATATGTGTTCAATGTATTGCCGTCATTGTACAAGAAGAAGATTCGCAGGACAAAAGGACGATGAATCTCCTGTTGACAATATTCAGAAGGCAATAGATTATATTGCAAGGACACCCCAGGTAAGAGATGTTCTTCTCTCAGGCGGTGATGCTTTGATGGTTTCTGATGCAAAGCTGGAATCAATTATCAAGAGGTTGAGGGCAATCCCTCATGTGGAGATTATCAGGATCGGTACCAGAACTCCTGTAGTGTGTCCACAAAGAATTACAGACCACTTGGTTGATATGCTTAAACAGTATCATCCAATCTGGCTGAACACACACTTTAACCACCCAAACGAAGTTACTCCAGAGTCGATTGCGGCTTGCGAAAAAATGGCAAATGCCGGAATTCCGCTTGGTAATCAATCTGTTCTGCTCAGAGGTGTTAACGATTGTGTGAACATTATGAGAAGGTTGGTTCATTTGTTGGTTAAGATGAGAGTTAGACCTTATTACATTTACCAATGTGATCTCTCTATGGGCCTGGAACATTTCAGAACACCTGTTTCTAAAGGTATTGAGATTATAGAGGGGCTAAGAGGTCATACATCGGGATATGCCGTTCCTACATTTGTCGTAGATGCGCCCGGCGGAGGCGGAAAAACCCCGGTAATGCCTAATTATGTTATATCTCAGTCACCTGGAAGGGTAGTTCTAAGAAATTTTGAAGGTGTAATAACAACTTATACAGAGCCTACAGACTATCATAATAATTGTGACTGTCCCGATTGCAGGGAAAATAAGAAAGTAGAAGGGGTTGCGTCCTTGCTGCAAGGTCAGAGACTGTCAATTGAGCCTGAAGTTTTAATGCGGAAATTGAGATCGCATAGCAAATAGATCTTTTAAAATGCCTTTTATTCAAAATCTTCTTAATTATAGCAGCGTTTCAATAGTAGGACTGGAAAAGAATACAGGAAAGACAGAATGTCTGAATTACCTTATAAAAAGAGTCCCGCTGGAGAAAGTTAGGGTTGCAATCAGTTCCATTGGTATTGATGGTGAGCGGATTGACCAAGTGACACGGACTGCCAAGCCGGAAATTATTGTAAGAGAGGGGATGTTGTTTGCTACCAGTGAAAAGCATTACAAAAAAAGGGAGTTGTTATCTGAAATTCTTGACATTAGTGAAGAGTCAACTTCATTGGGAAGAATAATTACTGCAAGGGCGCTTACCCGGGGTAAGGTGTTGCTCTCCGGGCCCTCATCAACGGCCGGACTAAAAAGATGGATGGATGGCGTTTTCTATAAATACAGGGTTAATCTGTGTATAATCGACGGGGCATTGTCCCGTATGAGCCTGGCCTCACCGGCTGTAAGCAGGTCCATGATACTCACAACAGGCGCGGCACTATCGGCAAATATAAAGACATTGGTAAACAAAAGTGCGTACATTGTGGAGCTTATTAATTTACCTTTAACTAAAAATATTGCTGGTGAAAAGCTTAATACTATTGAAAGAGGATTGTGGAGAGTTGGCATAAATGGTGAGTTATCTGAATTGAACATATCTTCTGCTTTGGAAATAAAGAAGTTAGATATGAACATTCTGAAAGAGGCTAAGGCTCTATACATTTCCGGCGCATTGACTGATAGATTTCTAAACCTTGTCAAAGAGGAAGCAATTGCAAACGGCACTGAAATAATTGTAAGAGATTTTTCTAAAATATTTGTATCTCAGAGTGCTATGGGTGTGTTTACCAGAGGAGGGGGAAGAATAGGGGTTTTACAACGCAGCAATCTTATTGCTGTTTGTGTCAATCCATTGGCTCCTAACGGGGTTTTGCTGAACTCCGATAAACTTTGTTATGAGCTGAGTAGTACCATAGGATTACCTGTTTATGACATAATTAAGAATAGTTATGAGGCTTAAATCAATCATAGATACTCCTTGCGGATTTCGCTTTTTATTTGAAAAGCTTATTCTTAAATCTTCTGTTGCCCGAAATGTATTGATGGAATCTTCCATGCTCCAGTCTGCCAAAGAGATAACAAATTATTACCGGGAGCTGGAGGAGTTTTACAAGATTTTCGTCTCAGAAGGGAGGTTTACAAATACATTGCTAAGCATTCAGACTAAGCTCTCGTTGTTAAGAGATATACGCGGTACCATCTCAAGACTGGAAGATGAAGCAGTTCTGGATGATATCGAACTATTTGAAATAAAGGGTTTATCACTTTTATATGAAGATATCCGGACTCTTTTTGAGGGTACGTTCATAAAATCAGTCTGCTTTGACGATCTTTCAAGCATTGTGAAACTTCTGGATCCAGAGGGACATAAGATCACCTCCTTTTACATTTATGACTGCTACTCGGAAGAGCTTAAGGAGCTGAGGATTCAGATCAGAAAAGAGATAAAATACAACAACGAGCTTAACTATAAAACATCAATTATTGAGGACGGAATCAGGAAAGAGCTAAGCAACAAGTTGGTACCGTTTACCTTAGTTTTAAGAAATGCTATAAGTTCTCTTTCTAAAATTGACATTCTAATTGCCAAATCATTACAGATAAAAGAATTAGATCTTTGCATTCCTGTATTGGGAAAGGAGAGGACGTCATATCGCAGTCTCTTCAATCCGGAGGTAAAAGATATAATTTCTAAAGAAGGAAGATTATTTCAGAATGTGGATATAAGTTTTGAGCCATCGGAACCCCTCCTGATAACCGGAGCCAATATGGGGGGAAAAACAGTCGTTTTAAAGACTCTGGCTCTTTCTCAATATCTATTTCAATTTGGATTCGGAATACCCTCAAAAGAGGCAGAAATAGCCTCTGTGAGCGAAATTCATTTCTGTATAGGAGACCAGCAGAGCATTTCAACGGGATTGTCGTCGTTTGCTGCAGAGATGCAGAGGATAGACAGAGTTATAAAATCTGTAAGAGGTGGCAAGGAGATAATTGCCCTCATTGATGAACCGGCCAGGACTACCAACCCTACAGAAGGGACTGCACTGGTTAAGGCTTTGATTAAGATCCTTGCCGGAAAACATTTCCGGATGGTACTGACTTCTCACTATAACATCGATTCGGTCTCATGTAAGAGATTGAGGGTAAAAGGGTATGAAAACGGAGCAATGAACTATAGTCTGATTGAAGATAGTAATACACAGGCACCCCAGGAGGCACTTCAAATTGCCAGAGCTATTGGAATTGATAATGAGTGGATCGAAGAAGCAGAAGCTTTAGTCGATAAAGTAAATTATAATAAAAATTGAGTTAAATGCAAAGTAAGTTAGGTTTGGATTTCAAAAGAGTTGAACACGCAAGGCTTTTATCTAAAAATATCGCCGGTGATGTTCAGAATTTTGTTGTCAATTATACTACAGTTGCTGTAGAGAGAACACTGTGCCGTCTTATGGGTATAGATGGAGTGGATGTCAACCAGGTACCGTTGCCAAATGTAGTTGTGGACGAACTTAAAGATAAGGGGGTATTGAGTCATGGCTCTCTGTTTTATATTGCGAATGCAATGGTGGACACAGGATTATCACCCCAGCAGATTGCAGAAAAGATCTCGGAAGGCTCACTGGATATCACAAAATTGCCAATCTCATCAAAGGCAGATATAGACTCAAAACTTAATCCTGTTATAGAAGAGAGCATAAACAGAATAAGAGCCAGAAGGGAGAGAAGGGAGAGCTATCTTAAAAATATAGGGGAGGGACCTAAACCTTACCTTTATGTGATAGTCGCTACAGGCAATATTTATGAGGATGTTGTACAGGCCGAGGCAGCTGCCCGCCAGGGGGCAGATGTCATTGCTGTTATAAGGACGACCGGTCAATCGCTTCTTGACTATGTACCATTCGGTGCTACAACAGAAGGATTCGGCGGGACATTCGCAACTCAGGAGAATTTCAGGATAATGCGCTCCGCACTTGACAAAGTTGGAGAGGAAGTAGGCAGATACATAAGGCTATGTAATTATTGTTCTGGTCTTTGTATGCCGGAAATTGCAGTAATGGGAGCTTTCGAGGGGTTGGACGTTATGCTTAACGATGCATTATACGGAATACTTTTCAGGGATATCAACATGCAGAGAACTCTTATAGACCAGTTCTTCTCAAGGGTGATAAATGGTTTTGCAGGTGTAATAATCAATACAGGTGAGGACAACTATCTCACTACTGCTGACGCTTTTGATGAGGCACATACTGTACTGGCTTCAGATCTTATTAACGAGCAGTTGGCTCTTCTTGCAGGACTCAAAGAAGAGCAGATGGGACTGGGTCATGCCTTTGAGATGAATCCGGAAATGGAAAACGGGTTCCTTTATGAACTTGCTCAGGCTCAGATGACGAGGGAGATATTTCCAAGGGCTACGTTAAAGTATATGCCACCTACAAAGTTTATGACTGGAAATATTTTTAAGGGTCATATTCAGGATGCTCTCTTCAATATTATCGGAATCTGGACCAACCAGGGTATTCAACTTTTGGGCATGCCTACTGAGGCCATTCACACTCCTTTTATGTCTGATCGGTTTCTATCCATTGAGAATGCAAAATACATATTCGGAAACATGAAAGGAATCGGGGATGAGATTGAATACAAAGATGGAGGAATAATAAAGACCAGAGCCAAAGAGGTTGTGGAAAAGGCAATTTCCCTACTCGAAAAAATAGATTCCGAAGGACTTTTTTCAGCATTGGAAAAGGGGATTTTCGGGGATGTCAAGCGAGCCAAAAACGGCGGGAAAGGTCTTGAAGGGGTTGTGTTGAAGGGCAATAATTATATGAATCCATTTATAGGGTTAATGATAGGAGCAAAATAGTATGAGCGGAGGTCTTTATTCTATGCAGTCAAAGGATTTTGACAAAACATTGGACTTTACCAAGGTAAAGCCTTATGGTGACACAATGAACGACGGTAAGGTACAACTTAGTTTTACATTACCGGTTCCCATTGGTGCCGAGGCAGTGGAAGCTGCCAAACAACTGCTAAAGAAGATGGGTTTTGAGAATCCTCAGGTGGTGTTTTACAAGGAATTAACACCTGGTTACACATTTTTTAACTGTTACGGAAACGCCGTGCATACTGTAGATTACTCTACAATATATGTTCCCAAAGTGGAGTCCGATGTAATGGATATGCACCAGACAGACGAGTACATAAAAGAGAATATCGGCAGGCACATTGTTGTGATAGGAGCCAGCACCGGAACAGATGCCCATACTGTGGGAATAGACGCAATAATGAATATGAAGGGATATGCAGGTCATTATGGTTTGGAGAGGTATGAGATGATAGATGCGTACAACCTGGGCTCTCAGGTTCCCAATGAAGAGTTTATTGCAAAAGCAATCGAACTTAATGCTGATGCTCTGTTGGTTTCACAAACAGTAACACAAAAAGATGTTCATATCAGTAATCTCGTGGAACTTGTAGAACTTCTCGAAGCGGAGGGGCTGAGGGATAAAATTATATTAGCTTGCGGCGGGCCGCGAATTACTCACGAACTTGCCAAGGAGTTAGGATATGACGCAGGGTTCGGAATGAATACATATGCAGACGATGTTGCCTCTTTTATTGCGCAGGAGTTGTGTAAAAAAAACTCAATTAAATAGTTACGAATTCAATCAAAACATTTTTATATGGATAAGAATCAAATTAGAGAGGTAATCGCCAGAAGGGCAGCTCTCGAGCTGAAAGACGGGGATGTTGTGAACTTAGGCATTGGCCTTCCAACCCTAATTCCAAACTACTTGCCAAAAGGTGTAAAAGTCACACTTCAATCTGAGAACGGGCTTCTGGGAATGGGACCGGAACCTGCACAGGGAGAAGAGGATAAAAATTATACTAACGCCGGTGGCGGTTTCATCTCCTATTTTCCCGGTGCCTGCTGCTTTGACTCTTCTTTCTCCTTCTCAATAATAAGAGGTGGTCATGTAGATGTTACAATCCTGGGCGCGTTGGAGGTTGACGAAAAGGGCAATCTGGCAAACTGGATGATTCCCGGGAAGAAAACTCCCGGAATGGGTGGTGCTATGGACCTTTTAGTAGGTGCCCGCAGGGTGGTTCTTGCAATGGAACATACAGCAAAAGGAGCCCACAAAATACTAAAAAAGTGTAATTTACCTCTTACAGCAGCAGGACAGGTAAATATGATAATAACAGAGATGGGTGTTATGGAGATAACTTCAAAAGGGATTCTCCTGACTGAAATTCATCCTGAATTTACCGTTGAGCAGGTTCAGGAGGCAACTGGTGCAAAATTAGTAGTGTCCGAAAATTTAATAAAAATGAGGTCATCGTTATGAAAAAGGTTTTTATAGTTGCAGCGAAGAGAACTGCTATCGGCAAATTTATGGGATCACTCGCTTCATTCAATCCTGGCGAACTTGGTGCATTGGTAATCAGGGAACTGATAAACGAAACAGGTATTAATCCGGAAAAAATTGACTCTGTAATTGTGGGAAACGTTCTCTCTGCAGGGCAAATGCAAGGGGTGGCCCGTCAAGCTGCAATAAAGGCAGGCATCCCTCATGAAGTACCTGCATATTCGATAAATATGGTTTGTGGTTCGGGTATGAAAGCGGTAATGAATGGTTATGCAGACATACTCTCAGGTGCGGCAAATGTAGTTGTCGCGGGGGGGACAGAGTGTATGTCCAATGCCGGTTTTATACTTCACGGATCTGTGAGAAATGGCATTAAAATGGGTAATATACAAGCTGTTGACCATATGGTTTGTGATGGCTTAACCGATGCATTCAATAACTATCATATGGGAATTACTGCAGAGAATGTTGCCGAAAAGTGTGGGATATCAAGAGAAGAACAGGATGAATTTGCATATATAACACAGCAGAAAGCAATTAAAGCTGTTGATTCGGGTGCCTTTTCCAAAGAGATAGTTCCTATATCCATTGTTACTAAAAAGGAGACCATTATTTTTGACAAGGATGAGTTTCCTAACAGAACCAGTACTCCGGAAAAACTATCTGCACTGAAACCCGCCTTCAAAGAGGGTGGTACAGTTACTGCAGGAAACTCATCCGGAGTAAATGACGGAGCCTCCTTTGTAATGCTTGCAAGTGAAGATACTGTCAAAAAATACGGATTAAAACCTATGGTAGAGATAGTGTCAATCGGGCAAGGTGGAGTAAATCCTAATATAATGGGGTTAGGGCCGGTGTCTGCAATAAGAATGGCACTTAAAAATGTCGGCATGAAGTTATCCGAAATTGATCTGATAGAACTTAATGAGGCATTTGCCGCTCAGTCATTGGGAGTTATCAAAGAACTAATTGAAGAACACGGTGTAAGTCGTGAATGGTTCGATGAGAGATGTAATATTAATGGAGGTGCAATTGCACTGGGTCACCCTATAGGAGCCTCAGGAAACAGGATAATTGTAAGTTTAATCTATGAATTGAAAGCAACCGGCAAAAAGACCGGGCTGGCTTCCCTCTGTATAGGTGGTGGAATGGGAACAGCAATTATCATTAAGTCTGTATAATACGAATATTTTTTGAAATGGATTTTGAACTGAACAAGACACAACAACTGTTTCAGCAGATGATACGTGAGTTTTCCGAAAAAGAGGTAAAACCACTCGCTGCCGAAATTGATGAACAGGAGAGATTTCCTGTAGAGACAGTTGAAAAAATGGCAAAACTGGGGATTTTAGGAATTCCCGTACCGGTTGCTTATGGTGGTGCCGGTGGGGATAATATTATGTATTCCATAGCAATAGAAGAGCTGTCAAGAGTATGTGGTACCACCGGTGTTATAGTTTCTGCACATACGTCACTCTGCGTTGTTCCGATATTGGAATTTGGCAGTGAGGAACAGAGACAGAAATATCTCCCGAAATTGTGTAGAGGCGAATGGCTTGGCGCTTTTGGCCTGACAGAACCCAATGCGGGTACCGATGCCTCTTCACAACAGACAATGGCGGTTCCGGATGGCGACGAGTATATACTGAACGGCAGTAAAATTTTTATAACCAATGCCGGTTACGCACAAGTCTATATAATTTTTGCAATGACCGACAAGTCTGTAGGGGTGAAGGGTATAACTGCTTTTATTGTAGAGGCCGGAACTCCCGGGTTTTCCGTCGGGAAGAAGGAGTTAAAGCTTGGCATAAGAGGTTCTGCAACCTGCGAATTGATATTTGAAAACTGCAGAATACCCAAATCAAACATATTAGGTAAAATTGGAGGGGGGTTCTCTATTGCAATGAAAACTCTTGACGGTGGCAGGATCGGAATTGCATCACAAGCCTTGGGTATTGCTCAAGGTGCAATGGATGAAACAATTAAATATGCCAAAGAACGTAAACAATTTGGAAAATCAATTTCGGCTTTTCAGAATACTCAATTCCAAATGGCAGAGCTCCACACAAAGGTGGAGGCATCTCGTCTTCTTGTACGTTCTGCTGCTTTAAAAAAGGATTCCGGCCAGCCATATTCGGCAGAAGCGGCGATGGCCAAATTATTTGCAGCGGAGACCTCAATGGAGGTTACAACTAAAGCTGTGCAGTTTCATGGAGGGTATGGCTATACCAGAGAGTATCCTGTAGAGAGAATGATGCGTGACGCCAAAATTACAGAGATCTACGAAGGTACTTCGGAGGTTCAGAAGATGGTTATCGCTGCCCAAATTTTTAAATAGCATTTTATGATGAAAATAGTAGTTTGTATAAAGCAAGTTCCTGATACGAATGAAATTAAGATAAACCAGGTTACCGGGACACTAATCAGGGAGGGAGTTCCAAGCATAATGAACCCTGACGATAAAGGTGGACTTGAGATGGCTCTGAGTTTAAAGGATAAATATAATGCCCATGTAACTGTAATAACAATGGGGCCGCCACAGGCAGATTCCATCTTAAGAGAGGCATTGGCATTGGGGGCAGACAGAGCAATATTGCTAACGGACAGAAAATTTGCAGGAGCAGACACATTGGCAACATCTCATGCTTTGGCGGGTGCCTTGAAAAGACTGGAGTGGGACCTGATTTTGACAGGCAGACAAGCAATTGACGGGGATACTGCGCAGGTGGGACCTCAAATTGCGGAGCATCTATCTATACCTCAAGTTACCTATGCAGAAGACCTTACATATGACGGCAACAGAGTATTTACTGTCAGAAAACAGAGTGAGGAGGGTTATCAGATTCTCGAAGTTGAATCGCCTGCGTTAATAACAGTTTTAGCCACAGCAAATAAACCCAGGTATATGTCTGTAAAGGGGATAGTAGAGGCTTTCAACAAAGAGGTTGAGATATGGGGTGCAGATAAGATTGAGATCGACGAAGAGAAACTGGGGCTCAAGGGATCTCCTACAAAAGTGTATAAAGCCTTTACAAAAGGTCTAAGAGCTGCAGGACAATTGTATGAAGTTGAATCTGAAGAGGCTGTAGGAATTATTATCTCTAAACTGAAAGAGAAGTTTATTGTTTAATCGTCAATTTGTATTATGGATATTAAATCATATAAAGATGTATTTGTTTTTGCAGAACAACGTGAAGGGGTTGTACAGCCCGTTGTTTTTGAACTGATAGGCAAAGCACGTGATCTGGCAAATTCTTTGGGAGAGAAGGTTGTGGCAATTTTGCCTGGTTACAATATCTCAGACAAAGCAAAGGATCTTATAGAATATGGAGCCGACAAGGTAATTTATATTGATACTCCGGAATTAAAAGATTATCTTACAGAACAGTATGCCCAGACAATTTATCAGGTAATCAAAGAATTCAACCCCTCAATTGTTCTTTTCGGGGCTACCACTATCGGAAGGGATCTTGGTCCGAGACTATCTGCCAGACTAGAAACCGGACTGACTGCGGATTGCACTAAACTTGATATTTCCGAGGAGAAGAACCTGTTAATGACAAGGCCGGCATTTGGTGGAAACCTTATGGCTACGATCTTATGTAAGGACCACAGGCCTCAAATGTCTACAGTCCGTCCCGGTGTTATGAAGAAGAGAAGCAGAGAGGTTGGAAGAAACGGAGAGGTCATCAAATACGTACCTCAATTTGACGCTGCACAATTTAAGGTAAAGATTATTGAGACAGTAACTGAAAAGAAAAAGCTGATTGATATTGCAGATGCCAAAATTCTTGTTTCAGGCGGCAGAGGCGTAGGAACCAGAGAGGGATTCGAAAAGCTGAAGGAGCTTGCAAAAGTGTTGAATGCAGAAGTATCTGCATCTCGTGCTATGGTTGATGCGGGGGTATTGGGACACGAAAGACAGGTTGGACAGACCGGAAAAACAGTTCGTCCCGATCTCTACTTCGCTTTGGGAATTTCCGGAGCGATACAGCATCTTGCTGGTATGGAGGAGTCAGATTTTATTGTAGCTATTAACAAAGACAAGTACGCACCAATTTTCCATGTTGCAGATTTGGGAATTGTCGGGGATGTAAATAAGATAATTCCTCTTCTTACAGAGCGTCTTGTGAAGGAGGAAAAATAATTTCTCTAAAAAAGAGATTCTACCTTTTTTAGTATTGTCTCTGTTTTTAAATTGCAGTCAATAACCATGTTTGGTTTTAACAGATAAACCTTGTTTTCTGCTTTGAATCTTTTTTCACCACCTCCAGTTATGTTAAGCATAATATTCTTTTCCCTGTCAACTTTTCCGGAATTGACGCTCTTGATCATACCGGCAAGTGCTATACCTGCAGCCGGGTGAATGTCTATGCCTTCACAAGCTTCAAAAAGCGCACATGCTCTTTCCATCTCTCCGTTATCTGCTATTTCAATATCGCCACCTGTATCCACTAATGCATCAAAAAGTCCGCCGGGGACAGAGTAGGGGGGTCTTCTGTTTGAAAGAACCTTAGCTCCAATTTGGAGAGCCCTTTCGCGGGACTCATTTTCATCTGTCTCCAATAAATCTCGGCTACCAGCTTTCCACGCATCATACATAGGTGTAAAAGGGGAGTTCTGTGATGGAATCAGTACCATTTTGTGAGTTCCCAACCTTCCGTCTTCAATCAGACGCAGATTTGCCTCCCAGGCTGCTATTGTGCCTGTTCCGCTTCCGATTGCCTGAAAATAATAATCCGGTATACGCCCTATGGTTGTTGCAGCAGAAAGAACAGTTGTTGCCATACCATCCCTTCTTGCAACATTTTTAGCTCCACCTTCCTCAAAAAAATTGGTCGACTTACACACCTTGTTTGCCAGATCTATTGCATCTAAATAGTCTGATTTAGATGGAGAACAGATCAATTTGACACATTCATTTATAGGAGAATCAAACCAAAGAGCATCTATATTATCTTCGGGGACAACAATCAAAAGTGGTATCTTGTTATCGGAACAAACCTTGGCAAATGCCCTCGCAGTATTTCCGGCAGACGCAACTACCATCACTCTGTTGGAATCAATTTTTAGCCTGGCACATACGGAATACGCTTCGGTCTCTTTAAAAGAACAGGTAGTCATTTTGGCTCCTCTCTCGGGCCAATAACCGCTGAAACTGATGTACAGATTCTCAAGATCCAGGGATTTAGCAAGTTCAACACTTTTATATGTAACGGTAGAGGCTGAGTTTTTTAATATTCTGCTTATAGGAAGCCAATCGGAATATTTGAAAAAATCCAGTGAATTTTTTTTAACTTTTAATCTTTTGTTTTCGTAAACAGTTCTGATCAGGGAAGGGTTACTATCCAGGGGGTCATTCAAAAGCCATCCTGTATCATCAAAAATCCTTCCGGAAGCAACATTTAGGAGTCTATAGTTAGTCATAAAACCTTACGATTTATATTTTTTGTTACCAATAAAGCGGGACGAATTTAGTGATTAAATCAATTGATCCGACACTACTTGAGCGATATCCTTGGTTGGTTTGCTGTTATATGTACTAAAGCTCTTCAGACAAAGAGGGCAGGCAGTTACCACTTCGTCAGGATCATTTTCCAGAAGAACTTTGAGAGATGCCTTTGTAATTTGCTCTTTATCTGTATAAGACAACGTCAAACTTCCCAAACTTCCTCCGCAGCAGATACTCTCTTTTCTCTCCTTTGAAGCCTCTTTTACCACTCCTATATTTGAGAGCAATTCTCTTGGTTGATCATAAATATTTGAACCTCTTCCAAGCTCACATGGGTCGTGAAATACATAGGAACCCAGATTTTTTTGCAGCTCAATTTTTCCACTCCTCACCAGGTCGTTTATGTATACTGAGTGGTGAACAACCTTTACACCATCCAGTTTGTACTCTTCATTAAAGATTTTGTAACATATAGGGCACGATAATAAAAGGGTGTCACACCCTGACGCTTTTATAAGTTCGCTGTTTTTCTTAATCAGGCTCCTTGCCCCATCCAGGTTTCCGGACATCATCAATGGCCTGCCGCAACATATTGATCCATTTGAATCTAAAAATGAATAATCAATTTTTGCCTTATCAAGTATTCTAAACAATGATTTATAGATAACAGGGGAGAGGTGAGTCATGCAACCGGCATAGTAGAGGACATTGCCAGAACTGTGCTGTTCGTATTCAATTGCAGATAGGTAATCAAAGTTTGTTTTGGAGGAGCCATTCTCCTCCTGTCGCTTCAAAAGTTTAAGCCTTGTGGAATCTATCCCCACAGGGCACACCTCCACACATTTATTACACATCAGGCATTTATCCGCAATTACGACAGATTCATCGGACCTTCGCCTTAGGAGACGGATAAAATATACTGACGAAAATTTAATATTCCGTTTCTGGACAGTCATCGGACAGCCGTCAATACAAATACCACATCTTGAGCAAGAGTATATTTCGCTCTCTGCGTATCCAGATCTTGAGACTGAAGACCTAATTCCGGCATTCCTCAGAAATATCAATAAAATCTCAGTGGGAATGTGCATATATCTCGAAAATGGAAGTGCAAAAAGGAAAAGTCCCAGAGCAGATGAATAGGCCCACCATACAGGTAAAATATGATCCGGGTTGGTAACAAAATTATTCAACAGGTGGTTAATGGATTTGGTAAGGAAACTGCCTCCGCTTATATTGGCTGTAAAACTTTCCGCTAAAAGCCTTAACGGAAAGATTGCCCAAAGTGAGTAGAGGGCAATTTTATCCCCAATTTTCAGTTTGGTAGTTCTTCTCATTCCGAGGAACCTTGAGTGAAATCGTTTGAATATGGCAAGGCCGATACCACTTAAAACTACCAGCAATGAGAGGTCCATTAAGAAAAAGAAGAAGGATCCTCTAAGGGTCTCGTGTGTCTCCATCACAAAATATCTGAAAAATACAGGATAGTAGAGAATTCCGGTTCTTTGCGGTATATAAATAAATACCTCAATATGGCCAATGAGAATGAGCATAAACCATCCGAGAGCGATGCTGGAATGCATATAACCAAGCAATGGATTTCTCTTGAATATTTTTACGTGGATAAGACAATCTAAAATAATATCCTTGACGGTTTTATAAAGCCTTACGGGAAGGAAAGATTTCAGTATTAATTTCCTTTCACTGTTGTCCAGAGCCAGAATAATCCTGACAGTACCAACCAGCAGGTACAGTATTATAAAAACCATACCCAGAGTAAAAGGCCATACGAACGGATCGTATCCGAAAATTAAACGCTCTTTCACTCTGTTATACCTCCTTGTAAATTTTAAAAATTGAGCGGATTATATTTCTTGTGTTTATCCCCCGAGGGCAGACAAGTGTACATTTACCGCATAGCATACATCCTTCCAGTAGTGAAACAGCCTCAGTATCGAGACCTCTGTGCAAAAGAAGTATCGCCCTGCGCAAATTTACTTTTGTATAATTGGCTGCAGAGCAAGAGGCTGCACAGGAGCCACAAGCCATGCATTTGATAAGATTGGGTTCTGTTCGGGCAAGTTTTATTAGCTTGCTTTGATCAAAATTATCCAGATTAATCCTTGAACTAGGGGAGAGTGTATAACCAAAATCAACCATATTACACTCTGTTTGATAAATAATTATGCATTGCCAGTACAGAGGCTTTAGCTTCATTGATAGATTCGGGGAGTGTCTTTGGTCCGGTGGAAGCACCGGCAAAATAAATTCCCATAGAATTCCCCTCTGTTGACCTAAGAATCGGATTGGCAGGTTCGAAAAAACCATCTTCGCCGATTCTTGTACCAAGTATATTGGATAAACTTTCGTTATCATCATTTTTAACCATTCCCGCCATCAAAACGAGAAGATCCAATGAAATCTTCAGAGGTTTGGACGAGAGTGTGTCTTCTGCCTTTACAACCAGTTTTCCGTCTTCATTTTCAGCTACCTCAGAGACTCTGCCTCTTATAAACCGGATACCGTACTTGCTTTGAGCTTCGAGGTAAAGATCTTCATAATACCGGCCGTACATCCTGAGATCCATATAAAAACAGTAGACTTCAGAAAGAGGGAATAACTCTTTAACTTCACAGGCTTGCTTGACAGCTGTAACACAACAAAGCTTTGAGCATTGTCTGTTGCAAACCTTCTCATCTCTGGACCCGACACAATGAACAAAGCCAATCTTTGATGGATTGTTTATCCGGTTGTCTGAACGTTTTATAAAATAGTTTTCGAGATCTGCATTTGTGATGACTCTGTTATATATTCCATATCCGTACTCCTCCTTCTTCTCTGCACGAAATAGCGTAAAACCCGTTGCCACAATAATAGAGGAGACAATGAAGGTAGTTTTGTCCGAAAGTGTGACAGTAAATAGATCATCTGTTCTTTTGACTTCAACTACTTCTGAATTGAGGAAAACTTTAATACCGGCAATAGGTTTCAATAGCTTCTCCAAAGTCTCCTTAGCCGAGATACCTTCCGGAAATAACCTGTCCCATTTGGTCAGATGTCCTCCCAATTTATCGCTTTTTTCAACCAGATATGCCTTATAACCCAGATTTTTAAGTTGCTTGACAGCCTCTAAACCCGCCGGCCCGCCTCCAATAACCAATACCTCTTTGTTCATATCTTATATTTATCAGCTTTGTTATATTCAATTCCCATCTTATCCAGAAGTGGTTCCACGGCAGTCTGATGAACCTGAAGTCCCAGGTCCCAGGGGTCGTATCCCAGAACCAGCCCTGCAACCTCTTCATATGTAAAAACCGGAATTCCCTGAGAATTTTCTCCATAAGTCTTACCCTCCATCTCTGCAATTACATATTGCCATCTATCCAAAAAATAGGGACACCCGGGACAATTAGTAATTATCATATCCGGTTTGAAGGGTTCCATAGATTCAAATTTCTTGTGAGTATTTGACAAAGAGTATCCACGATTTGCCTGCACGAGGTATTGTCTGAATCCAAACCCGCAACAATGTCTCCTCTCCGGATAATCTATAATCTCTCCCCCCCAGGACTCAATCATGCCTGTAAGTACATAGGGGTACTCGGCTCCTCCTACTCCTTTTGAAGGGAACATTTTAGAGTAGTGGCATCCGATATGTTCTACAACCCTCAGAGGTTCACCAGTTTTAATATTGACTAACCTGTGTCTGGCTTTTGCTGCGATTTTGTCTCTGAGTTTGAATATTACATCGCTTGCATGAGCAAGATATTCAGGCTTGTTGAACTCCCTTTTTGTAGCCTTCCATAGATTTTCACGAATTTTAGCCTCAAGCTCGGGAAAATGTCTCCAGGTCTCTAAAGTCTCTGTATAGATCCCAAAAGAGGTAATGCAGGAGGCAACATAATTTTTATACCCACTCTCGGTCATAAGAGCGAACTGCCGGGCTATTATTGTCATAATAGTCTCCTGAGGTATGGTGTCGCTATGGTAGGCTATTCCTCCACACGTTGTATGATGTTCTGTTTCGAAAAAATCCAGGTTTAGCTTGTTCCTTACAATATCCAGAAACGTCTTCTCAGATGCAGGGAAAAAGTTCTGGCGAATACAACTCCTTACATAAAAGTAATGGTCATCGGGTATCTCCTTCTGATAATCACTCCATACTTTTTGTTTACCATTAACGATCATAGCTTTATATATGATGAATTTTTTCTGATTTTGTAAAAATATACTCCAGGTACTCCTCCTGTGAGAGACCCATCTCCCCTGCTTTGATTAAAGAAAGTTTTTCCACATACTCCAGTTTTGCAGTGGCCCCTGTAACGTCAAAAATTGTTTTAAGCTCGTCCAGATCCTCTTTAGGAATTTTCCTTAATATTCCAGGACCATCGCCATCAAGATTGGACCCTAATCTCTTATGGACTGCATCGAGATTATCTTCAATCCACTTGCCAACAGTCCCGGATTCGGGATGTGCAGAATGCTTGAAAGTACGAGGGTAAACGCAATAACCATAATTGAGAATATTTCCGCAAATTGCTTTTCCTAAAGCATATTGCTGTCTCCCTTTTTCCGATTCAATAAAGTAGCCCAAATCTACAGAAAGGTTTCTAAGAGCCATTACTATCAACCCAGGTGCGTTTTTTCTCGGGCACCGGGTAACACATGACATGCACTCCCCACAGTACCAAATAGTATCGCTCTTTAACAATGCCTCAATTTCTGCATCATCCTTTGACTGCACTGTATCTGTAATAGTTCTAGGATCGTATTTGTAAAATTCTGCAGCCGGACAAATGGCTGTACAGGTTCCACAGTTGATGCAGGCATTTAAACCCTCCTTAAAACGATAATCCTCCATCAATTTATCGAACAATTTCCCCATATATCAATTCTTTTTTTGGAATGTCACTAATAATGTTGTTTGTTGCCTGCATTGCTACCTATTGAAGCCATTGCAATGAAAGAGGTCGATCATATATGACTTGAATCTACAGTGAACCAGATTTAGAAAGACTCCGACCTTTTTATTTAGTATCATATATGATAGTATATACTTTTACTATTGCAAATATAATTGTTTTTTCATTAATTTGTAGTGTACCTACAACAATTTTCAACAATCTTTTCCTATATGAATATTTTGATAATTCTCACTTTCGGACTCGTCATAATTGTCGTTTTTTTTGTAACACTGCTGCTTTTAAAGATTGAAAACCAAAGCAAGTTTGAATCGAGACTTATAGATGACCTGCGCTATCTCAGGGAGGAGAATTTGAGGTCGTCAAAGGAGAACAGAGAAGAGCTTTCCGAGGTACTTAAACAATTCTCTGTGCAACTTACTGGCAATATCAAGACCTTTCAAGACTCCTCAGACAAAAGTCTCAATTTATTGACTGAAATTCAGAAGGATAAACTTTTCCAGATTGAGAAGAGCCTGAATGAGATGATAAAAAACACCGAAGATAAGTTAGAAAAAATCAGAGCAACTGTAGATGAAAAGCTGGAAAAAACGCTAAGTGAAAGACTTGGACAGAGTTTTGAAACTGTTGGCAAACAACTCATTGAAGTTCAAAAAGGTCTTGGTGAAATGCAGATTCTTGCACAAGATGTGGGAGGTCTTAAAAGGGTGCTGAGCAATGTAAAAATGCGTGGTGGGATAGGAGAGGTGCAATTGTCTATGCTGCTCGAACAAATTCTGGCTCCGGAGCAATATGAATCTAATGTTAAGACAAAATCCTCAGGAAAAGAATTTGTGGAATTTGCAATAAAACTTCCCGGGAAAGATGATCAAAACGGACAGGTCTGGCTGCCGATAGACGCAAAGTTTCCAAAGGAGGTTTATGAGTCACTCCAGAATGCTTATGATTCCGGCGATCCTGCCAGAATTGATCAGGAACAAAAAAATATGGACAATGCTATTAAAAAAATGGCAAAGGATATCAGCGAAAAGTATGTGGATCCTCCTTACACTACCGATTTTGCAATAATGTTTCTGCCATTTGAAGGAATTTATGCAGAGGTTGTCCGCAAAGCAGCTCTCCTGGAAGAATTGCAACATAAGTTCAAGGTAATTGTAACCGGTCCGACAACTCTGGCTGCAATCCTGAACAGTCTTCAGATGGGCTTCAGGACTTTAGCAATCGAGAAGAGAAGCAGCGAAGTATGGCAAGTTCTGGGGGCTGTAAAGACAGAATTCGAATCGTTCGGAGGTCTTCTGCAGAAAGCACAGAAGAATATACAAGGCGGGCTGGATGACATAGATAAACTTGTGGGCACAAGAACAAATGTAATCCGCAGAAAACTAAAAGGGGTGGAGGCTCTCGATAATGAAAGCTCCAGACTGATTCTGGATGAAGGAGAAAAAATGCTATCCGAGGATGAGTGAAATATATCCGGTCAGGAGTCAGGAGATATACTCATCCCAGCTTTTAATCTGAATCTCTTCAATAGGTATTGTACAGAATGCGAATATGAAGGCCGAGGCCAGCCTGGCATTTGTAATAAGCGGAATGTTAAAATCCACAGCTGTTCTTCGTATCTTATAACCATTCTCAAGCTCAACCTGGGTAAGATTTTTGGGAATATTTATCACTAAATCTATCTTCTTCTCCTGAAGTAGTTTTATTGCTTGCGGCTTCTGCGAAGACTCACTTGGCCAATATACCAATGTGGAAGGTATATTATTGTCAATAAAATATTTATGTGATCCACCAGTGGCATAAAGATTATATCCCTTCTCAGCCAACAACTTTGCGGCAGCCAAAAGATCTGCTTTTTGTCTGGCATCACCTGTAGATAACAAGATGTTTTTTTCAGGAATCGTGTATCCTACAGATAACATGGACTTTAGTACAGCTTCATTGGAATCATCCCCTATACAGCCAACTTCTCCAGTTGAGGCCATGTCCACTCCAAGCACGGGGTCTGCTTTCTGAAGCCGGGAAAATGAGAACTGAGAGGCTTTTATGCCTACGTAATCTAAATCGAAAGCGTTTTTACGGGGAGGTACAACATCTTCTCCTATCATTACCCTTGTCGCCAACTCAATAAAGTTAATTTTGAGAACTTTAGAGACAAACGGAAAACTTCTGGATGCCCTAAGGTTGCACTCTATCACCTTAATATCGTTCTCCCTGGCAAGGAATTGTATATTAAATGGTCCTGTTATATTGAGTTCTTCCGCTATCTTTCTGGAAATTTTCTTTATTCGTCTGGCAGTCTCTACATAGAGCTTTTGTGGAGGAAATTGAATCGTTGCATCACCCGAATGAACACCGGCAAACTCGATGTGTTCAGAAATCGCATAAGCTACAATATTACCCTTATTTGCTACGGCATCCAGCTCGATTTCCTTTGCATTTTGAATAAATTCGGAGACCACAACAGGGTGTCTTTTAGATACATTTGCAGCTAACTTTAAGAATTGCTCTAATTCAGTGTTATTTGAACAGACATTCATTGCAGCACCGGATAGTACATAGGAGGGTCTTACTAAAACCGGGAATCCAACAACATCCACAAAATCATTAATCTCGGAAAATGTAGACAACTCCTTCCACCTTGGCTGATCGATCATTAATCTGTCAAGCATCGAAGAGAATTTATGTCTGTCTTCTGCATTATCAATGCTTTTAGCACTTGTGCCGAGCAGGTTTACACCCTCTTTGTCTAATTTAAGGGCGAGATTGTTAGGAATTTGTCCTCCAACGGAAACAACAACCCCATGTGGTTTTTCAAGCTCGTAAATGTCTAATACTCTTTCAAAGGTAAGTTCGTCGAAATAGAGTCTGTCACACATATCGTAATCGGTTGAGACAGTCTCCGGGTTATAGTTAATCATTACACCTCTCCAACCGCAATTTCTTATAGTTTGCAGAGCATTAACGCTGCACCAGTCAAATTCAACGGAACTTCCGATCCTGTATGCTCCTGAACCTAAAACTATAATTGACTTATGATCACCAAGATAATTGACATCATTGTGAGTTCCGTTATAAGTAAGGTAGAGATAATTTGTCTGTGCAGGATATTCAGCTGCGAGGGTGTCAATCTGTTTTACAACCGGTATAATGTTCAAGCTCTTCCTGTAACTTCTTACTTTTGCCGAAGCTTCGTCTACATCTATTGAGTCTTTATATACCAACCTGCCGATTTGAAAATCTGAAAATCCTTGATTTTTAGATTTTTTTAACAAACTATAGTCTATGTCCCCCAAGCTATCAAAAGAGTATAACTCCTTGGAAGTTAAAATTATATTGTATAATTTCTCCAGAAACCACTTGTCGATTTTTGTGAGATCATGAACCTGGTCTACAGTATATCCTTTTTGAAAGGCATTGGAGATCACAAATATTCTGTTGTCTGTAGGCTGCCTTAAAGAGTGGTCGATATCTTCAACTACAATCTCTCTGTTTGCAACAAAACCATGTGCACCTTGTCCAATCATCCTCAGACCTTTCTGAATTGCCTCTTCGAAGCTCCGACCTATTGCCATCACCTCTCCAACGCTCTTCATGCTTGATCCGATTTCCCTCGAAACGCCTTGAAATTTAGATAAATCCCATCTTGGTATTTTACATACTATGTAGTCAAGAGCAGGTTCAAAAAAAGCAGGAGTAGTTTTGGTTACCGAATTTTTAAGCTCAAAAAGACCATACCCGAGACCTAACTTGGCTGCAACAAAAGCTAATGGATAACCAGTTGCCTTAGAGGCAAGTGCAGATGATCTACTCAAGCGGGCATTCACTTCAATTACCCTATAATCCTCCGATTGAGGATCAAAGGCATATTGAACATTGCACTCTCCCACAATTCCAATGTGTCTGACTATTTTTATCGCCAGCTCTCTAAGAAGGTGATATTCACTGTTAGTAAGAGTCTGAGAAGGAGCTACGACAATACTTTCACCTGTATGGATACCAAGAGGATCAAAGTTTTCCATATTGCAGACAGCGATACAATTGTCAAACTGATCCCTGACTACCTCGTACTCAATCTCTTTCCATCCCTTTAATGATTTCTCTACCAATACTTGAGGTGAATAAGAAAATGCCTTGTTGATTAATAAATTAAGTTCAGATTCGTTGTCGCAAAAACCACTGCCTAACCCGCCAAGTGCATATGCTGCCCTAAGAATAACCGGGTATCCAAGATTTTTTGCCGCCTCTCTGGCATCTTCCAGGTTTTCTACAGCTTGGCTCTTTATAGTCTTTACATAAATTTCATCAAGCTTCTTTACAAATAGCTCTCTATCCTCAGTATCCATTATTGCCTGAACCGGAGTGCCCAGAACCTGAATTTTGTACTTTTCGAATACACCTGCCCTGTATAACGCTACCCCGCAATTTAGAGCAGTCTGTCCTCCAAAAGCAAGTAAGATGCCTTGAGGTTGCTCTTTTTTGATTACCTCTTCCACAAAATGGGGGGTTACCGGCAAGAAATAAATTTTATCGGCCACACCCTCAGATGTCTGTACAGTGGCAATGTTAGGATTAATCAAAATAGTTTCAATTCCCTCCTCTTTTAATGCCTTTAATGCCTGAGATCCTGAATAATCAAATTCACCAGCCTCACCAATTTTTAATGCTCCGGAGCCAAGAAGAAGAACTTTTTTTATATTTGTATCCATAGCGTTAATTTACAGTAATTTAATAAAATCATCAAATAAGAATTCTGTGTCGGTAGGGCCGCTTGATGCCTCAGGGTGGAACTGACAAGAAAAAAATGGTTTGCTTTTGTGTTTAATCCCTTCATTGGTACCATCATTCAAATTTATGAACAATGGTTCCCACTCTTCTCCCAGGGTGTTGTTATCCACGGCATATCCGTGATTTTGAGAGGTAATGAAGCATCTTTTGGTGCCAACCATCTGAACCGGTTGATTGTGACTTCTATGGCCGTACTTCATCTTGAAGGTTTGAGCACCACCTGCTTTTGCCATCAATTGATTCCCCATACATATACCAAAAATAGGAATGTTTTGAGTGAAAGCCTTTTTAACATTATTAACGGCTGTTGTACACAAGTCCGGGTTCCCAGGCCCATTTGAGATAAAAAGCCCATCATATTCCAGCTTTGTGAAATCATAGTTCCACGGAACTCTTATCACCTCTACGTCTCTCCTTATTAAACATCTGATTATGTTGTGTTTTACCCCACAATCTACCAATACAACCTTTTTAGAACCTGTTCCGTATTTAATAATCTCCTTACAACTAACAACGTCTACCTGATTTTCGATGTTTGGATCGTAAAAACCTTCTAAAGTTAAGCCTTCAGGAATAATTTTTCCAAGCATTGAACCTCTCTCTCTCAATATTTTAGTAAGCTCCCGGGTATCAACACCGTATATTCCTGGTATCTTGAACTCTTTCAGCCAGGTATCCAGGCTTTTAGCGGCATTCCAATGGCTATAGTTGAAAGAGTAGTCAGAAATTATCAAACCTCGAATATGAATTTTTTCAGATTCGAACAGAGTGGAAAGCTTATCAATAATTGAGTCATTTGGGACTCCATAGTTGCCCACTAACGGATAAGAGACACACAAAATTTGCCCGGAATATGAAGGATCGGTCAGACTCTCAGGGTAACCTACCATCGCAGTAGAAAAAACGACCTCACCATCAATGGCTTGGTCGTATCCAAAAGAGTAACCTCTAAATTCTACCCCGCTTTCAAGGAGGAGTGTTGCCGGTTTACTATTGCCCATTATTATTTTAATTAAAAATTCTTCAAAACCGGGCAAAGGTAACAATTCTACATACTCCGTGCAAATATAATCCACAGTTCTGCTTTAAGCTCCTGCCATCTTCTCATTGTCACGGAAGCAAAGTTATTAGTGTAGTTAGTCAGAAGTTCCTGAGCCTCCCGTTTTTTTCCATCCTTTATCAATATTGTTGCCCTCTCCTCGACTTTTGGAGCCTGATCAAAAATCATATTTTCAAACTTTTTTACCTCTGGTTCAACAAAAGTTCTTGTCTTGTCCCAGTTTATAGTAGCAATTCTGTTAGTCTCCCTGAATGACCATATAGCAGCATCCTCTCTGTACCTGTGCTGTCCGCACACCCCAAAACTTTTAGGTAACCGCAATGTACCGGAATAAATAGGAATTCTTGGGCTTTGTGCCGGATTGTCGAATGCAAAATAGGCAACACCGCCAACCTCGTCTGGCAGCCAATCCCTTAATTGAATAATATGAGAGTAGGAGCACTGTATTGCTGCAATTCCTCTGATTCTTTCAGTTACTCCGGGCTTGATACTGTTAAGCAGGGCTCTCATATCGTTACCCATAAAAGTGGATATGGGCTTAACTACCTCTTTGTATTCACCTTTTACCCAGTCTCTTCTGGTAACTTCCACAGAGAGATTCCTCGTCTGGTCCCACTCTGTTCCCTCATAAGTCTGCCTGTAAAGAGCAATAATATCTCTTACCGAAACTTTATTATCCGGCTTAACCGAAAAAGGTAGCTCCTCGGAGTCAAATTTAAGGGCCAGAGATGGGGCCAAAGTGTTGAAAACAAAATATTCCCTGTAAGAAAAAGGTTTGTCTCCATTATTTATTTTCCAGAATTTAAACTCCTCTTTACCATCCCATAATCCCAATCTCTTTGTTCGCTCTTTGATGTCGGAACTATACATAAAATTATTCGGATCATTGAAATACACTAAAGAAATTCTGGGAATATTGGCCGATATTCCGATATGATCATCGGGGATTCTTTGCGCTACCCAAATAGAACTTGGTTTTCCCGAACCACCCCCGAAAATTTCGAGTTGCCACACCTCTTTTTTGTCTGCAATTGTCAGACACTCACCGGAATCGCCATAACCATACAATTCTGCAAGTTTTCCGATCAATCTGATAGCGTCCCGTGCAGTGTAACATCTCTGAAGAGCAATTCTCTCCAGCTCTTCAATCAGGAAAAGACCATTTTCATTCACCAGCACATCTTTACCGGTAATAGTTGATTCTCCGATCGCAAGTTGTTTTTCATTCAGGCAGGGGTAGGCAGTATTTAGATATGCAAAAGTTTCCGGTACTGCAGGGATACGTCCTTTTTCAATAACGTTTCTGGTATCCCAGGGCTCTTCGGTATGCAGTGTTCCCCAATATACCGGCTCTGTGTCACCAGGTTTATAACTTTTTCGCTGGGTCATCTCCACCCACGTCCTGTAGTTGGAATCACAAGTGTGAGCAGTCATTACTGAGCCGTCTGTACTTGCTTCCCTTCCCACTGTGATTGAGGTACAACTCTCTTTAAAATCCGAATCCTGGCTGAAAACAGGATTTGAGGCCAAAAGCAGACATAATGCAATTAGTAGTGTTTTGATCTTCATTTGATTATATATTTTTATTATATAGTGTTGTTTTTATTCTGGGTATCCTCTTCAATAAGTTTCAATAATTTATCTATTGCTTCACTTTCCGGTACCGATCTGTAAACAGCTGTTTTTCCTCTGTAAATGCTAACCCTGCTTCTGCCTTCCCCCACATAGCCGTAATTTGCATCTGCCATTTCTCCGGGGCCATTGACTATGCAACCCATAACAGCAATATTGTATCCGACTAAATGAGAAGTTCTCCTTTTTACCTCTTCAAAAACAGATTCCAGGTTAAATAATGTCCTTCCGCATCCCGGACAGGCTATGTATTCAGGCTTGGTAAATTTTCTTCTTGAGGCCTGAAGCAACTCATCATGAAACCTATAAATATCTTCATTTTCAAATTTTTCGTCACACTTAAGCTGAAAATCGATATCATCAATGATTCTGTCTAACAGCAGGGGACCTAAATCGCAGGAGGCAGATAGAATAAATTCAATCCAGGTTTTACAATTATATGATTTTTTGTATATTACAGGTTCGCTATCTCTTCTCACAATTAATGGATGTGAGTTATTTATACCCTTTTCCTTATAATAGTTTGCAAGAAATTTTGCGACTGGGATCTCATTTGAGGGATCCTCTGTCAAAGATACTCTGATTGTATCTCCAATACCGGCTGACAGGAGGGATGCAATTCCTACAGCAGATTTTACTCGTCCAGCCTCGCCGTTTCCAGCCTCTGTTACTCCCAGGTGCAGAGGATAAGCTATTCCGGATTTTTCAAATTCTTTGTATAAAAGCCTGTACGCCTCCACCATCACTTTTGTGTTGCTGGACTTCAAAGAGATAATCAGCTGGTCAAAGCCATTGTCCTGTGCCATTTTTATCCACTCAACTGCCGATTCTTTCATACCTTCCGGGGTATTGCCATACTTTTCAATTATCCTCTCTCCCAAAGAACCATGATTAATACCGATTCTCAGTGCTGTATTGTTCTTTTTGCATACCTCAATCAATTTTGAAAACTGCTCGGAAGCGGTATTGTGATCTTTGACCAAGTTTCCGGGGTTTATCCGGACCTTGTCTGCAACCTTTGCAGCCACTAAAGCAACTTCTGAAGAAAAGTGGACATCAGCTATAAGAGGTGTTTGGATACCCTCTTTTCTCAACCTCTCCTTAATCACTTTAAGTGACTCCACCTCTTTAATTCCTTGAGTTGTAAGCCGGATTAGTTCTGCACCGGCACCGGCAAGTTTTACACATTGTTTAAAAGAGGATTCAATATCCTGAGTAGCCGTATTGCACATAGTCTGGACTACTATATGATCATTGTCACCAATAGTGACATTGCCAACTTTAACAGCTATTTTTTTCATCATTTACAAATGGAAATATAGTCCGACACTGATCAGGAGCTGATGTGGGTATGAAAACTGTAGGTCAGTTTCACTAAATTTTTTAGGAGAGTATAAATAAGATAATGAGTACTGGTAATTTGCCTCCAAGTGAAGTTCTACGGGCTTAAATACAAAGGCTAAACCACCGCCACCAATAAATCCGTAATCTATTCTGGTATCTTTGCTTTCAAATCCTGTTGAACTCTTCATCCTGTATCCCATAAATCCTCCGGCATTTATCAAAAGCCTCATTTTCCAGAAATCAATATGGAACTGAGACACTATAGGGAGCTCGTATACGGTTAATTTTGTCTCTTCTTCATCGATTTTATATCCCTGTTCCTGATAGGAGATTGATGCCAGAAAACCGAAATAGGGCATAGTTTTCCACAAATCGTGATAATATATATATTCAATGGAGTAGTTTTTATTGGTTGTTATGTTTGCCTCATCTTTAGTTGGATTAAAATTAACGCCGCTGATATTATATGCAGTTTTTATACCTATCAAATGCTGCTTTAACTGACCATAAACAGAGTTTGATGTGAATATGAGAATAAACAATGAGCAAATCAGATATCGTTTCACTTAAATAGTTCCTTTAGGTTAATACTTTGTTCTAGCTCGAGGCCCTCCTTGAATTCTATAACAGTTGATCCGTTTGGCAATCTATAGAGTCTCACTTTTTCCGGCTGCTTTTTAAGAGTCAGGTTGCCAGTGTCCAATATGCCATTTCCATTCAAATCCTGGGTAATTCTAATATTATACTTTCCCGGCTGGATATAAGGAAATTCGACTTTGGAGTCTTTAAGAATTTTATATCCCCGGAAAACTTTATCTCTGGCTTGGTCTGTCAGCTCAAATACATAAAATCCGTCTACTCCCGTAATATTTAAAGACAGCCTTGATAATTTTTCACTATTAGGAAGCGTAACATTTGTTTCAGAAGAGTCGTTAGTAAATCCGTAAACATCTTTGAATGCTCTTTCCTGAATTTTTAATATATATTCATACCCTTGTAACAATCTGTTATTGGGTTTAATAAAGTAGATCCGGTTTTCGACAGAATCTTTGGTAAACGAGTAATTTTCCTTCCCCTGAAGCCCTTTAGGCGATTTTGAGATAATAATAACTGAATCCAGAGTAGTTCTGGCCAAAGGTGCCGGGAAAATAAGCTTGTATCCATCTTGTTCTATTTTGGATGGGTCTGCCTCAATTTTAATTTTTAACAAATCCTTTCTGAGTGGCTTTTCATCTTTGTTTACAGGCGATTTCTTAGGAGGTGTTGTATTTTTCTTTATTTTTGGAGCCACCAGTTTCAGGCTCTCTCTGGACGAAACTAAGTTATCTAAACTATCTGTTTTATAATATTTCATATCTAAAATAAGAGTGTCAGGAACCTTTAGAAGTGTATCCTTAATCCAAATAACTAGGCTATCCCGGGTTATATTGAATTGTTTGATTGTTTTTGCCGAGTCAATTCCTCTGAACCCGATGGAATCGATCTTTACGTTAGGTGCCTCAAATGTCACATAGACCATTTTTTTCTCCGGTCTCTCTTTCTCTTTAATATATTGTTTTTTGGATGTTTCCTTAAATAGATACAGTTCCAGCTGAGATGGCCTTGCAAGCGCTTTGCTTGTATCCTTCATACTTACATATTTCAACTCCTCCCGCTCTTTTTTCATAACGATGGACGGAGTGAAAAGCGAATCTATAAACGCAATCTCTTCATTTTCAGGATTGTATTGATTGTTTTGATTGCCGTCTTTGAAAGCATATACCCGGTATGGTATTTTTTTCATATTCCGTACAACAAAGTATCCCCACTTGTCGCTTTTTGCCATAGCAGAAGGGTAGGTTTTGTATACCGCAGAATCGGATAGGTTGGCATAAAAGCCTATTACAATATCTTCCAACGGAAGAAGCCTCCTGGAGTCCAGAACAATTCCCGCACACATCATAGAATCTATTATCTGACCTGTAGAAAATGAGTAAACATACGGGTAGAGAAGGTTTCCTTCATTATTGTCGACTATCGAGTTTCCGAAATGGACTGAGTAGGTAGAGGAGGAGTCTAATTGTTCAGGAAAAGTTACTATGATGCTTTTTCCGCGGATTTTTGTACCGATCTTCGTTTTCTGAGGAGGTGAAAGGAACACATTTTTAACCGGTTCCTTTAATACCACATACTCATCAAATTTTAATTCGACAGTACTCCCTTTAACTGGAAAATTCATAGAGTTTGAATCTGGGATGACCTTAACCATCGATGGCGGTATAGTATCTTTTGGCCCGCCGGATGGTGGAGTAGAGGTATTGGCACAGGAAAATAAGCCAAAAAACAATATTGCAGACAGTATCGACAGCCTTATGTTCAATCTTTTCATTTCAATCAGTTCTCTTTTATCTCAGTTCTTAAAACACTTTCAATTCCCTTTACGTGAGCGATCTGTTTGATTAATTTTTCCAAATCTTCGGTATCGTGTACATAGAGGTCTATGTATCCCTCAAAAATACCATCGTGCGTCTCAATGAAGATTTTTCTGATATTGACACTCAATACAAGTGTGATGTATTGAGTAAGCTCGTTGAGAATGCCGATCCGGTCAATTCCTCTCATACTGACTCTGGCCAAAAATGAGAGAATTGTATGTTTGCTCCATTTGGCCCTAACGATTTTTTCAGCATCTCTTGCCGCCAGCAAAATTGCCTCAGGGCAACTGTTTTTATGAACAATAACCTCTCCGTCGTCACCTATGAAACCTATTACACCATCACCCGGAATTGGTCTGCAACACATTGCTACCCGGTAAGAGAGTGTCTTTTCCAATGGATTTTCTTTTAGAAGATAGTCCTTCTTTATATCAATTTTGGCCATTTTTGTAGGTTTTGGGACCTCCACTATCTCCTTTTCCGGAATCTCATCCTCCTCATCGACACCGTTCTCATCACCACCAGAGTCACCACCTGTAAATTTTGAGAACTGTAAATTCCAATATCTCACAAATTTATTGCTTGAGTTTTTCTTTAACATCTTAGATAAATCGGAGAGATCCATAAGTCCCGCCCCAATCTTGCTGAAGAGCTCCTCCCTGTTGTTTAATCCGTATGTTTCCGATAATTTCTTGTAAACCCGGGCTTGAGGTTTAATACCTAATTCCTTGAGCTTCTTATCCAAAATAGCCTGTCCCTGCTTCAGATGGTCCTTTATCTCAGATTTCAAAGCATCCATTATTAAAGACTTCGCTTTAGGAGTCTGGATGAAATCGAGCCACTCCCTTTGAGGACGTTGTGAATCTGCGGTAATTATCTCAATTTGATCTCCATTTCTCAGGACATACGTAAGAGGTACAAGTTTGAAATTAGCCTTTGCCGCAATTGCCTTGTTTCCAACCTCCGTATGGATGGCATACGCCATATCCAGAGCAGTCGAACCCTTTGGAAGTGCCCTTGACTCACCCTTTGGAGTGAATACGTATATTTCAGAAGAGAGCAGACCTGTATGGATTTTATCAAGGAAATCCAGAGCATTGACATCAGGATTTTCAAGAACCTCTCTTACCATATTGAGCCACTTATCCATTTCATTCTCCGATGGAGATGTCCCTTTATATGTCCAGTGAGCTGCAACTCCCCTTTCTGCAAGATTATCCATTCTTGTGGTTCTTATCTGAACCTCAATCCAGTTACCTTGAGGGCCCATTACGGTACAATGCAGGGCCTCGTAGCCATTGATTTTAGGAGTGCTTACCCAATCTCTTATTCTGTCTGTTTTGGACAGATAAAGTTCTGTGATGAGCGAATAGATATGCCAGCATTGAACTCTCTCCGGCTGGTCTTCTTTTGGCTCAAATACAATTCGCACAGCATACAAGTCGTATATCTGTTCAAACGGGATAGATTTTGTAGTCATCTTTCTCCAGATGGAGTATGGGGTCTTGGTCCTTTTGGTAACAGTAAACTGAAAACCTGCCTGTTTCAGGCTTTCGGAAATTGGTTCTATAAATTGAGTAATGGCACAACCTCTTTCTGCTACTGTTTGGGCAATCTGATTCTGAATGGATTCATACTCGGCAGGCAAGGTATGCATCAGCCATATATTTTCCAGTTCAGACTTGATGCTGTAAAGCCCAAGTCTGTGTGCCAGCGGGATAAATATATACATTGTTTCACTAAGAATCTTTGCCCTTTTATGCTCAGGCATATATTCTATAGTCCGCATATTATGGAGCCTGTCGGCAAGTTTTATCAGAATAACCCTTACATCATCGTTAAGTGTCAGAAGGATTCGTTTAAAATTTTCTGCCTGACTGGAAGTGGAGCTGTCAAATGCACTTTTTATTTTTGTTAGTCCATCTACCAAAGAGGCAATTTTAGCGCCGAATAGCCTTTCGATGTCATCCAGATTGTACTCGGTATCTTCTACTACATCATGTATCAATGCCGTGACTATAGATTTATATCCCAGACCTATTTCCTGAACAACAATTTTGGCAACTGCAATAGGGTGAATAATATAAGGCTCTCCGGACCTGCGTCTTACTCCATTATGTGCAGCTCTTGCAAAATCAAAAGCTTTCAGAACGATTTCATACTCATTCTGATTTGCACACCTCTTCAAGCTTGCAAGACGTAACCCTTCAAACTCTTTCTCGATCAGTTCATTATCCTTCTCGGTAAACATAACAAATTAAAAGTGGAAATCTCTTTTGCCACTCTTTATCAACTCTATTCTTTCAGCAACTTCTGCTCTTCTTTTTTCATCCTTCATTATTGATAATTCTCTGTTTATCAAGTCGTATCCTGCTTGTTTAGTTTTTTCAGAAGAGTAATCTTCCAAATATTCAGCGAGTGTAAGCATAGCATTTGGGGTACAGAAACGACCGATAAATCCGGGAATGGCATATTCCATAAAATGTTCTCCGGTCCTTCCGACTCTATAACAAGAGGTGCAGAAGCTCGGAATAAAATCTCTGCCAATCAACCACTGTATTACTGAGTCCAACTCTCTAGAATCACCAACATGAAACTGTTCTCTGTTAAGCTGTTGTCCCTTTTCTCTGGATTCCTGGTAGCCACCTATTTCCAGCCTTGTGCCGGCATCAATCTGCGATACTCCGAATTCAATAACTGCGTCCCGGACTTCAGGAGACTCTCTGGCGGTCATTATTAATCCAGTGTAAGGTACAGCCATTCTCAATATTGCAACCAACTTTTTAAACTGTGCGTCACTTACCTGATATGGTAGGTTCATGTCCAGGCCCTGAGCAGCCTTTATTCTTGGAAAACTTATTGTGTGAGGCCCGACTCCGCAAACCTCCTGGAGATGTAAGGCGTGCTGAACAAGACCCAAAACTTCAAACCTGTAGTCGTAAAGTCCAAAAAGGGCACCAATACCCATATCATCGATTCCCCCCTCAAAAGCCCTCTCCATAGCGTTTAAACGCCACATATAATCACCTTTGACTGTATCTGAAGGGTGATATTTTGCATAGGTTTCCTTGTGGTACGTCTCCTGAAAAACCTGAAATGTTCCGATTCCTGCCGCCTTTACAGTTTTAAAACCCTCAATGCTCATTGGAGCAGCATTGATATTTACCCTTCTTATCTCCCCGTTTCCAACCTTGATATTGTAGCATGTCTTCACAGTTTCAGCAATAAATTCAGGGGTGTATTTTGGATGTTCTCCATATACCAGAATAAGTCTCTTGTGTCCCTCTTTTTCCAGTTGGGTCACTTCTGCAACAAGCTCTTGTTCTGAAAGTGTTCTTCTGACGGATGTCCTCAGGCTCTTTCTGAAACCACAGTACTTGCAGTCGTTTACACAGTAATTTCCAATGTATAATGGTGCAAACAGAACGATTCTGTTACCGTATATAGATCTTTTTAAATCTCTTGCTGTTTGGAAAAGTTCCTCCAACCCTTCTTGAGATTCAATTGCAAGGAGAGCTGCTGTTTCTTCCAGGGATAATGCCTGTTTAGATTTACTCTTGTTGAATATCTCCCTGAGCTTTGCCTTATCTTCCTTTGTATTGGCAATCAATGAATGCAGCAGGTTGTCATTAATAAAATCTGTTGCGCCTTTTGTTAATATTTTATCCATTTTGTATTTTATAATTATCTACATTCTGAAATGCATGTGAAAGTTCCGCACCGAACAGAATTAGAGTCCAACTGATATTCATCCAAACCAGAAATAGAGGGATAGCAGCAAAAACTCCGTAAACCGCATTTAACCCCGAAACCAGAATTTGTGTCTCTAAGTAAAAGAACTGGACTACTATAAAGGCAAATGCAAGTACCAACGCAGAATTAAAAGCTGCGGCAAATTTAACCTTTGTATTTGGAATTAAAAAATACATTATAGTAAAGACCAGAGTGACCAGAGCATAAAAGGAAAGCCATGTAAAAATTGATGTTAACGGGATGTACCTGTCAATCTGAAAACCAATAGATTTCAAAGCATCCGTGTAGACCAGTGCGAGAGTGAGAAAAATTAATATTACTAAGGGAGAGACAAGCAAAAGTAGAGTATAGTAAGCCAATCTTTTATGGAGTGGACGTCCACCGCTCACTTTCCAAATATTGTTGAATGATTTTTCTATGTTTAACATCAGGAAAATCACAGTCGAAATAAGAAAAAGAAAGTTGATTATTCCAAAGAGACCATCTCGGGATCTGGATATAATGTTGTTTGCAAACTTTAATAAATATTCTATGATCTGTTCGTTATCCTGAAAGTAGGTGTAGAGCAACTCCTCTAATTTGGAACCGAGCCCGAACCCGTTTGTAATAGCAAATATAAGTGCCACAAAAGGAACCACAGACATTGCTGAGAAGAAGCTGAGACTGGCAGCCTGAAGACTCACCTTATCGGTAGTAAACTCACGGATAGTGATAATAAGAACTTTTAAATATCTCACTAATCGAGCCTTCATAGCGCTTAACTCAGAAAGGTCGAGATGCCAAATATCCGTAATAAAGAATTTCAACACTCTTTGGTAGGTATGTTTTACTGCATTTCTTTTCAAGAAATTTTGTCCATATATTTAGTCGGGTTAATAATGTATCTCATGTGTGTTCCTTTTCCGATCTCTCCATGTTCATCAAAGGCTACAACTGAAAATGTCAGTTTCTTTCCTTCAATTGCAATCAGTTCTGCCTCGGCATAAACTTTGGTTCCCAGGGGAGTTGCTCGTGTATGCTTTACATTTACTTCGATTCCAACGGTATCCTGGTTTTCCGGTAAAGAAAATTTCGCCAGGAGATGGGCCGATTGTTCCATCAGTGCAATCATTGCAGGAGTGGCAAAAACATGTAGTAGTCCGGATCCGTAATAAGCTGCGGTGTCAGTTTCGGCAACAAGTTTCTCAATAATTAATTTTTTTCCTATCTCCATCATAATCAGAGTATTTTATTTGCAATTATCTGGAATCCCTCCATCTTGGTCAAAGTTGGGAAGCCCATAAGTTCTACAGGATCACTTACAAGATGCCATGACATTTTTTCGGAGAATGCCTGAAGAGATTTTAAACCTCCGCCACTCCAACTGAAAGATCCAAAAAGGGCATAATTTTTATCCTTGGGATTTACAACCTCAAGCTCGTGGCAAAGATGAGCCATCATAGGGTGCATTCCGGTATTATAGGCGCAGGAGCCGAGAATTACAGATTTGTACCTCCATATATCGCTTATGATGTATGATATATGTGTTTTTGATACGTCGTAGATTTTTATATTTTTCACACCCCTCTCTGCAATTAGCCTTGCGACATAATCAGCCATCTTTTCTGTATTGCCGTACATAGAGGCAAATGCAATTACAACCCCCTCTTCTGAGATATGTTTGCTCCAGTTATCGTAAAGATTAATTGGTTTTTGAGGATCTCTGCGCCAAACGGGTCCGTGAGAAGGGCAGATAAACCTTATTGGTATGCCCTCAAGTTTTACAAATGCTTTTTGAACCATATTGCTGTACTTTCCAACGATGTTTGAATAGTATCGTCTCATTTCGTCCAGAAAGCAGGATTCGAAACAGATCTCATCGTCAAAAATTCCACCATCCAAAGTCCCGAAACTTCCAAAAGCATCACAGGAGAAAAGAATCCGGTCTGTATTATCATATGTCATCATTGTTTCAGGCCAATGAACCCACGGTGTCAGAACAAAAGAGAGGTTATGGTAACCAAGATTGATTTTGTCTCCATCCTTAATCTCTACAAATTGTTCTTCCGTAAGGTTGTAATACGCCTGTAACATTTTGAATGTTTTATTGTTGCCCACGATTTTTAATGATGGATAACTTCGCAATATCACTCCAATCATACTTGCATGATCTGGCTCCATATGATTAACTATTATGTAATCAAGAGTTCTTCCGTTTAGAATCGAGCAGATCTCGTTGAGATAATCACTTTTTGAACCGAATTCAAGGGTATCAATAAGTGCAGATTTTTCATCTGCAATTAGATACGAGTTGTAAGCAACTCCGTTTTGGAGTGGCCAAATATTTTCAAACAGTTGTTTTTTACGGTCGTTGGTCCCCAAATAATGAACCTTATTACTTACAACGATATCTTTCATAATCAATCTAATATCTACCTTTTATAAAAGGTTAATTTTAACTTCTAAAGTTACTCTTTTTATTGAATGTTGCCAAAATATCAATAGATAAATTATAACATTCCATACAGCTCATCTTCACTGATCACCTTCACACCCAATTTGTACGCAGTTTGTAATTTACCGGGACCAGGTTTTTCACCTGCAACTATGAGTGAAGTATTTGAACTAACTGCACTTACAACCCTTCCGGAATGAGATTCGATAGTTTTCTTCATGTCATCCCGGGATATAGAGAAATTCCCGGTTATAACAATGTTCAGACCCATGAGCCTCGATGACAAAATTTTACTTTTATCTTCCTTTTGTTCAAAGATCAGACCCTGTTCTTTCAGCTCCTCAACCATTCTTATATTTTCTTTATCATTAAAGTAGCTAAGCAAAGAATCAGCCAAAATATCGCCAACCTCTTCTACATTGAGAAGTTCCTCCCTTGGCGCTGCAATAATATTATCAATGGATTTGAAATGGTCGACCAACTTTTTTGCAGTCGTTTCTCCTACATATCTTATACCTAAAGCAAACAATACTTTGTAAAACGGACTTTTCTTCGAGTTGGAAACGCTCTTGAGAAACCTCTCTGCAGATCTCTCCTTCCACCCGTCAAGAGTAAGTAGCTGTTCCCTGTTCAATTTGTATAAATCCGGAAGTTTACGGATATAGTTTAAATTGAATAATTGATTTATAGTTGCTTCTCCAACCAAAATGTCCATAGCTTTTCTGCCGGAAAAATGAAGAAATTTTGCTTTTATCTGTGTGGGGCAACCATTTTGATTTGGGCAATAGTGCTTTGCCTCATCCTCAACTTTCACCAAAGTTGTATTGCAGTCAGGGCAATATATGGGGAATACAATTGGTAAAAGGTCGTCACCCCTTTTTGATTTTTCTACCGATACAATCTTGGGAATAATCTCTCCTCCCTTTTCTACATAAACATAATCGTTGATATGAATATCCAGAAGAGTAATCTGGTCGCTGTTGTGAAGCGATGCTCTCTTTACCATAGTTCCCGATAGTAAAACAGGCTTCAGGTTTGCCACAGGTGTTATTGCGCCGGTTCTGCCAACCTGAAAGTCTACCGATAACAATTTCGATAAAGCCTGCTCGGGTTTAAACTTATACGCTGTAGCCCATCTTGGCGTTTTTGCTGTGAAACCTAAACTTTTCTGATAGTTTAGATCATCTACTTTAATAACCACTCCATCAGTCGGATAAGGCAAGGATTTTCTTCCGGTCTCCCAGTAATTGAGATATTCGATAACATCTTCTATGTTCTCGCATACCTTTGTGTAGGAAGATATGGGCAATCCCCAGCTATGTGCCATGGAGAGTGATTTGTAATGGCTGTCGCAAAATGTATATTCCGACAATATATGATACAAAATTGATTGAAGTCCTCTGGTGGATATTTCACCTGAATCCAACAGTTTAAGCGAACCGGCTGCTGCATTTCTTGGGTTGGAAAACGGCATTTCCTCATTTTCAATTCTTTTATTGTTAATCTCATCGAATGAGCTCCACGGCATAAATATTTCGCCCCTGATCTCAAATTCGGGAGGAAAAGCATCTCCTTTGAGAAACAGTGGTATTGACGAAATTTTATATACATTCCTTGTAACATCGTCCCCGGTGGTTCCATCCCCTCTGGTCACAGCTCTGGATAATTTACCCTTACAATATGTAAGCGAGATTGCGGCACCGTCAATTTTCAGCTCACAAACATATTTTACAGGTTTATCAATAATTTTCTTAATTCTTTCATTAAAAGAGAATAACTCTCCCTTATCATAAGTATTGCTTATAGAGAGCATAGGGTATTTGTGAGCAACTTGAGTGAACTCAGATTGTGAAGATTTTAACTCAATATCGCTGCCAACCATATTAGTGGGTGAATTTTCCGAATAAAACTGAGGATATTTAAGCTCTAGGGTCTGTAGTTCGTTAATTAAAATATCATACTCAAAATCAGAGATAGTCGGTTGATTCTCTATATAATACCTCCGATTATGTTCATTGATAACCTCTCTTAGACGGGTGATTTTCTCCCTTGCCTCTAATTCTGATTTTTTCATAATTTAACTTACAAATTTAGATATTTTTTAATTATTACTACCTTTGTCAACTCAATTAATAAAAGATGAAAAAATCAATTGTAATTTTAACAGGAGGGGGACCAGCACCAGGAATGAATACTGTTGTTGGTAGTATTACTAAAACATTCATTTCTAAAGGATATCGTGTATTAGGATTACATGGTGGGTACAAAGGAATATTTTCTAAAAATCCCGATTACGCCGAGCTTGACTTTTTGTTAGCCGACTCCATATTCAACAGGGGTGGTTCATTTTTAATTATGAGTAGGTACAAACCTTCCGCTAACGATTTCGAACAAAATTTCAATCTCAATTTTTTTGTTGAAAACAACATTCAGCTATTGGTTACAATAGGTGGTGACGACACTGCTTCGACAGCTAACAGAGTAGCAAAGTTTCTTCATGAGCATAATCATAAGATTTCCAACATTCACGTTCCAAAAACGATTGACAATGACCTGCCTTTGCCTCTTCAAAGACCTACTTTCGGGTATGAATCTGCCAAGTCTGAGGGTGCCCGGTTGGCCACAACAGTTTATGAAGATGCACGTACAAGTAACAACTGGTTTGTAGTTTGTGCAATGGGCCGTTCTGCCGGGCACCTTGCATTCGGAATCGGTGCAGCTGCACACTATCCTATGATTGTTATTCCTGAAATGTTCAACAAGACCCCCATAACTTTAGATAAAATTATTAAACTCGCTGTTTCATCGATAGTTAAAAGAATGGTTCTGGGTATTAAATATGGTTCGGTAATAATTTCCGAAGGTGTTTTCCATGAGCTGAGCAGTGATGAATTACGCAAATCAGGAGTAACTTTTTCATATGACGACCACGGACATCCGGAACTGGGAAAAGTTTCCAAGGCACATATATTTTGTGAGATGCTTGAAAAGAGACTAATCGAATTAGGGCTAAACACAAAAACCCGTCCAGTTGAATTGGGTTATGAACTGAGGTGTCAATACCCAAGTGCTTATGATCTTGTTTATTGTACAGAGCTGGGAATAGGTGTGTATCAGCTTTTTATAGAGGGCAAAACAGGTTGTATGGTTTACATCGACCATCTTGGAAAAGTTGAGCCGCTTTATCTTACTGATATTCAAGATCCTGTTACGGGGAAAATTCCACCGAGAGGAGTTAGTTTAGAGTCTGACAGAGTTCAGGCAATAATTAACAATATCATGCACTATATCACAAAAGATGATTATAAAGCTGCCAAGGCCTTCATTAATAATCCAGAGGATTACGACTTTAAAAAAATATTAAATTGGTAAAATTTCCTGTGCAGGAGAAATTTATAATCTACCAAGTTCTGCCAAGATTGTTTGGGAATACAAATGAAAATTGTATTCCCAACTATTCTTTTGAGCTGAATGGTTCAGGCAAATTCAATGATTTTGATACAAAAACATTAATTTCCATTAAGGAATTAGGATGCACACATATTTGGTTTACAGGTATAATAGAACATGCTACCAAAACAGATTATTCAAGTTATGGAATTTTCCGGGATAATCCCAACCTGGTAAAAGGAGAAGCAGGTTCTCCTTTTGCAGTTAAAGATTACTTTGATGTAGATCCTGACCTGGCTAATGATGTTCCCAACAGAATATCTGAATTTTCCGACTTGCTTGAAAGGTGTCATAGACTGGGAGTTAAAGTGATAATCGATTTTATCCCCAACCACGTTGCCCGGTGTTACCACTCGGACAAAGCTCCAGTGGGTGTAGAAGATTTTGGAATCAGAGACAAAAAAGATTACGCTTTTCACCCCATGAACAACTTCTACTATGTCTTAAATGAACACTTTATATCACCTGTGGCAAATATCGAAAAATCAATTGAATACATAGAATTTCCTGCTAAAGCTACAGGAAATGATTGTTTCCGCTCAGACCCATCTACCTTTGATTGGTATGAAGCAGCAAAATTGAACTATGGGGTTGATTATATGGACGGTAAATCCGGCTATTTCAATCCGCTCCCCAATACCTGGGAAAAAATGAAGGAGATTCTTTTTTACTGGGTAAATCTTGGAGTGGATGGCTTCAGATGCGATATGGCGGAGATGGTGCCGGTAGAATTTTGGAAGTGGTTAATTAAAAACATAAAGAAAAGCCATTCCCAAACTCTTTTTATTGCTGAAATTTATAACCCAGATCAATATTCGAACTACCTGAACTCCGGAGGATTCGACTATTTATATGATAAAGTGGGTCTCTACGACAACCTGAAGAAGATCTCAAGAGGAGAAGCGCCCGCCTCTTCAATAACTAACATATGGCAGTCTCTGGGAGATAACCAAAACAAAATGTTAAATTTTTTGGAAAATCATGATGAACAGAGAATTGCCTCAGATTTTTTTCTTGGTGACCCAAACCTGGCTATTCCTGCTTTAGCTGTCTCTCTTCTATTGAATACAACCCCATTTATGCTCTATTTCGGACAGGAATTAGGTGAACGGGGAATGGACGGAGAGGGATACAGCGGAGTAGACGGAAGAACAACAATTTTTGACTACTGGTCCATAGACTCAATAAGAGACTGGAGAAAAACAGGGTCTGAGCCCGCCTTAAGGAACAGATACAGGAGACTCCTGAATCTGGCGTTAACTGAAATGGCTTTTAAAATCGGCCAGACATATGATCTTTCATACATTAATAGCAAATCGGATCATTTTGACCCGGAATACAACTACGCCTTTCTCAGGTTTTATAACAAAGAACTGATACTGGTGGTTGTAAATTTCGAGAATAGAACCCGCAGACTTAAAATTGACATACCCAAGCATTCATTCGATTATTTTAAGATCTCCGACCAATTTGCCGGTTTTGGAATTGATTTAGTTTCAGGCGAGAAGATAACAGAATTATTTTCAGTAAGATCTCATTATAGTATTGAAATCAAGGCAAATGATATCCGTATAATTAAATTTTTACTTCAATGATGTCTTCCCAGCTTTAAAAATAGTTAAAAGAAGTGTACCGGCAATTATGGCGATAACATTTGCAAGGATATCATTTGTATCATAATTCCGGTTAGGGTTGAAAGACTGAACACACTCCGTGAATACTGCCAACAGGAGTCCGGAAATTGCAATGACCGGAAAAATCCAATGGTTAAATTTTTTTGTAAGCGGAATTTTAAATGCAAACCAAATCAGAAAGGGGTAGGGAAAGAATAATATAAAATGAACAACTTTATCGATTTCGATCCCGAATAGTAGTTTTGGAATCTCCATTTGTTCTGTTTTTAAAGTAATTAGCATAAGAGAGAAAAGAATAACAAGATAGGAGAAAAACAGTAATTTGAATAGTGCTGAGCGTTTTTTAATCATACTTTTTGATTATATAAATATATAAAGGAGAATAATTTCCCTCAAATTTACAAACAATCAATCATAAATTATAATTACTTTTAAAATGAAAAAGAGATTTCTATTAGCAATTTTGATTTTTATATCAATTGCTTCCAGTGCTCAGACAATTGAAGGAAGCTGGTATGGTCTTCTGAAAGTTCAGGAGACAGAATTAAGAGTCGTTTTTAATATTGTCCGACAAGACACCACATACATTGCCACTATGGATAGTCCCGATCAGGGGGTAAAAGGTATTTCTGTCGATATAGTCTCTTTTGTCAACTCAGTCCTGAAGATTGAAATAAAATCTGCGATGATTGAGTATTCCGGCATATACCTTGGCGACAAAATTTTAGGCACTTTTAAGCAGCACGGGCAATCTTTCCCTATGAATCTCTCCAGAAGAGCAATTGAGGGACCTAAAAGGCCACAGGAGCCAAAACAGCCCTATGGGTACTATACAGAAAATGTTAAGTTTAAGAATGAAAAAGCAGGTATTGCCCTTTCAGGTACATTGAGCTTGCCTTCAAAAGAGGGTTCATTTCCTGCTGTAATTCTAATTTCCGGTAGTGGTCCTCAGAACCGGGACGAAGAGATAATGGGCCATAAACCTTTTTTGGTAATTGCAGATCATCTTACAAAAAATGGTATTGGAGTGTTACGGTTCGACGACAGAGGGGTAGGAGAGTCCCAAGGGGTATTTGCATCTGCAACTACACTGGATTTTGTTAGTGACGTAGAGGCCGCAATGGATTATTTAAAGGAGAGAAAAGAGATAAAAAGCAATAATATAGGATTAATCGGGCACAGTGAAGGTGGTATTATTGCCCCTTTGGTTGCTAACAATAGAAAGGATGTCTCTTTTATTGTTCTGCTTGCCGGTACAGGTGTCAAGGGTTCGGAAATTATTCTTGCACAACAGGAGCTTATTGCAAGAGCTTCGGGTGCGTCTGAAGAGGAGATATCAGAGTATAAAAAACTGAACCGTAATATTTTAAATATAATTGATAATGAGGAGAAGAATCCGGATCTTAAAAATATCATTACCAATTTGATTGTCTCAGCATCTAAAGGCAGTGCTCCTGTCGAGTTGGCCAGACAGCAGGCAGGTCAGGTTACATCTCCATGGATGTTGTTCTTTTTGAAGTATGATCCTGCAATTGCCTTGCGAGAGGTGAAGTGTCCGATATTGGCAATAAATGGTGACAAAGACCTTCAAGTGCCGTCAAAAATTAATCTTAAAGCAATAGAAGAAAGTTCCAATGATGTTACTATTATTGAGTTAGAGGGACTTAATCATCTTTTTCAGGAAGCACAAACAGGATTGCCGGCTGAATATTCAAAAATTGAAGAGACCTTCTCACCAAAAGCTTTAAAAATAATTACCGAATGGGTTATGAAGAGAGTCAGATGAAAGTGGTATCTATTTTATGTAGATAACTTTTTCGTATCCCGATTTTTCCCTTCCGTTGACTGCAATTACAATGTAGTTCTTCTCTGACAGACCTGTAAAAGACATGGATGTACTTATTTGACTAGCCAGAACATTCCAACTTGTTGTTTTGCCGTCTCTTGCCAGTTCATATACTACATACTGCTTTGCATCATGTACCGTATTCCAGGAGATTGTCTTTTGATTCAATGTAACAGAAGGAACCCCGGGAACTGTTTCATTGTAAGTTCCCAATTTTGGAACCAGGCTCGGAGATGGGTAGATAGTATTTTGAATATATGTTCCCAACGAATTTGAAAGGAAATAAGCTACTCTAAACCAACAATTTCCTGAGACACTACTTAATGACCTTCCCAAATTAACTTCATTGAGCATCTCATTAAGCGTATATGCAGGATAATTACTGTCGCCATATTTATATGCGGCTAACCCGGGGATAATAGGAACTCCATTGGAGTTGCTATTCCAATATCTTATTACAGTATTGAAATCTGCTGTTGGGTGTCCGATTTGCCAGTAAATCTGAGGAGCCAGATAGTCAACCCACTTATTTTGTAACCACGACAAAGCATCAGCATATACTGTCATTGAATTTTCTTGTATCCCCTGCGGAGAAATCCCAAAAACCACCTTAGGCTTTATAGTTTTAATCATCTGATTGACATCTTTTACCATATTATCTACATTATTTTTTCTCCATGTGTGAATATCCATTGTACCACCATATTGATCAAAGGCAGCTTTGTCGTTAAAGCCAAATGGATTGGAAGTAGACTTAGCACCGGAGGGGTAGAAGTAATCATCAAAATGGATTCCGTCTATATCATAATTATCAATAATCTCTTTAATAACACTCTGCAGATGAGCTTTAACCTCAGGAAGGCCAGGATTCAGATACCTGTTGTCATTAAACTCTACGCACCATTCGGGATGAAGCACCACAGGATGGTTCGCTGCAAGAACAACGCTTGTTGATCCGACCCTGTATGGATTGAGCCATGCGTGCACCTCCATTCCTCTTTCGTGGGCAGCATCAATCGCCACCTGAAGAGGATCAAAACCGGGATCCTGGCCTTGAGTTCCTGTAAGATAAATGGACCAAGGAACCAATTGAGATTTGTAAAAAGCATCTGAAGTCGGTCTTACATGGAAAAGTATTACATTAAAATTCAATGCTTTCAATCGGTCTATGATACTTATTAATGCAGCTCTCTGAACCTCTCCGGTAGAATTTTTCGGAGGCCAGTCGTAATTTCCTACTGTTGTTAACCAGGCAGCCCGAAATTCGTGCCTAAGCACCACCTTGTCTGTTGCTGAGTTAAATTCTTTTGATAATTCAGTTACAGGTGGATTATCCGGACCATCCGGTTCCGTTCCGTCTTTTGAACAGGAAGCCAAAAACAGGGATGAAATAATCAAGGAGAAAGCGAAGTTTTTAAGAATAGTATAAGTACGGTTCATAGTCTGGTTTATATTAATGGTTTTTTAGTTGCTATAAAGGTAAGAAATATTTTTTTCTATATATTTGTCATCATTAGTGTCCGCTAAAAATATGGACGATTATATAAATTAAAAAAATTAAACTTTAAATCGATGAAATATATTATTAGTTTGTTTATTTCATTATTTACAGGATGTCTTTATGGACAAAGTCTGCAGGTCTCAGTTCGGGACAATAATGGAGCACTACCTTATGCAAGTATTTACATTAATAAAAACCAAAGCAGCGTAACTGATTCTGATGGTATTGCATATATCTCTTTCAATAAGTTAAATGACGGAGATACAATAACATCCACATATATTGGAATGAAAGCATCATCAATAATTTACAATAATAAAATGCAGGATTTATCAAAGTGCACTATTGTTCTTGATAATAATTTTGTTTATGAACTTGACCCTGTTGTAGTAAAAGCAATTGCTAATGATGACTGGAAATTTTTTCACAAAAATGTAAAAGTCTACAATACATTTATTTATACGAGTTGTATTGTAAAGGGAAAATTCAAAGCGAAAGTCCTCTTGCCTCATGAGGGTATTTCTCAGAATATTGAAGGGTCTTTTGAGCTGAAAAATATAATACCGAGCAAATTAACTGATGGAGGGTTTTTTAAATACTATTTTGCAGCTTTGCCTGAAATAACAACATCTGTAAAAGATACCAGGTCGATACATTCAATATAAAAATAAATAAGGTTTTGCACCTAATTAAAGATTACCTCAACTCAAGACCAGATGTAAACCCTTTCTGGAATGCTGCTCCCGTATCCTGACAGTATTGTGATTACACTTGCTTCTGAATGCGACTTAAATGTTTTTCAAAGACGAACCATTTTGTCAGTTGATGTTTGCAAATTTTTCTTCCCGTATGCTTACACCGGTAAAGCACTTTAAAGGCACCTCTCTGATTACAAAACAGTTTTGCAAAGCAGCTGATGATCTCTATTCAAAGAGCGTATAAAGTAAGGTTAACAAATGGATTGTTGGTACATATATATGGAAAACTTGCTGCTGCGTATATTAATCCAATTTTTTAACCCTTAATTCGCATATATAATTTATTTTCAATGTTTAGCTGTTTCAGGCTATTATTGCTTAAGAAAAAGGGGAGAAAAACGTTAGAGGCAATCTGTCATTTTGGCAGATTATTGTTGTACATACCCCTCTGGTATTTTATTTGAGATTTATTTAATAAAACCAATAAAAACGGAGGTTATTATGACACTTATTAAGAGAAATGAAAACTATCCAATTTGGTCAAACCTATTTAATGATTTCTTTAACCAAGATTGGAATGACTGGTCAAACCGAAACTTTTCAATGACCAACACAACACTTCCTTCTGTAAACATAAAAGAGGAAGATGATAAATTTGCAGTTGAGATGGCTGCTCCCGGCCTTGAAAAGGGCGATTTCAAAATTGAAATTAATCAGGGAATTCTCTCTATCTCTTCTGAAAAGAAGAATGAATCTGAGAGCAAAGACGATAAATACTCCAGACGAGAGTTCAGCTATCAATCCTTCTGCAGATCTTTTTCACTGCCAACAGTTGTAGAAAGTGAAAAAATATCCGCTAAATACGAAAATGGAATTCTCAAGGTGGAAATTCCTAAGCGGGATGAAGCAAAGGTAAGGCCATCAAGGATGATTGAAATTGAGTAAAACCCCAAAACTTGAGAAGGAGACCAAATCGGCCTCCTTCTTTTATTTCTTTATTGCACAATCAACTTATACCCAATTCCTCTTATATTTAATATTTTAATTCGCGTATCCTCAGCTAGCAGCTTCCTTAATTTGTATATAAATACATGTAGGCTATTTCTGTTATAATAACTATCATCATTCCATAGATCATACAATATATCTTTGATTTCAACAACTTTATTCCGGTTAATACATAGATGTTTAAGTATTTCATTTTCCAGGTGCGATAATTCCTGCCTTTGTCCTTCGTATGACAGAATCTGTGTGGTGATATTTAATTGGTAATCTCCAATTTCAAATATCTCATCGTTTGTTTCCATCGGCATAATTCTGTTAACTAATGCTTTAACCCGCATAACCAATTCCAGCATCTTGAATGGCTTTTTCAGATAATCATTTGCACCTAGATTAAAACCGTTAACCAAATCGTCCAAAGTAGAACGTGCAGTTAGAAATAATATAGGAGTTGTCCTGTCAACCTTCCTGATCTTTTTAACCATTTCAAACCCATCCATTTCCGGCATCATTACATCAGCTATTATCACATCAGGCTTCTTGGCATGAAAGCTGTTTAGCCCTTTGATGCCATCCGGTACATGTGTTAATTCAAATCCTTCATCTTCCAATGTGTCTTTGATAATCATTGAAAGTGTTATTTCATCCTCAACTAAGAGAACTCTCGGCTTCTTGTTATCATTCATTGTATTGGTAATTTTATCGTAAAAACAGAACCCTTATTCACAGTACTGTTGACAGATATACTTCCGTTATGCTTTCCCACAATCTGTTTGACATAGAATAATCCCAAGCCATACCCCTTTACATTGTGCAGGTTTCCG
>JBAYMP010000005.1:0-66104 GCA_041663505.1 Bacteroidales bacterium | reverse complement strand
TGTAGTCAAGGTATTCGATGCGCTTCTCGGGACTGACGCCGTTGCTTGCATAGTAGCCTTTCTTTGGACGGAAGCACGCAGGGTTGTTGCTTATCAGAAGGCTGTCGTAACCCTGCACGTACCTCTCGAGCTGGGTGACGGTTGAGCCGTTCTGCCTGTATTTGTTCGCCGATAGCACGTATGAGCTCAGGTTGTGCAGGTTTACCATGCTGCGGTACTTCATTACGGACAGGCTGTCGAAAGGGTATATGTACTCTGTCCTTATCTGGTCACCCAGGCTGCTGTTCTCTATATATGTCCTCGGGAAGTGATATTCACCCGTCAGGGGTGTGTACTGGTAAGTTTTGGACTCCTGATAGGAGGTTCCTCCGGGGTAATAGTACGTCACGGTCTCTCCACAAGGATAGGACACGCCCTTGTATGTAAGGTAGAAGTAGTACATCAGGGGAGGGAGCGGCTTAACATTGTAATTATCCATCAACCCGACAGCCTTTATATGGTCAATTATGAGATAGTCACTGAGCTTGTATGTTTCATAAGGGGACCCGTTATAAATGGAATAGTAAAACAGCTTGTAGAAGCCCATGCCGCCCAGGGTGTCCTTATTGGCACTGGCATAGCTGTAGGATGTCGTTTTGACGGGGCTGTCGTTCTGGTCATAGACCGACCGTGATAATATGTACGCGCTCTCCCACAGGTTGTCCGTCGTGAGGTGCCTTACATGCCAGTCTAACGGAGTTGAGACCTCGGATTCATTGGCATAGTTGGGAGAGTAGGTGACACTGTTTGGAATGAAATATGAGGAGGCGCTGCTCCCCTTGACAGTTGAACCGTCATAATATTTTTCCGTCACCGTCTCGTAGGAAATTGTCTCACCGGCCAATCCCATATATGCAGTGTATTTGGGTGAGACCAGCCTGTTCCGGTTGGTGGCAACAAAGCCGACGTCAGGAAACTCGAGGTCGTCATTTGGTCCTGCATATACCGTATATGTAGTATATGTCGTGTTGGCATCCTCGGTGTTGGGCACGACAGGAATGACCCCTGTTGCATATTCATATGTCCGTTTCTCCAACAAGGAGTTGTCCTTATCCTTGTTCATTGAATACCTTAAACGCAATCCCGGCCCTATGTATGTTGATGGAAGGGTCTGCTCCCTCTCCTTGGAATAGGTGTTGGCTTCAAACTTATACTCCGTCTTGCCTCCGGAAGGATAAGCTATGGACCGCAGTATGTTGTGCTGGATTTTTGCACTGTCCGGTAACAGATAGCCATTGTTGCCCAATGTGATGTCCTGAGAATAATTTGGATAATATGCCAGGCTGAACGTCCTGTTGGGCAGGTGCCCGGTACCGGTTGCTGCCGCCCCGTTGAAATAACCCCAGTAGTCATACATGGGGTTGCCACTGAAGGAGACGTTGTTGTAATCAAGGGTATAGGTCTGTACCGTATTTGACACGGCATCCTTTATTACAACCGAGCTAAGCAGTTTGCTAAGCGTACTGAGGTTGTTTGTCGTGAAGTTGAAGTCTATCTCCCGCACCAGGGTGCCGTACCTGTCACGGATCACCACCCTGTTTATCTTGTTGGTTGTCTGATCCAGCGTGAAATAGACGGCACCCTCGGCAAACTGTATCTTCACGGGCATGAGGCTCCTGTAGGAAAACATGTTGAGGGCCATGGTCGCATTGTCTGCCACAACCGAGAAGTTGTCTAGGTACGACTGTCCATAATTGAAATACTGGTTATAGATGCCAACCTGGTCCATGAGCTCGTATTGTGAGTTGTCCTGAGCCTGGGAATAACCGAGCCTGCTATAAAAATACTTTATGGAATCCCCTGCATCATTCTTTATTGTTGACAGCAGCCATGCCGAAGGATAATCGTAGTTTAATGATGGGCTGTATGCAAACTCAACTGTAGTGTCGTTGGGAGTCAGCCCTCCCCCGTATTTGTACCTGAGCCCCTTGGAGTCGCTCATCTCCATCCACGAAAGATAGTTGCTGCCACCGCCCCCGTAATTGCCCAGGCGGTAATTGTAGTCAGGAGAGAAGTATGCATTGAACCTTGAGCTTACTGATGACGAGTCTTTCCTCTTTAAATAGAAGGAGCCGCTGCCGCCTGGATGGACAAAGGAGAACAGGTCGTATTCCGTGTCGTAGGTTCCGGATGAGGACTCGGCATACAACCCGCTTAATGTTTCCTGATCACTCTCACTGCTCAGCTGGTCATAAACGGGCCACTGGTTGCTGTTATTGCTTATAGGGTACATCCTGTACAGCTCGTCGGGCTTGTTCCTTACCGTACGGCTTATGCTACCCCCGAAATCTAACACCCAGCCGAACCCCACGTTGGGGCCCGTGCTGCCGTCTATCTTGCAGCTGTATGTGCTGTAGCGTAACACTATGGGGACTTCCATGCCCCCGGACTGAATGGTGTAGAGCGGTATGGATATGTCCGGGGTGCCTGTGTTGCCGACCTCCGGCAACCTGACTACCGCATGCAGCGACGCGCTTTGCGGGGAAGGGGAAAAGATTTTTGGAGCATCGATGTATATCGTCTGCTGTGAGAAAAGTGATCCGGAGCCGGACAGTATGATTGCTGCTGCCCCGATGAAAGCCTTTGCAAAGGCCGAAAGATTTGTTCCCATAACCAAATGTATTTTATAGTTAATCACAAATAGCATCCCTGTCAAATATACAGGAAATCAGTAATATTTCCAAAAATAATTTAATTATTAATCAGAATCTCGCAATTGCTAAACAGCACAAAATGAGCAAAATATACGACTGGATTCATTTCTGTAAGACAAAAAGTGATAAGATAAGAACAACAGGATCCGATATCCATGAGCATAACAGGCTAAAACGCTGTATTTGTTTGTGATTTCAGGAACTAATAAAAGGCTGGCCGTGTCTATGATGGCTTCGGTTAAAATCAGCTTTTCGGTTTCGGGTTTTGGATAGCAAGGGTAAAACCCTTGCCGGTTCTCTAAAAGTAGTAATGCCGTTTGTCGGTGTCGTTTAACGTGCTTCGGAAGTATAGCCCTATGATTTGGTTTGCCTTGTTTTTTAAGGGGAACACGATGCACTATTTACCAAACGGCCTGTAGGCTTTATCTCCTGTTTTGCTTATCAGCCCTGCATCCTGTAACAAACCGACTTGTAGGCGCATTGTTTTATTAAGGTTTCGTCTTTGCGTTGGCCGTGGTGGAACTGGCCGGAGTTGTAGCCGATTTCGAGCTTTTCGTAATCTAATTTGCGGCTTTCGATGTATTGTTTGGCTGGCAGGCTGTTGTGTACGGCGTTTTTAAAGTAGGTGAACATTTTGGTGAGTATGTCCGCTTTGCTTACCGCTTGCGCTATGGCTGCCGGGACTGTATGGCCGTTCAATCCCGCTTTACGGGATTTCGCTTCGATCAACATATCGGCAGCTTTTAGTATGGCGTTGTGTTTGTCCTGGTTCTCCCGGTACATGATAAAATCTATTACATCAAGGCTTTTGCCGTGGGTCTTGCAATTGGAGCTAAAACAGTATGCCGTTTGGGTTTTGTAGTAAACCTGCATACTCGGGGTCTTGTCATCGTGGAACGGGCAACAGACACGGTTATGTTTGTCGGGTTTTAGGCCAACGTGTTTGTTAATGATAACCTGAGAAAATGATGTATCACCGCAGTATTTTGTAACGGTAGTGCGGGCTGTAAACTCCTTTCCGCAATACTGGCAAATCCTTTGTACCCTAATATTTGACCCCATTTTGTAGCTTTAATTATAATTAAGTGTCGTTAAGTGCAATTAAGTGCAAAATAATAAGGGGTTAGACCCCATTTTTTGTACCTCAACGTTTCAAGGTACAACAAAGGTACAAATATTATCATAATATCACAATGCAATGCAAAACAAATACTATATTTGCAGCATTAAAAAAGCCCCGATATACAGGGCTTTAGAGTAGTTATACTACGTTTGTTATTTGCTTGATTTGTGGGGGTTACTTTCCGATGCAGAATTTACTGAAAATGTTACCCAGAATTTCCTCCGTATTAATCTCTCCGACAATTTCTCCTATGTGAAACAGTGCCTCTCGTATATCCTGCGTGAGAAGATCTGTTGGGAGGGAGGTTTCAACGCCGTCCGTAACCCTGAAAAGTGCTTCACGGGCATCTTGTAGCGCCTGGTAGTGCCTTAGGCTGGTTACCAGTGTAGTATTTGCACCGATAGATACATTTGTCTGGGTATCAATAAGCAACTTTTTGAGTTTATCCAGTCCAAGCTGCCCTTTTGCAGAGACAGGAAGTACCGAGAGCTGGTCCAGCTTGGCTGAAGTGGCCAAATCTCTGGCACTAGCAACCAGATTTGCAACGACTTTATCGTTATATCTGGATTTATCTATCTTGTTGATAAGAATAACAACCTTTTGATTTTCAGGATTTATATTAGCTTTGAGCTGTTTTATTCCGTCTTCAAACCCCTCTGGTCTCTCTGCATCGAGCATTAGTATAACAATGGAGGCAGATCTTATCTTTACAAATGTTCTTTCAATCCCCAGAATCTCAATAGCCTCATTGGTTTTACGGATACCGGCCGTATCCACAAACCGGAAGGCTACTCCGCCAAGATTGACAACATCTTCGATAAAATCTCTTGTTGTCCCGTGAATCTCCGAAACGATAGCTCTCTCTTCTCCCAGAATTGCATTCAATAATGTACTTTTCCCGGTATTTGTAGCACCCACAATTGCAACAGGTACACCATTTTTAATGACGTTACCTAACTTAAAAGAGTCGATAAGATGAGAGATGTGGTTTATTGTATTATTAAGCAGACAATTTAATTTTGTTCTGTCTGCAAATTCGACTTCCTCTTCACTAAAATCCAGTTCAAGCTCCATAAGTGAGACCAGGTCAAGAAGCGAGCTCCTCATTTTGGATAATTCATTAGAAAAACCACCTCTCATTTGATTAATCGCAATTCTGTGGGAAGCAGCTGTTTCAGAAGATATTAGGTCGGCAACCGCCTCGGCCTGCGCCAGGTCCATTTTACCATTTAAAAAGGCTCTCTGCGAATACTCTCCAGGCTTAGCAATTCTTGCCCCTTTTAAAACAAGAAGCATAAGTATCTCTTGCTGAATATAATTAGAGCCATGACAAGAGATCTCAACAGAGTCTTCTCCAGTAAATGAGTGAGGTGCACGGTATAGTGTGACTACTACTTCGTCCAACAGAAGATCGTCCTTATAAATGCCTCCAAGCCTTACTCTATAACCTTTAGTATTAATTAAATTAGTTCCCTTAAATGGTTTAAAGACAGAATTTACAATTGAAACAGACTTGCTGCCACTAACCCTTATCACTGCCAATGCCCCGGTTCCCTGAACCGTGGCCAAAGCACATATTGTGTCAGATTTGTTCTTTTTTTTCATTGCTTTAATTTTTTTCCAACCTTTTTGACGCCTCTTTAAACTCCAACGCAACAACATTCTCCAAATGATGTGTATGAGGAAACATATCTACAGGACGGATTTTGGTAATCTCATAGTTCTCTGCCATAAGGGCAAGATCCCTTGCCTGACTGGCAGGATTACAGCTGACATATACTATTTTACGAGGTCTTGCTTCTACAATCACTTTAGCAACGTCCGGGTGTATTCCAGCCCTCGGAGGATCCAAAATTATCACGTTAGGTTTTCCGTTTGATTTAATAAAATCGGCGTTGAGCATATCCTTCATATCTCCGGCAAAGAAAGAACAATTAGTAATATTGTTCTCTCTGACATTAGCTTTTGCATCTTCGATTGCCTCCGGAACATATTCTATACCAATAACTTTACTTGCCATTGAAGCAAGGAAAAGAGCAATAGTCCCGGTGCCTGTATATAGATCGTATACAATCTCGTCACCAGTAAGACCGGCATACTCTTTTACCACTGAGTAAAGCCTGTAGGCCTGTTCTGAGTTTGTCTGATAAAACGATTTGGGCCCTATCCTGAATTTTAGATTCTCCATACGCTCATATATGCAATCCTTACCGTAATAGTTCACGAATGGAAGGTCCGAAGTATTATCGTTTTTCTTATCATTAATTATATAATTAATTGAAGCAATTTCTGGAAACTTCTCTATTACAGCATTTAAAATCAACCCTCTCAACTCCCGGTCATCGTAAGCAAATACCATTATCAGCATAAATTCGCCAGTTGTGCTTGTTCTTACAACCATATTTCTAAGAAACCCGGTCTGCTTTTTCAAATCAAAGAATGGAAGGTCATTCTTTATAGCGAAATCGCGAATGAAAAGCCTTAACGAGTTTGATGGTTCAGGTTGCAGGTAACATTTCTGAACATCCAATACCTTATCAAACAAACCTGAGATGTGAAAGCCAAGACCGGGCCTGTCACTGAAAGGAATATTATCCAACTCCTCTTTTGACTCCAACCACCTCTTGTTTGAAAATGTAAATTCCAATTTATTCCGATATAATGTAGTCTTTTCTGAACCAAGGATTGGGGTAATTTCAGGAAGTTTCAATTTACCTATTCTTGTTAGCTGATCTATAACTTGTTGCTGCTTAAATTCGAGCTGCAAAGGGTAGGGCAGGGGCTGCCATTTGCACCCGCCACATATTCCGTAATGGGAACAAAATGGTTCGATTCTGACAGGGGAGGGCTTTATCATATTCACCACATATCCCTCCATATAACCCTTTCTTTTGATATTTACCTGAACATCAATTATGTCTCCTGGAATTGCATGAGGAACAAACAAAACTTTTCCATTTATATGCGAAATTGCCTTTCCTTCGGCTGCAATAGATTCAATTTCAACAGATTCAAATAATTCCTTATCTCTTCTTCCCATTATCAGTTTCTTTAAAGTGCGAAATTAACTTATTTTGCTTTGGAACGTTATATAATATACAAAATATGTATATTCGCCATACGTATTCGTAACACAATTTATATTATGTTAAATAGACGAACAAATGAGCTGTTGAACCAGGTGCCTTTGCCTGAAAGAATGAGGCCGAAAACACTTGATGATTATGTTGGGCAGGATCACCTAGTCGGACAGGGTTCTGTATTGAGAAAAATGATTGAGTCCGACAATCTGGCCTCTTTCATTTTGTGGGGTCCTCCTGGTGTCGGTAAGACCACATTGGCAAAAATAATCGCAAACCAGCTTGAGAGACCTTTTCACAGCATGTCTGCAATAAATGCGGGTGTAAAAGATGTAAGGGAGATAATTGACAAATCAAGATCAAACTCTCTTTTCAATAAGGCAAGACCAATCTTGTTTATCGATGAAATTCACAGATTCAGCAAGTCACAACAAGATGCATTACTTGGAGCTGTTGAAGATGGTACGTTGACTCTGATAGGTGCGACCACTGAAAACCCATCATTTGAAGTTATTACCCCCCTGCTTTCAAGATGTCAGGTATATGTGCTTAAGTCTCTTGATATTGATTCATTGAGCATTTTGCTGGATAGAGCTGTTAAATTCGATCCTATTCTAAAACAAAGAGATATAGAAGTTAAAGAAAAGGAGGCACTGTTCCGGTTCTCAGGAGGCGATGCCAGAAAATTACTGAATATAATCGAGATAATAGCAGGGAGTTTTTCTCCGGATGAAAAAATTATAATTGACAACATAACCGTAACTGAAAAACTTCAGGAAAATATTGCGTTGTACGACAAAAACGGAGAGCAACATTACGACATTATCTCTGCATTTATTAAAAGCATAAGAGGTTCCGACCCTAACGGAGCGGTTTATTGGATGGCAAGAATGATTGCGGGAGGCGAAGATCCCCTGTTTATTGCAAGAAGGATGGTCATTTTAGCATCTGAGGATATCGGATTAGCCAATCCAAATGCGCTGCTTATGGCAGAGGCCTGTTTTGAAGCGGTAAATAAGATAGGTATGCCCGAATCCAGAATAATTTTATCTGAGGCAGCTATTTATCTTTCTACTTGTCAAAAAAGCAATTCTGCATACCTTGCAATAGATTCCGCACTTGAGGAGGTAAAAAAAAGCGGAGACTTACCCGTTCCTCTGCATCTTAGAAATGCCCCAACAAAACTTATGAAGGATTTGGGGTATGCAAAAGAATACAAGTATGCCCACTCCTATTCGGATAATTTTGTAGACCAGGAGTTTTTACCCAAAGAGTTGAATGATAAAAAATTTTACGAACCCGGGGAAAACTCAAGGGAAAACGAGATTAAAAAAAGACTGGAATCTCTGTGGAAAAAATACAATTATTGATCGATTTTAACTAATTTTGCCACATTATGATAATTGATAAAATTCCAAATATCAGACATACAGATGAAGCCAACTTCTTTCTTTTAGCCGGCCCGTGTGTTATTGAGAGCGAAGAAATTACATATAGAGTAGCATCTGAAATTCTAGAAATTACCGAGAGGCTCTCCATCCCTTTCATTTTTAAATCATCTTACCGGAAGGCAAACAGATCAAAATCAGACTCCTTTACTGGTATCGGGGATGAAAAAGGATTAAATGTTCTTCAAATGATACGTGAGAAGTTGAAGGTACCTGTAGTAACCGATATTCACAACCCGATAGAGGCTTCTCTGGCTGCATCATATCATATTGATGTTCTTCAGATTCCCGCCTTCTTATGCCGGCAAACAGACCTTCTGGAAGCTGCAGCAAAAACAGGTAAATTTGTAAATATTAAAAAGGGTCAGTTTCTTTCTCCTATATCTATGAAGTTTGCTGCCGAAAAGGTAGCAGCTAATGGTAATACGAATATTATTCTTACAGAAAGAGGTACTCAGTTCGGGTATTCCGACCTTATAGTCGATTTCAGATCGATTCCTCAAATGAAAAGTTTTGGTTATCCGGTTGTTCTGGATGTTACCCATAGTTTGCAACAGCCAAACCAGTCATCCGGTGTTACAGGCGGAAGACCTGATATGATTTCAACAATGGCACGTGCCGGTATTGCTGTCGGCGTGGATGGTCTGTTTATTGAAACACATCCTGATCCGGCATCGGCCAAGTCAGATGGCGCAAATATGTTGAAATTAGACCTATTAGAAGAGTTATTAACCTCCCTCCTTCCATTCAGAAAAGCGTCAAATTTGTTAAATAAGTCTTAAATTAGTGTGTTATGATTGTAAATCAAGATTTTACAAAAAGGTACGAAAGAATTCCGGTTAACATCTTTGAAGACTCGTCAACTGCATCAATATTGGTTGCAGAAAAAATTGCCGAGACAATCAAGAGTAAAAACCTTAAAAACCACCCTTGTATATTAGGTGTAAGTGCCTCTTTCTCTTCCATTCAGGTATATGAAGAGTTAATAAAATTATATAACAGGAAAGAGATCTCGTTTAAAAATGTTATAATTTTTTCTGTCGATGAGTATTATCCCCTTAACCGAAACGAACTTCAGAGCCATTACAGGTTTATTAAAGAGTATCTTTTCGATTATATTGATATTCCAAAGGAGAATATCTTTTGCCTTGACAGTGAGGTCGAAAAAGAGAGTATCCATCGATATTGCGAAGAATATGAAAAAAAAATATCTTCATACGGAGGCATAGATATCCTGGTTTTGGGTAATATGGGTTTCAATGAGCCTGGTTCGCACTACAACTCAAAGACAAGATTGATCACCCTTAACTACAATACACGTGTATCTTCTGCGTCTGAGTTTTTTGGTGTGGAATATGTTCCTTTCCACGCTTTAACTATGGGTATTGAAACTATCCTGTCTGCAAAAAAGATTTTTTACCTGGCTTTTGGAGAGGGAAATGCATCCAGTATTGCTAAATTAGTTGAGGGTAACGTAAACGAACAAAACCCCACCTCTTACCTGCAACAACACGAGAATATTGAAGTGCTTGCTGACTACCCGGCTTCAGCAGAATTGACAAGGGTAAAAACCCCATGGCTTACAGGCCCTTGCGAATGGAGCGATCATCTGACAAGAAAATCTGTTTTCTGGTTGTGCAGAAAGTTGGACAAGCCTATTTTGAAGCTCACAGACAGAGATTATAACGACAACGGTATGAGCGATCTGATTACCGAAAAGGGCCCTGCCAATAAGGTAAATATCAAAGTTTTCAACGATCTGCAACACACCATTTCCGGCTGGCCGGGTGGTAAACCAAATGCAGATGATTCTACCAGACCAGAGAGAGCAACTCCGTTTCCAAAACGCGTTGTAATATTCAGTCCGCATCCGGACGATGATGTTATCTCTATGGGTGGCACGCTTGCAAGACTCTCGGAACATGGTCATGAGGTTCACCTTGCCTATCAGGCTTCAGGTAATATTGCAGTTTTTGACCATGATGCAATCAGGTTCCTCGACTTTATCAGAGATTGTTCAAAGATATTTGATTTTGATTCAGGGAAGAGCGAGGAGATCTATAAAAAAGCACTTCGGGAACTTGAAACAAAACATCCTGGAGAGCCCGATTCTCCAAATATCCGTGAGGTAAAAGGGGCAATCAGAAGAGGTGAGGCTAAATCTGCCTGCAGATATTTGAAAATTCCGGAAGAGAGAGTTCATTTTCTCAATTTGCCATTTTATGAAACCGGTGGTGTAAAGAAGAATCCGGTGGGGCCGGCAGATATAGCTATTGTAAAAGAACTCCTCCAAAATGTGAAACCTCACCAGATTTATGCTGCCGGTGATCTTAGCGACCCTCATGGTACACACAGAGTATGTCTTCAGGCAATATTTGCTGCCTTAAATGAACTTAAGAGTGAAAAGTGGATAAAAGATTGTCGTGTATGGCTTTACAGAGGAGCATGGCAGGAATGGGATGTTGCTGATTCAAATATGGCAGTTCCGCTGAGTCCGGAAGAGGTAAACATCAAACGTGAGGCAATATTTAAACATCAATCTCAAAAAGACCGCCCTGTATTTCCTGGTTCGGACAAGAGAGAATTCTGGCAAAGAGCAGAAGAGAGAAATCATAACACCGCAGTTCTTTTCGATAAACTGGGAATGGCAGAGTATCAGGCTATAGAACTTTTCGTCAGATACAATATCTAAGCTTCATCTTAATGAAAAAAAGATGGTTACAGTCAAAAAAATTGGATTTCCCTGCAAAAAGCCCCCTATCGCACTAATCGAAAGAATGCTCGATAGTTGTAAGGTTGAGTTTCATCAGATTGACCAGCTTAATTGGCCGGAATTTACTTATAAACCAGAGGTAATATTCAGAATAGCCTACTCCAGGGATGAGATCTATCTGCAATATATTGTAAAAGAAAGATTTATTCGAGCCCACTTTACTAAAGATGATGGTTCCCAGCCATATAAAGACTCCTGTGTAGAGTTCTTTATAATACCAGGTTCCGATTCAATATATTACAACCTTGAGTTAAACTGCATAGGGGTCGGGACATTTGCCGGAGGGCCAAACCGTAAAGAGAGAACAAGATTTGCTTCTGATGTAACCAGCCAAATAAGAAGATATTCTTCTCTGGGGAGTGTCGGCTTTGAAACAAAAGAGGGAGATTTTGAATGGAAAATGACTATTGCAATCCCTGTTTCACTCTTTTCGCTGAGCCAGATACCAAAGCTTGAAGGACGAACATTAAAAGCTAATTTTTATAAATGCGGGGACGATTTACCTTACGGACATTATCTTTCATGGAACCCTATTTTATTGGAACATCCCGACTTTCACTCTCCCGATTTCTTTGGTGATCTATACTTCGAAAATTAAAAAGGATATCCGACTCCGAATTGGAGGCTGTAGGTATCTGGTTTAAACCACTTTTTTACACCCACCCAGTCTTTTGATGCAGGATCGTATGCTATCATTCCCAAATCCAACCTCAGGATTACGAAATCCAGGTTTAGCCTTAATCCTGCGCCCCAGTTAAATGCGACACTTTTGTAAAAGTCTCCTATTCTGAACAGAGCTGCCTCTCTCCCCTCCTCTGCCTTTAAATTCCAAATGTTCCCCGCATCTGCAAAGAGTGCCCCCTCGATCTTCCAGAATAGACCAAATCTGTACTCTGCATTCAATTCCAGCTTAAAGTCACCTGTCTGGTTAGGAATTGAGAATGTCGTATCAATTGGTGCAGATCCCGGGCCGACAGACCTGGATTGCCAACCTCTTAAACTGTTAGCACCACCAGAATAAAATAATTTTTCAAAAGGTACAGTGGTTGAGTTACCGTATGCATACCCCAGTCCAAGATTGAACCTGGCTGCAAAGCTGGTCTTATTCTTAAACTTCCAGGTGTAGACCATGGTTAAATCTGTTCTGTAATATTGAGAGTACGCAGTTTTCCAGATTGTCTTAAAGCCATTGCTATCTGTTGGCATAGATTTGTTAAACAGGCTCAGGAGATTTCCGGAGATGTCATTCGCCCATCTAAGATAGAAGTATGAATTTTTTGGATTGGGAGATGCGTCTGTTGTATAAAAAAGAGTAATACCGGCACCTAAATCGAAATGATTTTTATATGAATTTTTGAGAAAAGGATCTGATAGATTCTGATAAAACTGGCTACTCAGATTAAACAACCTTATTATACTCAATTGTATTAGGTTCAGCCGATAAAAGAACCTCTCTCCCATCTTCCAGTTGTAACCGTAATTGAAAGATAGCAGGTTCCTGGTAAACTCCGGCCTGTCTTGAAAACTATAACTTAAATTTATATCTGTCCTCGGAACTGTGGACGTGAATATTCTATTTGGAAATAATAGAAATTTTGGCACGGATAAGCCCATTGATACCCCTAATTCTGTAGATTTTGCAGGATCGTTCAGCTTAAATTGAAAATTCCCCATAAATCCAAGTGAAAACCATTCTCCTCCTTTAAAAATATTCTTGTGATAATATGATACCGCCGGTGACAACCCCAGAAGATTATTAGAGTTATTAGATGCTTCAAAATTTATCTTATATCCCTGCGATTTTGAAGGAGTTAGCCTTATTGTGCAGTCTACTTCATTACTATCCGGTTTCTGCCCACTCTCTTTTGGTACTTCATCAAATTGCAGATTTACTCCGGAAAAATATCTTAATGAGACCAGCCTTTCGTAGGTGTTATTAACCATATTTTCTTTATAAAGGTCACCGGGGACTATCTTGTTCATTTTCGCCAGAACAGATGGTTTAATATTCAACTTGCCGTTGTAGAATATCTTTAAATTCTTATAGCTGATGCTGTCAGTAAGGGCTGGTACATCCACCCTGTTTGTGGTAGGATCATAATCTGAGTAAATGTTTATCTTCCTTACAAAATACTTGTTATGGGGACGTCTCTCTTTTACGGTTTCGTTTCTTGTGTAGTTTTCAATTTTCAGCACAAGGTCCGCAGAATTATCACGACGAAGGGTATCAGCTTCAAAAAAAATAAAGTTTGTGGTAAAATTATAGAAACCTCTGTTTCTCAGAAGCGATGTTATTCGTTCACTCTCCTCGGACAAAATCATCTCTGAAAGATAATCGCCCCTTTTGATAATAGTGTTTACAGTATCGGGATATACAATGTTTCCTATTGCTGTATCCTTAATATCATAAACTATATTCCTGATAAGATACCTGTTGCCAAGAGTAACCGTGTATGTTACTTTAGTTTTTTTTGAAATTGTTATTGCAGAATGGTCAATTATGGAATTGTAATATCCGAGATACTTCATGTGGTTGGAGATGTTCTCCTTGCTTTTATCAATCATCAGACTGTCATATATAACCGGTTCCTGTCCGATACTCTTAACAAATTTGTCCCATCCCCGGTTTTTACCATTGCTCCAATTGTAGACACTCAAAAAAGGATTGATGCCAAATAAAAAAGTTGTATTAGGTTGTTGTCGGATGTAGGGTTCTATGTTTGCTACAGAAAAATTTTTAGAGTCAGTAATCTCTATCGTGTTCTTTTTCAATCTGCTGGAACCTTCTGGAATAACCCGTACAGTGCTGCATGATGCAGCAAAAAGTAATACTGAAGCAAATGCCACTATTTTATCAAGGGTGAATTTTCCCATGTTTGTAATCCATTTAGTACAAAAGTAGTAATTATATTCTTCGATTTTTTCTTTAGAAAAAAAATAGCAATATATTTGCATACTGTTATAATCCGACTTAATTACATAGATAAAATATTCACAATCTAACTCACTTACATTTTAAAAATGAAGAACAAATACATAGACTTGATTGAACAATCATTTGAGTTCCCCCAGGATGAATTCAGGGTAGAAGAGGGTGATTTGTATTTCCATAATATACCGGTAATGGATCTTATCGAACAATATGGTACTCCATTAAAAGTTACATATTTACCAAAAATATCATCTCAGATACAAAGGGCTAAGCGTATGTTTAATGTTGCAATGGCCAAGGTAGACTACAATGGCGATTACCACTACTGTTACTGTACAAAGAGTTCTCATTTCTCGTTTGTGTTGGAAGAGGCGCTTAAAAACGACATCCATATTGAAACATCCTCTGCATTCGATCTGAACCTTATTGAATCTCTGCAAGAGCAAGGAATAGTAAATCAGGATCTTTATATTATTTGCAATGGTTACAAGAAGGATGTCTATATAGAAAATATTGCAAACTTCATAAATAACGGCTGGAAAAATACAATTCCGGTATTAGACAACATGAAAGAGTTCGATGAGCTGGATCAGTGCATAAAGGAACCTTGCATGATAGGAATCAGAATTGCTGCAGAGGAGGAGCCAAAATTTGAATTTTACACATCCAGACTTGGAATAAGGTATAGCGACATACTCCCTTTTTACGAAGAGAAAATCAGGCATAATAAGAAATTTTCCCTCAAGATGCTTCATTTCTTCATAAATACAGGCATCAGGGACAATGCATACTATTGGAATGAGCTTAGTAAATGTGTATCTGTGTATTGTGACCTTAAATCAATCTGTCCGGAACTAGATTCATTGAACATTGGGGGTGGTTTTCCTATCAAAAATTCATTAGCGTTTGACTATGACTACGAGTATATGGCAGAAGAGGTTGTTGCTCAAATAAAAAGTATATGTACTCAGCGCGGAATTCCTGAACCACATATATTTACAGAATTTGGAAGCTTTACTGTAGGTGAGAGCGGAGCTACAATCTATCAGGTTTTAGATCAGAAACAACAAAACGACAGGGAGAGATGGTACATGGTTGACAGCTCATTTATGACAACTCTCCCGGATACCTGGGGCATCAAGCAAAGGTTTGTCCTACTCCCTATAAACAAGTGGAATGATGAGTATCAGAGGGTCTTTCTCGGAGGACTGACTTGCGATAGTCAGGATTACTATAATGCAGAAGCTCACGCAAATGCAATATTTTTGCCAACCATAAACGACGGAGAACCTTTATATATCGGATTTTTCCATACAGGTGCCTATCAGGAATCTATTGCCGGGTTTGGCGGAATTCAACACTGTCTCCAACCTGCGCCAAAGCACATAACAATAGACAAAGATGAAAACGGTGAGTATTTCACAAGGCTTTTCAGCAAAGAACAGACATATAAGTCTATGTTAAAGATACTTGGTTACTAATGCTATCTAAATCGGATATCAAATTTTTAAAATCTCTCTCTCAAAAAAAGAGGAGAGACGAGCTTGATCTCTTTATTGTTGAAGGAGAGAAGAATGTGAAAGAGGCTATCAGATCTGACTTTATTGTCGAAAGAGTACTGTATATGAACGATATCGGAGAGGAAAATATGGCGAAAATAACACTCCTCTCCTCTCCTTCTCCCTCATTTGCTATTCTTAGGAAAAAAGATTACTCCGAAACCATTCCTATTGATCCGGAGAAGTTGTACCTTGCCTTGGATTCGATTCGTGATCCCGGTAATCTTGGAACAATTATTCGTCTGGCCGACTGGTTTGGATTAGATGCAATTATTGCATCGGAGGACACTGTTGATATGTATAACCCAAAGGTTATTCAGGCATCTATGGGGGCAGTTTTTCGTGTACGGGTAATCTACACAGATCTTTATAAGTTTATTAAAGAAGCCTCACTATCCACAAATGTTTACGGAACATTTCTGAATGCACCCAATATATATGAAATATCACTTTCAGGTTCCGGAATCATAGTTATGGGAAGCGAGTCAAACGGAATTTCCGGAGAAATTGAGAGTCTTATAAAGAAGAGACTGAGCATACCATCCTTTACACGAGAGGGCAGTGATGGTTCCGAGTCTTTGAATGTAGCAATAGCCGCAGCTATAATCTGTTCCGAATTCAGACGTTCTTCTGTCTGACAGCTTCAAACATAACAACGGAGGCTGCCACGGAAACGTTTAAAGATCCGATTTCTCCCAGAAGTGGAACCTTTGCTTTATCTGTCGATAAAGCCAGTATTGAATCAGATATTCCCTTCTCTTCGGAACCCATAATGATTGCTGTAGGTTTTTTAAAATCTATTTCATAGATACTCTTTACAGCCTTCTCATCTGCTGCAATTATCTGAAATCCCGACTCTGAAAGGTAATAAATTGCCACTCGCAAGTTAGCCACTTTGGAAGTTGATATTCTCAGCAATGCTCCGGCAGAGGTTTTAATTGCATCTGCATTAACAGCTGCTCCTCCCTTTGCCGGAAGAATAATTCCGGCCACTCCTGCACACTCTGCAGATCTGGCAATGGCGCCAAAGTTTCTTACATCACTTACTCCATCGAGCAGGACAATAAGCGGATTCCTGCTTTTCCTGAAGGCGTTCTCTACCATCTCTTCTATAGGATAGTATTCAACCTGTGAGATTAAAGCTATTACTCCCTGGTGAGATCCTCTGGTTATACTATTGAGCTTCTCGGCTGGAACAAATTGAATGGGAATTTCCTTTTCTTGCAATTTTTCTACCAGCAAACGAAACTGAGCCCCCTCAAGCCCCTGTTTGAACAGTACCTTTTCAATTTTCTTGTTGCTCTCCACAGCCTCTATCACAGAGTGCATTCCAAAGAGATAATGTGATTTTTGCTCCATCCTCAATTAATTTTTGTGTAAATATAAATTATTTTCAACTCTGAAGGGTCTCCCACTCCTCCAATTTAGAGTCCAGTTCTTTTTTGAATTCATTGTATTCAATTAATAAATCATCAAAAGATTGATCCCTGGGAGGATTTGCCAATATTTTTTCGATTTCAGAGATCTTCTTTTCCAAAAAATCAATTCTTCTTTCACAATTAGCAATCAAATTTCTCTTTTTTCTCAGTTCTTTCTCAATCTCCTTTTGTTCCTGATATGATAAAGGCTCTTTTTTACTCTCTTTTATGATCTCCTGGTCACTTTTTTCTACCGGCAGAATCTCCAGTTCTCTTAAATGTTCCATTTTCTTTTTAGACAAAAACTCCGTAACGCTTCCGAGATGTTCTTTTACCCTTCCATCTTTGAATTCATAAATTTTGTTTACCAGTCCGTCCAGAAAGTCCCTGTCATGCGAAACCAGAATTAATGTTCCGTCATAATTTATCAAAGCCTGTTTTAAAACATCTTTAGATCTGATATCCATGTGATTTGTCGGTTCATCAAGAGCAAGCAGGTTGTGGGGTTTTAAAATCAGCTTAGCCATTGCCAACCGGGACCTCTCTCCACCGCTCAGTACAGCAACCCTTTTGTCAATATCTTCACCTTTGAATAGAAATGCTCCCAAAATATCCCTTAGTTTGGTCCGTATCTCTCCAACAGCGATTTTATCTAACGTCTCCAGTACAGTATCGTTTTTATCAAGCAAATCTTCCTGATTTTGTGCATAATAGCCCATTGAAACATTATGACCTAAATTCAACAAACCGCTTTTGGGAGTAATCTCTCCGGTAATCAGCCTCATCAAAGTTGTTTTTCCCTCCCCGTTTCTCCCTACAAATGCTACTTTTTCCCCTCTTTCGATAGAAATATTTGCTTTTTCGAAAATGACCTTCTCTCCAAACTGCATCTTGAGATCTGTAGTCTTGACAACAACCTGGCCGGACCTTGGAGAGGGAGGAAATTTGACGGTGAGGGTAGATCTGTCCTCTTCGTCAATTTCAATTCTATCAATTTTTCCCAGCTGCTTAATTCTCGATTGAACCTGATTTGATTTTGTTGCTTTATATCTAAACTTCTCTATAAAGTCCTCTGTCTTTTCAATCAATCTCTGCTGATTCTCATAAGCTGCCCTTTGTTGCTCAATTCTCTCTTTCCGTAGCTCAAGGTATCTTGAATAGGGAACCTTATAGTCATAGGCTTTCCCCAGCATCAGCTCCACAGTTCGATTTGTTGCGTTGTCAAGAAATTTTCTGTCGTGGGAAATAAGTACCAGAGAGCCGCTGAAGTTTTCCAGATACTCTTCCAGCCACTGGATTGATTCAATGTCCAGATGGTTTGTAGGTTCATCCAGTAGTAAAAGATTGGGTTTTCTCAGCAGAACTTTGGCAAGCTCTATTCTCATATTCCAACCCTGACTAAAGGTATGCGTAGGTCTGTTTAATTCTTCGCGTTTAAACCCCAGCCCAATAAGGGTCTTCTCAGTCACCCCCTCAGGATTGTCCGATCCGTAATAATGAATTGTGTCGTTAATATCATTGAGCCGTACGATTAGTTTACGATAATCTTCACTCTCGTAATCAGCTCTTTTCGAAAGTTCCTGATTAATAGTCTCCAACTCACTGATCATCTCAAAATAGTGAGAAAACGCAGTCAGTGCCTCCTGGTATACTGTTTTATCCTTGGAATGTTCCATTTGCTGTGGAAGATAACCTATGGTGAGGTCGGAGGGCTTCAATACCTGTCCCGAAGAGGGCTTGTTAAGCCCAACTATAATTTTGAGAAGAGTAGATTTACCCGATCCATTCTTTCCCACCAGCCCAATCCTATCCTTTTCACTTACGTGAAAATTAATTTCATTGAGAAGTGTAAATCCACCAAAAGAGACAGTAAGGTTATTTATCGATATCACGACAGATCAATATACTAAATTCATAAAGAAGATATAATGGTGCTCCCACTACAAAAAGGGTGAAAGCATCTCCTGTTGGAGTTATTACTGCAGCCAGAATCAGCAGTGTAACAAAGGCGTGCTTTCTGTATTTTTTTAAAAATGATTTGCTTATAATTCCCATTCTGGATAAAATACTTGCCAGCGCAGGCATTTCAAATACAACTCCCATAATAAGAATCAACCAGGTAAACATAGAAATGTAGGACTTAAGAGAAATTTGGTTAACAACCCAATCACTTACCTGGTAAGTACCTAAAAATCTTACTGTCAACGGAAAAACAAAAAAGTATCCTACCAAAACACCTATAAAAAAGAGTACTGTTGCAAAGCCAAACGCTCTGTTGATTGCCTTTTTTTCCTTTTCATAAAGTCCGGGCTTTATAAAAATCCAGAACTGATATAAAATGAACGGTACAGAAACAATAAATGCCAGCGTCATTGAGACACTAACGTGGATGAAAAACTGAGAGGAGAGTTCGATATTGATTAAATCCAGGCTGAAAGGGGCCGGTACTAAAGAGGGGGATTTTAACAAGAGGGCGAGCTTTTCGAGCCATTTGTACAATATAAAATCGGAGTTTATGGGAGCAAAAATAATTTTATCGAATACAAATGTTTTGTTTGCGAAGATGACAATCATTAATATAAGAACAAATATAGCAGAGCGGAACAAGACTTTTCTAAGCTCATCCAAATGTTCCCAAAATGTCATCTCCTTACCCACTACTTTTCGTTCTCCTTATCGTCTTGTTTGGAAGAGTCTTTCAGATCGTCCTCAACGCCCTTTATTCCATCTTTAAAACTCTTTACCCCTTTTCCGATTCCCTTCATAAGTTCCGGAATTTTCTTGCCGCCAAAAAGAAGAAGTACTATTAGAGCAATAATAATAATTTCCGGTGCTCCAACTGTTGAAAAAAGCAATAGATGATTCATAATATTAATTTTAATGTAGATTATTTATTCTCGAAATATGGAGCAAATTTATCTATAAAGTATTGTGGTGCTCTTGTTGCTTTCCGGTTCTCTTTGTGAATAAATCCCAAAGTGGCACTGCCAGTACATACAATTTGATTACTTTCGTTATAAATTACTGTATTTATGATAATTTTAGCCTTTGGAGGATCCGTCACCGTACTCACTACCCTAAGCTTGTCTCCCTGTCTGGCCGGAATATTGTAATTACAAGTTACATTAACTACCGGCATTAAAATTCCGGCTTCTTCAATTTTTCGAATGGGCAACCCAAGATTGACAAGGGCTTCGTGCCTTCCGCATTCAAAATAACGAATGTAATTTGAATGATGAACTATTCCCATCAGATCTGTTTCGTAGTATCTTACCTCAAGAATGGTTTCAGAAACATACATAACTTATTTTGTTAGTTTTTCTTTTAGTTTTGTTAATTTACCAATTTTTGTCTGAGCATCGCTCTGTTTCTTCATTTCTAGTTCAACAACACTCTTAGGTGCGCTATTCACAAATTTTTCGTTTGACAGTTTCTTGTTAACAGTTGCCAGAAAACCCTCCAGATGTTTTATTTCTGCCTCAATTTTGCGTAGCTCTTCTTCAGTATTTACAAGGTTTCCCAAAGGAAGTAAAAACTCAATTGTATCTACCATAAATGAAGCGCCGGACTGCAATTGGCCCGGCTGTAAAGAGATCGGTTTTATTGCAGAGATGTTTGCCATTTTTTCAACGACAGGATAGAGAAATTCGGAAAAATCACCCTTTACAAAGAGCTCTAACGGCTCCTTGGGAGAGATTCCTTTTGCTTGCCGTATACTTCTGATATTAACAATTGCAGCTTTCGCCTGTTCTACCCTGCTTATCAATTCTGCTGAATATTTCTCCGGTTTGGGTTGTTGAAGAAGCGTTATGCTTTCTCCATCATTTCTCTCTTCTATGTTTTGCCAAAGTTCTTCAGTGATAAAAGGCATAAACGGGTGGAGTAATTTTAGCAATTTATCAAAAAAGTTGATTGTGGACTCATATGTTTCGGCATCCATGGAAACTCCCTGTGCGGGTTTGATGATTTCAAGATACCACGAACAGAAGTCGTCCCAAAAAAGCTTGTAAATAAGCATCAGAGCATCTGAAATACGGAATTTGTCAAAATGGTCATTAATAGTATCAATAGACTGGGACAGCAAATTGTCGAACCACTCGACGGCTACCTCACACTGAGGTGTTGTTTCCATATAACTATCTACCTTCCAGCCCTGAATTAATCTGTATGCATTCCAAATCTTGTTTGAAAAATTTCGTCCCTGTTCTACCTGGCTTTCGTCAAACAGAATATCGGTACCTGCATTGCTGCATAATAACATCCCAACGCGGACTCCGTCTGCGCCAAATTGTTCTATCAGTTTTATCGGATCTGGCGAATTACCAAGGGATTTTGACATTTTCCTTCCCTGTTTATCCCGCACTGTACCGGTCAGATAGACATTTCTGAATGGAAGATCTCCACAGAATTCATGTCCGGCCATAACCATTCGTGCAACCCAGAAAAAAAGAATTTCCGGAGCAGTAACCAAGTCGTTTGTAGGATAATAGTAGGCTAATTCTTTATTCGGTTTTTTATCAGGAAAGCCAGGTTTTCCCGGGTCAAAAACTGATATTGGCCATAACCATGATGAAAACCATGTATCGAGCACATCGTCATCTTGTTTTAAATTTTCCTGTTTTATTGATGGATCTGTTTTTTGAGCAGCTTTAAAAGCGTCTTTCTCATTTGATTCCACAACAAAACTTCCATCGGGAAGATACCACGCAGGTATCCTTTGCCCCCACCAAAGTTGACGGGAAATACACCAGTCATGAACATTTTCCATCCAGTGCTTGTAAGTGTTTTTGTATTTATCGGGTATCAGTTTAATTTTATCGGTCTCAACATAACTTAAAGCATTTTTGGCCCCCTCTTCCATCTTGAGAAACCACTGAAGCGACAACCTCGGTTCTATAACTGCATTTGTTCTCTCTGAATAACCTACCTGTGAAATATAATCCTCCTCTTTCTCCAGATTTCCGGCATCTCCAAGCATTTTTACAATTTTATTGCGGGCAATGAAGCGATCTTCTCCAACAAGAATCTGAGCCTTTTCATTTAATTTGGCATATTTGTCGAGAATGTCTATTACCGGCAGCTTATGTCTCAGACCAATTTCATAGTCATTGATATCGTGAGCAGGCGTAATCTTCAGACAACCAGTCCCGAAATCCATTGTCACATAATCATCCTCAATTACTGGAATTTCTTTGTTTATCAATGGAATAAGTACCTTCTTTCCTTTTAAATACTTGTATCTTTCATCGACTGGGTTAAAACAAACTGCGGTATCTGCCATTATTGTTTCCGGCCGGGTAGTTGCAATAGTTATAAAGTTCTCTGTAGCCTTGCCCCCCTCGGAAATATAATATTTCAGATAATAAAATTTAGAATGGGTCTCTTTGTGGATAACCTCTTCGTCACTAATTGCAGTCTGACTTACCGGATCCCAGTTCACCATTCTTACCCCTCTGTATATCCACCCTTTTTTATAAAAATATACGAAAGTGTTAATTACACCTTCGCTTAAATCCGGATCCATGGTAAACTTTGTCCTTTCCCAATCGCAAGAGGCTCCCAACTTCTTAAGTTGTTCAAGTATTATTCCTCCATGTTTCTCCCTCCATTCCCATGCATGCTTAAGAAATTGATCCCTTGAGAGATCACTCTTTTCAATACCCTCGGACTTTAACTTTGCCACCACTTTTGCTTCAGTGGCAATAGAGGCGTGGTCTGTTCCAGGTACCCAGCAAGCATTTTTCCCTAACATTCTTGCGCGTCTTATCAACACATCCTGTATAGTGTTATTTAACATATGTCCCATATGAAGTACCCCGGTAACGTTTGGAGGGGGTATCACTATTGTATAAGCCTCTCTATCATCTGGTTCTGAATGGAAAAATCTATTCTTTAACCAATATGAGTACCATTTGTCCTCAGTTAAAGATGGGTCATATTTTGCAGGTATCTCCATATCTTATCAAAAAAAAATTAAAGTAAACAACAAAGTTAATCATTTATACCCCCCCTGCAAAATTAGCAAATAAGAAAAAATCGTATCTTTGTACGATTTTAATAAAATTTATCAGCTATGGATACTAATAATGAATTGAATATAGAGTTAAGCAGTGAAGTTGCCCAGGGTTCATACTCAAACCTGGCAATTATAACTCATTCCAGCAGTGAATTTATTCTTGACTTCATCCGGATGATGCCAGGTGTACCTAAACCGCAGGTAAACAATAGGATAATAATGACTGCCGAGCATGCCAAAAGACTCTTCCTTGCTTTGCAGGATAATATCTCCAAATTTGAAAAACAGTATGGAGAGATAGAACTTCATACCGAACAAAAAAATGTGATTCCAATGGGCTTTGGCAGCAATTCCGCCGAAGCATAATATACATAATACAATATGACTAAAACCTTTAAAATTGTAATTCTGGCAAAGCAAGTGCCAGATACTCGTAATGTTGGAAAGAATGCAATGAAAGAAGACGGTACAGTTAATCGTGCAGCCCTTCCAGCAATTTTTAATCCTGAAGACATGAATGCCCTTGAACAAGCGTTGAGACTTAAGGACAGGTATCCTGGCAGTGAGGTGCTACTTCTCACCATGGGACCATCCAGAGCAGCTGAGATAATAAGAGAGGGTCTATTCAGAGGGGCGGATGGCGGTGTCCTTTTGACAGACAGAAAATTTGCCGGCGCCGACACATTGGCTACTTCATATGCCTTATCTATGGCAATAAGAAAGATGCAACCGGACATTATTATCGCCGGGAGGCAGGCCATTGACGGAGACACTGCCCAGGTTGGACCACAGGTGGCAGAAAAACTAAATATCCCTCAAGTTACATATGCAGAGGATATTATAAATTTTGAAAATGAAAAATTAACCATTAAGAGAAGATTAGAAAGAGGAATTGAGATTGTTAAAACACCAGTTCCTGTTCTGATTACAGTTCATGCTACAGCCGCTCCTTGCAGGCCAAGGAATGCGAAACAATTAATGAAGTATAAACACGCGAGAACCTTAACAGAGGAACAGGACAATGAACATAACTCATATCTTCCTGTTTATAGTCTGGATTATCTCAGGATTCCCGAATGGGGAGTAATAGATGTAGGAGGTGATGAGATTAACTATGGACTATCCGGTTCTCCTACGAAGGTTAAAAAAATTGAAAATATTGTTTTTCAGGCAAAAGAGTCTAAGAAACTCACTTCTTGTGACGAAGATATAGAAGGTTTGATCAAAGAACTCATATCATCTCACACTATTGGTTAATAATCTAATAATTCAACAATGAACAATATAATAGTATACATCGAAACAGAAAACGGAAAAATCAGCGATGTTAGCTTAGAGTTACTGACAAAGGCACGCTCACTGTCAAAAGAACTCTCCTGCAATTTAGAGGCTCTTTTGATAGGAGGCAATGTCACAAAGCTTAAAGATGAATTATTCCTTTACGGAGCTAATAAAATTCATATTGCAGACGATCCGCGTTTAGTAAATTATCTGACCCTGCCCTATTCTGCGATTACCATATCTCTTATAAAATCAGAGAAGCCACAGATAGCTCTGTTTGGTGCCACAAGTGTTGGAAGAGATCTTGCACCCCGTGTTTCCAGCGCATTACATAGCGGGCTGACAGCCGATTGCACATCACTTGAAATTGGAGAACACACCGATACAAAATCGGGAAAGATATATAACAACCTGCTTTATCAGATTCGTCCGGCATTTGGCGGAAACATCATAGCTACAATTGTCAACCCGGATCACCGTCCTCAAATGGCGACCGTGAGAGAGGGTGTTATGAAGAAAGAGGCTTTGGATAAACCGGTTAAAGGTGAGATAAACATACTCGATGTTAAATCCATTCTTAATGATACAGATTTTGTCGTAGAGATTATCGAAAGACAGATTGAAGATAAAAAAATTGATATAAAAGGTTCACCGGTAATAGTTGCAGGTGGTTTTGGAGTTGGCTCAAAAGAGAATTTTCAGCTGGTTTTTGATCTTGCACATGTACTTGGTGCAGAGGTTGGTGCATCCCGCGCAGCTGTGGATGCCGGATTTGCAGATCATGCAAGACAGATTGGACAGACAGGTGTTACTGTAAGACCAAAACTATTTATATCTGTCGGTATTTCCGGGCAGATTCAGCACACTGCCGGAATGGATCAGTCTGCTATGATAATTTCTGTAAACAGCGACCCGAATGCACCAATCCACCAAATTGCAGATTACGCAATTGTCGGGGATTTAAATGAAGTTTTACCTAAGATGATAAAGTCTTACAAAAAAAATAGCAAATAATATGGCGAACTTTTATATAGATAATAAAGATTTAAAATTTCAGTTTCAGAATCCACTTATGAAAAGGATTGTGCAACTGAAAGAGCAGGATTTCAAAGATGCCGGCAAGTTTGATTATGCCCCATGCACAACAGAGGATACAATAGATTCTTACAATAAAGTGATGGAGATTATGGGAGAGATATGTGGCGATGTAATTGCTGTAAACGCAGAAGAGGTGGACAAGTGTGGCCCTCATCACGAAAATGGCAGGGTAACATACGCCCCCGGCACAAAACAGAATCAGGATGTATTGATCCAGGCAGGAATGTACGGTATGTCTCTGCCAAGGGAATTTGGAGGTTTGAATTTCTCTATGGTGCCATATATAATGGCTGCAGAATTGACAGCAAGGGCAGATGCCGGATTTTCAAATATCTGGGGACTTCAGGATTGTGCAGAAACAATAAATGAGTTTGCATCGGACGAAATCAAAAAAGAGTTCCTTCCGAGAATAAACAAAGGTGACACATGTTCTATGGACCTTACAGAGCCGGATGCGGGAAGCGACCTTCAGGCAGTTATGCTTAAAGCTACATACAATGAAAAGGATGGAATGTGGTATCTGAACGGCGTGAAACGTTTCATTACAAACGGTGATGCTCAAATTAAACTTGTACTGGCAAGATCGGAAGAGAACACAAAAGACGGAAGAGGTCTCTCCTATTTTGTTTACGACAAAGAATGGGGAGGTGTTCAAGTTCGCAGAATTGAAAATAAACTGGGTATTAAGGGTTCACCAACCTGCGAGCTTGTTTTCCATAATGCCCCTGCAAAACTGGTAGGCGAAAGGAAACTTGGCCTTATCAAATATGTAATGACACTGATGAATGGAGCTCGTCTGGGCGTTGCTGCCCAAGCAGTAGGAATCTCAGAAGCTGCTTATCGTGAAGCCCTCAAATATGCACACGAAAGAGCACAGTTTGGCAAGCCAATTATTCAGTTCCCTGCCGTCTACGAGATGTTAGCCATAATTAAGGCAAAACTTCAGGCTTCAAGAGCTCTGCTTTACGAAACAACCAGATTTGTAGATATTTATAAAGCTTATGGGGCCATCGAACAAGGTCGTAAATTGACCACTGAAGAGAAAAGTGAGATGAAACAGTATCAAAGATCGGCAGATATGTTTACCCCTATGGTAAAGATGATGGCTTCCGAATACAGCAACCAGAACGCATATGACTCTCTGCAGGTTCATGGTGGATCGGGATTTATGAAAGACTATCCAATTGAAAGAATCTACCGTGATGCGCGTATTACAACTATTTACGAGGGTACATCTCAATTACAAGTGGTTGCAGCTCAAAGATATGTAACAAACGGAGCCTATCTGAACCAGATAAGAGAGTATGAAAAATTCGAAGTTAAAGCTGAGTATGCTCCTTTGAAAAAAATGCTTATTGAGATGACAGAACAATATCAGCAGGCTGTTGCAATGGTTTCTGGTTTCGACAATGAATATATTGATTTTCACGCCAGAAGGTTAGTCGAAATGGCTTCTCATATAATTATGTCTTATTTGCTCATAATCGATACTCATTCCGATGATAGTTTCAATAACTCAGCAATCATCTATACCAATAAATCAAAAGCATGGAATGACGAGAGGTACTCTTATATAAAAGACTTCGCTGTTTGTGACATTAGTCCATTTGCCTCTGTAAAAGAGGAGGTTGTGACCGAGGCATAGAGTTTTAATCAAGTTTTAATTGTGGGTACAAATATAATCAGCACTTTCCGTTGTACCCACAATTAAAAGCTTCGTTGCAGTTCTCAAATTCGACAGTAATATGACCGATATGATATTTTTCTCCTATTGTTCGTATTGCTGCTTTACATTCTGCCATTTTTTCGAACGTAAAACAGTTATTTACAACTATATGCATAGAAAGAATATGGTTTTCCCCATCCAAACTCCAAAGATGCAGGTCGTGAATTGACACGACATCCTGCAGACTCAAAACCTCATGCTTCAGCTTGTCGGTTTCTACATCTTTAGGAACCTCCTGAAGCATGATTTTCAAGCTCTGTGACAAATTCTTGTACACATTTGTCAGTACCCATATTGTAATAGCAATTGACAGAATCGGGTCAATTACAGGAAAATCGACAAACATCATCACAATACTTGCAATCAGGACTGCAATCCATCCCAGGACATCCTCCATCAAATGGATCATAACAGCTTTTTCATTTAAGGAGGTGCCTCTTTTTAACCTTAACACAGCAGCACCATTTACGACGATTCCCAATACTGCAAGGATAAGCATTCCCCCGGCATCTGACTGTTCCGGGGCCATTATTCTTTTGATGCTCTCAGTTACTATAAATACGGAGCTTATTGCCAGGACTGTGGATATAAATATTGAACCTATAAGTGAAAATCTCTTGTATCCATAAGTGTAGTACTTGTCACTCTTTTTATTGGACCGTTTTTGGAGGTAATATGCTACGCCCAGAGAGAGACTGTCCCCAAAGTCGTGAAGAGCGTCAGAGAGAATTGCAACACTGTTGGTGAAAAGTCCTCCCGCCAATTCTATAATTGCAAAAACAAAGTTCAGGACAAAAGCAACGCTGATGTTTTTAGAAGAAGAAGTAGTCATTTATTTTAGATTATTAAATCCGGACAAATTAATAACAATAAATATAAATAAAAGTTAGAGACAAATATGGTAAGAATTTTTATCAGGTAAAATATTTACCTTTGACAGAACATTAGTTACTGAATTATGATTTTTTAAAATTATATTAAATGTACAGAATTTCTTTTTGGGGTTCAGGAAATGTTGCATATCAATTATCTATCTCTCTAAAAGCAGCTGGTCATCAGATTCCCTTCATCTGCGGCAGAAACAGAGAATCAACAGAGAAGCTTGTCCACATTCTGAACAAGAGAGAGACACACCCTCTAAGTAATGATGAAGTGACTAAATCCACAGATGATTTCAATTTGCTTGCAGATTCAGACGTTGTTATTATGGCTGTTTCTGATGATTCGATAGAGGAGCTGGCCGTAAAATTTTCCAATGCTGCGCGAAACTGCGCCGAAAGACCAATATTGCTTCACACAAGCGGGGCCTCTTCCATAAATCTCCTAAGCACGAACTCATCATACGGGGTCTTATATCCTTTAATGACTTTAAGTAAAATAAAACCGGTAGATTTCAAACTGGTACCGTTTTTTATTGAGTCCTCCGACCAAGAGGCGGAAAAGGTTTTGGTCAGTATTGTAGCCTCATTAGGAGCAGAATACAGGATACTTAACTCTCACGACAGGCTCAAAATTCACCTGGCGGCTGTTTACGTAAGCAATTTTGTAAACTACTTGATAGGGCTTGCCTTCGATCTCTCAAAGCCAAGTCAGACCTTCCTTATACCCATTGCCATTGAGACCGTTAGAAAAGCATTCCTTTATGAGCACCCATCGCTCGTTCAGACAGGACCTGCACAAAGAGGTGATATTACTACACTCCGGAAACACCTGGAACTGCTTAACGATCTTCCGGAACACAGAGAAGTCTATGAGTTTATATCGGAACTAATTGCAAAACAATCCATTATTAATAAGAAATAATATTAAACACATATGTCGAATTACAAAATTAAACTATCCAAAATTAAAGCATTTGCTTTTGATGTAGATGGAGTCTTTACAGATGGAACAGTACTGGCAACCGATAGCGGAGATCTGTTGAGATCGCATAATGCTAAAGATGGCTTTGCCGTTAAACTTGCAATTATTCAGAAGTTCCCTGTTGCTATAATTACAGGAGGAATCTCAGAGAGTATTGTAAAACGTTTCAGGCAAATTGGTGTCGATAAAAATGATATATACCTGAATTCTCATAATAAAATTCTGGATTTTATAGATTTTTGCAAAAGAAAAAACCTTAGCCCGGATGAAGTTCTTTTTATGGGAGATGATATTCCGGATATCGGAATTTTGAAGGAGAGTGGCCTGGCCTCTTGCCCATCGGATGCTGTTACAGAGGTAAAGGAGGTTTGTGAATATATATCACTTTATCCCGGAGGCAGGGGCTGTGTCAGGGATGTGATAGAACAGACTTTAAAAATTCACAATTTATGGGTTGCAAACCCCGAAGCTTGCTCCGGTTAATTGAATGATTGAATTATGTTAAGAGACAAACTGAGAGGCTACCGATTGATTCTTGCCTCTTCTTCTCCGCGGCGGAAATTACTGTTTGAGGGAATTGATCTGGACTTTACTGTTGAAACGGGTGGCAATATAGCCGAAGATTTTGATAATTCCATAGATATTAAAAAAGTGCCGGAATATCTGGCAGAATTAAAGTCCAAAGGATTTCCCCGGAAATTAGAGAACAACGAGATTCTGATTACTGCAGACACTATGGTTCTATGTAACAATGAAATTTTGGGAAAACCTAAGGAGAGAGATGACGCGATTAAAATATTAACGAAACTCTCCGGAAACAAACATCAGGTTTTAACAAGTGTTTATATAAGGAGTAATTACAAAAGCAGGTCGTTTACAGCAATTACCGATGTCTATTTCAGAGAATTATCACCGGAAGAGATTGATTACTATATCGACAACTATGCACCTTACGATAAGGCTGGTGCCTATGGAGCACAGGAGTGGATCGGATATATTGCAATTAACAGGATTGAAGGATCATATTTCAATGTTATGGGTCTACCCATTCATCAACTCTATATGGAACTCGAAAAATTCTTAACTAATTAGAGAGTACTTTTCCTCTGCTTCTTTTACGCCCCCTCTGTCAACCAGTTCTCTAAGAATTTTTATGTAAGTTTTACTTTCATCTTCAATAAGTTCCGATATTTCCTGAAGGCTTCTCGGGGCAGAGATCAGAATCTCGATTAGTCTCCTCTCTACCTCATTTTCAAAACTTCTCCCCTCCCGCTCTTTACGTTTATCGATACATACGTCGCAAAATCCACAATCCTGTGAACCGGTCTGTCCAAAATAATTAAGGAGCAGAACGGACCTGCATACAGAAGCGTTTGAAGCATAAGAAATAATACTGTCTATTCTTGATTGGTATATGCCCTTTCTCTCCTCATATTTTTTTACTGAAATATAGAAATTCTTATTGTCTAATCTCTCTTCATTAAGTATCAAAAGAGGAGATCTTACACTCGGTATATAGTTTATGATATGCATCCTGGAGAGCGTTATGAGGTTTGAGATTATTGAAGCCTTGCTGTTTCTGGAGACTCTGGCAATATACTCCTCGTCGATTGGTACAAAACCGGAAAACAGACCAGTGTAAATTCGCAGGAGTGTCTTGATGAACGAGTCTAATGAACTGTTTTTTAGCTGAACCTTATACAACTCGTCTCTGTTTACAGAAAACATAATCCTGCTTGGATTATCAATCTCCTCTGTCAAATTCCAGTAACCCTCCGTTTGAATATATTTTATTGCGTGGTATGCAGACAGGGTATGTAATTTCATCTTTTGAGAAAAATCGGTAAGATTGAACTTTATAACCTCTCCTTTACCAGATCCGTATGCATACCCGAGATATATAAAGAGCTTTTGATAAACATCCTTAATATAGTCAATCTCGGGGAAGGTCAGATTCAGAATCTGTTTCGACCTTCGGATATCGCTTTTGTTCCATAATAAAATTGCATAAGCTCTTTTTTCATCCCTTCCAGCCCTTCCCGCCTCTTGAAAATAAGCCTCGATAGATTCAGGAAGGTCATAGTGACATACAAATCTGACATCGCTTTTATCGATACCCATTCCAAATGCATTGGTAGCTACTATTACTCTTGTATTTCCACTCTTCCAGTCGTCCTGTTTCTTCGATCTCTGGGCAGGAGTGAACCCGGCGTGATAAGCATCTGCATTTATACCTTGAGACTGAAGAAATCCAGCAATTTCCTCTGCTCTTTTTCTCTCCCTGACATATATTATTCCTGTTCCGTGAACAGAGTGTGCAATTTTTAAGACTTGTCCATTTTTATCTTCAACATTTCTTACGACATAAGAGACGTTTGCTCTTTCAAAGCCGGATTTGATAATATTAGGTTTTCTAAAACCCAGCTGTGACATAATGTCATCCGCTACTATCGGTGTGGCAGTAGCTGTCAAAGCTATAATGGGAATCTCTCCGATGATCTCCTTGATATCTTTAATTGAGAGATAGTTAGGTCTGAAATCGTAACCCCATTGAGAAATACAGTGAGCTTCATCTACAACCAGATAACTGATTTTCATCTGAGCTATCCTTACCTTTAGAACTTCGTTCCGGAGCCGTTCAGGTGATAAATACAAAAATTTATAATCTCCATAAATTGCATTGTCCAAAGCAATGTCAATTTCACTTTTGGTCATTCCGGAATGTACTGAAATTGCTTTTATCCCCCTCTTCCGGAGACTCTCGATCTGATCCTTCATTAGTGCAATAAGTGGAGATATCACTACACAAATTCCATCTGACATAAGAGCCGGAATCTGGAAACAGAGAGATTTACCTCCTCCTGTGGGTAACAGAGCTAATGTGTCAAAACCTTCCATTACAGAATTAATAATCTCCTCCTGCATAGGTCTGAAAGAGTCGTAGGACCAGTAATATTTTAATATTTCCAGAGGAGTCTCCATGATAATTCCTTATAAAGCAAAATTAGTAAAAATTGAGAGTTTTATGGCAAGATTTTTGTTCAATTTAAGACATCTTAATTTAATTAATATATGGCAAATATAGATTTAACTAAATACGGCATTAAAAATGTCAAAAATTTGATTCACAACCCTTCTTACGAGGTTATTTACCAAGCTGAAATTTCGGAAAAAAATCAAGGATTTGAAAAGGGTACACTTACAGATACAGGTGCTGTTTGTGTTAAAACCGGAGTTTTCACAGGTCGCTCCCCTAAGGATCGTTACATCGTCAAAGATGCTACTAGTGATAAACATATGTGGTGGGACGGAAATATAAATAAGCCGGTAAGCAAGGAAATCTGGGATGAGTGTAAAATTCTGGTTCAGAACCAACTTTCAGATAAAGATACAGTTTATGTTGTTGATACTTACTGTGGAACTAACGAAGATACAAGAATGAAGGTTCGGTTCATCGTTGAAGTTGCCTGGCAGGCTCACTTTGTGACCAATATGTTTATCCGTCCTTCTCAATATGAACTTGAGCACTATGGAGAACCTGATTTTGTGGTTCTAAACGGTTCAAAGGTTACCAACCCTAAATGGAAAGAGCATAAGCTTAATTCTGAAGTTTTTGTAATGTTTAACCTTACAGAAAGGATGCAGATTATTGGTGGTACCTGGTACGGTGGTGAGATGAAAAAGGGCATGTTCTCTATGATGAATTATTTTCTCCCTATCAAAGGTGTTGCATCTATGCATTGCTCAGCCAACGTTGGCAAGGATGGTGATGTTGCTGTATTTTTTGGTCTTTCAGGAACAGGTAAAACCACCCTTTCTGCAGACCCTAAGCGTTATCTGATAGGAGATGACGAGCATGGCTGGGATTCTCAAGGGGTATTCAACTATGAAGGCGGATGTTATGCAAAGACAATCAACCTGAGCAAGGAGAATGAACCTGATATCTGGAGGGCAATCAAACGAGATGCACTTTTAGAAAACGTAACAGTAAATGCAGATGGCTCTCCGGATTATTCTGACGGCTCTACTACTGAAAACACACGTGTCTCTTACCCGATTTATCACATTAACAAAATTGTTCTTCCTTCAAAAGCAGGGCACGCCAAGAAAATTATCTACTTGTCTGCCGATGCATTTGGTGTGCTTCCTCCTGTTTCAATTTTGGATAGAAATCAGGCACAATACCACTTCCTTTGCGGGTATACCTCTAAACTTGCAGGAACCGAACGTGGCATTACGGAACCAGTTCCTTCCTTCTCCCCTGCTTTCGGAGAGGCTTTCCTTACTCTTCACCCAACAGTATATGCTCAAACTCTTGTTAAAAAGATGGATGAACACGGAGCAAAAGCTTATCTTGTTAACACCGGCTGGAACGGAACCGGAAAGCGAATATCAATTAAAGATACAAGAGCAATTATCGATGCAATTATCGATGGAAGTATCGACCAGGTACCTACGGTCCATATCCCGATTCTCAATCTTACAACTCCATCAAAACTAAAGAATGTTTCAGAAGGTATTCTGGACCCTCGGGATACATATAAAAACAGAGATGAATGGGCAGAAAAAGCCAAATCATTAGCAGTCAAATATATAAAGAATTTTGAGCAGTATTGTGACAATGATGCTGCTAGAGCTCTTATTGCTTCCGGACCTCAGATTTAATTTTTGTTTAATTACAGCACAATTACGCAAGAGGATGTTAAAATAGTTTTTATGCATCCTCTTTTTATTTTTTTTATATATTTGTACTGCTTCCGGTAATATAAGAGATAATTTTATAAAACCTAAGGTAAAAAATAACCAATTTTTAATATATGAAAAAAATTATCCCAATTTTTGCCGTATGCTCTTTATTATTGAGCTGCACAAATAAAGATGAAATGAAGCTAAAAGAAATTATTTCTCAAACCGAAAACTCTGTAAGACCGTTGAACAAGGAGGCAAATCTGGCCTATTGGAACGGTACTATAACCGGCGACACAGCCGAGTTCAAAAAATACTCGGAGGCAAGTATTAAGCTTACAAAGATTTATTCTAGTCCTGAGACCTTTGCTGAATTAAAAAGGATAAAAGAGGGTGGAAAGGTTAAAGATTCTCTTTTAAACAGACAATTGACCATTCTTTATAATTCTTATTTGGCTAATCAGACAGATACTGCACTTTTAAATGATATTATTAACAAAACTTCTGCTTTAGAGCAAAAATATGCAGCATATAGAGCAAATTTCAGAGGTAAAGAGATCACAGACAACGAGGTTGAGAATATTCTTCAAACCTCTGTCAACAACAAAGAGCTGGAAGATGTGTGGCTTGCTCATAAAAATATCGGCTCATTTGTAGCCCCGGATGTTATAGAATTGGTAAAACTCAGGAATATGGTAGCTGTGTCATTGGGGTTTAACAATTACCATACAATGTCATTAGAGTTGTCCGGACAGAATCCAGAAGAGATCTCCACCCTTTTTGATGAACTTGATTCTCTGACCAAAGGAGCTTTTGCCAAACTGAAAGGTGAGATGGATTCTGCATTTGCCATCAAATATAAAGTTAGTGCAGAGAAGCTTATGCCTTGGCATTTCCAGGGGAGATTCTTTCAGGAGGCTCCTCAACTTTATCCTGTAGATCTGAATAAATATTACAAGGGTAAAAATCTTGAACAATTGACTACTGACTTCTACAAAAGCATTGGTATTGATGTTAGCAAAATTATGGCAAACAGCGATCTATATGAAAAGCCCAAGAAGAATCAACATGCCTATTGCACTGATATTGACGCCGAAAGTGATGTCAGAGTGCTTGCTAACATTAGCGACAATGAACAGTGGATGGGAACAATGCTCCATGAATTCGGTCACGGAATCTACTCTTTGGGACACGATCAGCCAGAAAACCCGTACTTTATAAGAAATGCAGCACACACCTTTACAACAGAGGCTGTAGCTATGATGTTCGGTCGTCTTTCACGCAATCCGGAATGGATGAGGCAGAGTCTTGGTCTTTCACAGGAGGAGAAGGATATGATTGCAGAAAATTGCTATAAATCAGCGAAATTACAGCAATTGGTATTTAGTCGTTGGGTACAGGTGGTATATCGCTTCGAAAAGGCTATGTACGAGAACCCGAACCAGGATTTAAATAAACTATGGTGGGATCTTGTTGAAAAATACCAGATGTTGCATCGTCCTGAAAACAGGAATTCTCCGGACTGGGCAAGCAAAATCCATATTGCACTATACCCTTGTTATTATCATAACTATCAGCTTGGTGAATTGTTTGCTTCGCAAATGCACTACTATATCGTAAACAACATTACCAAATCTGGAGATTATAAAAATGAATCATACGTTGGTAATAAAGAGATAGGCAACTGGATGAGCAAAAATATATTCAACGTTGGTATGAGATACGAGTGGAATGAGATGATAGAGCGGGCAACCGGTGAAAAGCTCACTGCAAAGTATTTTGCAAAGCAGTTTGTTGAGTAACTTGATCAGGCGGTCAAGGAACAATCAGATAGAATAGAGAAAGGAGCCTCTTCTGGGCAGACAGGTAAGTTGTAAATCGGCTCCTGGTGTTATTCCTATCTCTGCCAGAGAGTTGAATGATGCGTTGTAGGCGAGTTCCGGTGTGTTGTTGTTTTCGCTCAAATGACACAGAAAAAGATTTCTCAGACCAGTATGATAAATATACTTCAGAGCACCGGCAGTTTCGCTGTTGCAGAGATGGCCCTTACCGCTTCGTATCCTGTCTACCAAAATTTTAGGATATCTCCCTCCAACCAGCATGTCATAATCATAATTAGATTCCAGTATAAGATGGTTAGCTTTTTTAGAGTATTCGATAACTTCGTCGGTGATTTTGCCGACATCTGTAATCAATGTAAATTTCTCACCAAAAAAATCGATATAATATCCCAGAGTATCAGTTGCATCATGTGGAACTTCGAAGGGAATTATTTTCACTCCCCTGTAATCTAATGTATTACCTTTAGTGATTATTCTCTTGCAATCTACTAATGATCCCCTTGTGCAAGGATGGTAAAGAAGGGATCTGTGAAGTTCCGCGGTGGCAAGCACCGGCTTTTTATATCTGTCTGCAAATGATCCCAAGTATTTAACGTGATCTATATGATCATGAGTAATCAACACCAGATCAATTAAGTCGATAGAAATATTATATTCAGATAGCCTCTTTTTGATGGTCCTCACCCCCACCCCGACATCAATTAATATTGAGACCTCTCCATTTCCTATAAAATAGCAATTTCCGTTGCTTCCACTGGAGAGACTTATGAAATTTATCATATCGCGGAAGCTATCTCGGTTTCCAGATCACTATCCTGAGTTACAAGCAGCGTTTTGTAGCCCAACTTTGAGGCAGATTCCAGATTTGCAGGACCATCATCAATAAAAAGAGTCTCCTCTGCCTTTATTCCGGTCATTTCCAACACTTTGATAAATATCTGAATATCCGGTTTTGCAAGCTTCATTTCATAAGAGAGAAACATCTTATGGAAATAATCCTTCATCTCTCTGCCTTCTGCTTTAAAGTAACTTTTGACAACATTAATGGCAATCGGATTTGTGTTACTCAATAAAAAAACGTTGTAATCATTTTTCAGCCTGTAAATAGTATCCAGTTTGTCCTTTGGAATCTCCACAAGGAAATCTGCCATTGCATCGTCTATTTCTCTATCTGTAACCTCTCTGTCTAAATTTTTCCGGATAATACTTCTGAACTCTTCAGATGAGATGAGCCCTTTCTCAAAATCCAGAAAGAATCCGTCCTGCACGAATTCATTTAATATCTTGCCAAAATCCTGGAATCCCAGTTTCCTGAAAGATTCTATGCAGGTTCGTTTATCTAAACGAACTATAACGCCCCCTAAATCGAAAATTATATTTTTAATCATATTAATCGCTAAAATTGTAAGGGTATCTGAAAATACCCTTTTCTGTTATTATTGCAGTAATAAATTCTGCTTTAGTAATATCAAAGGCGGGGTTGTAAACCTTTACACCCTCAGGGGCCATGTTTTTTTTATACCACAACTCTGTGACTTCGTAAGATGGCCTCTCCTCAATAACAATCTCTTTTCCTGAATTGCACTTTTTATCAATCGTGGAGGTAGGTCCTAATACATAAAATGGTATTTTCCAACTACTTGCCAATATTGCAAGTGATGAGGTTCCTATTTTGTTCGCCACATCTCCGTTTTTTGCAATTCTGTCACATCCAACAAAAACAGCATCCACCCATCCTTGTGACATTACAGAAGAGGCCACGTTGTCGCAAATGAGTGTAACATCTATGCCTGCCTGCATTAACTCGAAGGCAGTAAGTCTGGCTCCCTGCAATAAAGGTCTGGTCTCATCTGCATAAACTCTTATTTTGTAACCTAACTTATTAGCCAAATATACTGGTCCCAGTGCTGTGCCCAATCTGGAAACAGCTAAATGTCCAGCATTGCAATGTGTCAATATTCCCATCCCCGGTTTTATGAGAGAAAGACCAAATTCAGAAATTCTCTCACACATGGCAATATCCTCTTGTTTTATAGAATGAGCCTCCTTAAAAAGAGCATCAATAGATTCATTGACTGATATATTTGCTTGTTTAACAGATTCTAATAATCTATTCTTCATTCTATTAAGCGCCCAGGACAGGTTTACAGCAGTAGGCCTGGATGATTCAAACAAATTTATGACATCTAAAGCTTTTGTCTTTAAGTTTTCCAAAGACTCGGGAACAGTACTGTTTAAAACTACACAGAGGCCGTATGCCGCAGCAATTCCTATTGCCGGTGCGCCTCGTACTTTTAATGCAGATATGGCCTCAAAAATCTCATTTTCTTTATTCAGATGAAGGAATACCTCTTTTCCCGGCAACTGGGTTTGATCCAGCAGAATCAGACTTAATCTGTCTGAAGAGATGTCAACAGAGTCATATGGTAGCACTCTCTCCATTATTTGAAAAATCGTTTTTTCAATTCATGAAGTTGAGTAAGCTGTTTATATGAAAAATGTCTTGGAGTAGCCATTGTAGAGTCTATCAAGTGTGATACCCTGCAGTGATTCTCAACAATCTCAGTTCGCCAGTAAGCATCTTTTATACTCCCTCCCCAAGTCAGAAGTCCGTGATTTTGAAGTATTAACACGCTTTTACCCTTAGATAGACTTTCTATCTGGGCAGCTAATTCTGCTGAACCGGGAAGAGAATAGGGCGCAAAGACTATATCATCTATCCAGAAAATTGCCTCCGGACTTAAAAGCTTAGTAGGGAAATGTTCCGTAAATGCATAAGAACAAGTGTAAGGAGGATGTGTGTGGATTACCGATTTTGCAGATGGATTAGACTTATAAACTGACAGATGAGAAGATATTTCAGATGTAACTTTATTCTCCCCATAAAGCTGAACTCCGTTTTTATCTATAATGGTCATATCCTCAACTCTTAGCCCTTTTTTTGAAAAAAGCGTTGGAGTTGCCATTATAAGAAAATCTGAAATTTTAACAGTAATATTTCCTCCGTTTCCTTCAACAAAAGACCTTTGCCATAACAGGTCTGCATAATAACAGACGCTTTCTGCTTCCGGATAATATTTTTTTGGTATTGGAGGCATACACAAGATTTTATTCCAGTTTTGATATCATAAGTTTAAACAATCGTGCCATTTTGTCTGCGGCTTTGTTTGCAGCATTAATTACATCGTCCCCGTCATTGACAAAGTCCTCTGAAAATGAGTGAGCCTCATTTGTTATCACAGAGACTCCAAAAACCGGTATGTTTGAATGTCTTGCTACAATAACCTCGGGGACAGTTGACATTCCGACAGCATCTGCTCCGATTTTCTCAAAAAACTGATATTCAGATGGAGTTTCATATGTTGGGCCGGTGCCGGCTAAATAAACACCTTTCTTCAGTTGGATACCCAATTCTAAAGCCGTACTTTCTGCCTTTTTTATCAGATTCAGGTCATATGGCCTTGTCATGTCCGGAAAACGAGGTCCGAAATCATCAAGATTTTTCCCTATCAAAGGATTTGGCATTAAATTAATATGATCTCTGATTACCATTAAGTCACCGACTCTGAACGACGGATTTACTCCTCCTGCAGCATTCGATACAAAAATATAGCTTACACCTAACAGTTTCATCACTCTTATCGGCATTGTAACTTGATCCATACCGTATCCTTCGTAGTAGTGAAACCTGCCCTGCATTGCCACCACATACTTTCCGCCGATAACCCCTGCAATAAGGTTACCCTTATGTCCGATAGCTGTAGATTGTGCAAAATTGGGGATTGTTGAATATGGTATAATAATTTTATTTTCAATCTGCTCCGCCAGTTCCCCAAGTCCGCTGCCCAGCACAATGCCGACAAGGGGCTTATTTCCTGACAGTCTGGTTTTGATGTAATCAGTTGCGGCTTTGATTTTTTCTATGTACTCCATAATTAACAATTATTATAATAATTTTTTATACAATTTATTTACCATCATTAAAATTTCCTCTTCACCATCTACAACCCTCTTTTCCATAACAATTTTTCCATCACATATAACTGTATCTACGCAAGAGCTGTTTGCAGAATAGACCAAATTTGCCAGAAAATTAATATTCGGAGTAAATGCGAAGGAGTTAGTATCAATAATTGCCAGGTCTGCCAAATATCCCTCCTTAATGACTCCACATTTAATTCCTAATGCTCTTCCTCCGTTAACCGTGGCTAACGATATCAATTCGTCCAAAGGCATAGCTGTTGGATCTCCTCTCCACCCCTTTTGTATTAAAGCTGCGATTTTCATCGTCTCTATCATATCAAGATTGTTTGAGGATGCGCAACCGTCTGTTCCGAGGGTAACTGTTAATCCTGCCTCTTTAAGTTCATTGTAACGGAATTTAAATCCGGAAGCAATTTTAAGATTGGAATTTATATTGTGTACTACCTTCACATCATTTTGAGCGAGCAGAGCAATATCTTCATTATCAATCCACAAACAATGGGCAGCAATAACTTTTGAGTTCAGAACTCCAAGTTTATTAAGATAAGAGATAGGGCTGACACCGTGCAGAGCTATTGAATCTTCATTTTCTCCTTTTGTTTCGGAAACATGGATATGTACCAGCAGGTCTCTTTTTTGCGCAAATTCACTTGCCCAAACAATCATCTTTTCCGAGACACTGTACGGAGAGTGAATTCCGATTGCGAAGCTGTTTCTGTTACACCAGTTTTTTGAGAGTTCATACATCTTTTCACACTCATCCTTTAACTTCCCCGATTTTGATTCATCCATCAAATCCAGAATGACAAACGGCTGGACCGATCTGAGTCCCATCTCCTCAGTAGCCTTGACAGCAAAAGGAAGGCTCCAGTATTGGTCATTAAAACAGGTTGTTCCGGATTTTATCATCTCCAGACATGCCAGTTTAGTTCCCCAGTATACCATTTCATCGGTAAGTTTACTTTCTGTCGGCCAAATTGTTTTGTGCAACCAATCCATAAGAGACAAATCCTCCCCAATGCCTCTCATTAATGTCATTGCAGCGTGTGTATGCATATTGACAAATCCGGGAATAACAGATTTTCCTGCTCCGTTTACAATTCTATCTGCCTGAAAATCTATACTATCAGATATTTTGGTAATTTTGTTGCTTTCGATTAATATATCTGATTCAGTGTTATTTAGATTGATATTTTTTATTAAAATTGATGACATATATAATACTTTTATCTTGGTAAAAATAGTTAGATTTTTGTTGTAACTCAAATAATTTTTATTAACATTGTTACGTAAATCAATTTATTATCAATAATTTTTTACATTATGAAATACATTTGCGTTGTTTGCGATTATATCTATGACCCTCAACTTGGTGATCCGGATGCAGGAATAGCTCCCGGCACTGAATTCAAGGATCTTCCTGATGGTTGGGTTTGCCCTCTTTGCGGTGTTGGCAAAGACGATTTTGAGCCGCTACAATAATAAGTGTTGTTAATTATTATAAAAAGGTCATGAGGCTACTTTGGATAGACATCAATGCCTCTTATTCTCATTCTTCATTGGCTCTTCCGGCACTCCATTCACAACTTACAGAAGAACAATCAAAACTTGCAGAGTGGAGGGTAGCTTCAGGAACCATTAATAGCGATCCTGCTTCTCTATTGTTGGAAATTGCAGAATTCAACCCAGATATTATATTATCAACTGTTTGGTTATTTAATCATATTTTCGTTCTAAACCTGTTGTCCAAGTTCAAAAAATTACATCCTGACTCTGTTGTAATTTTAGGTGGACCTGAATTTTTGGAAGATAATCACAACTTCCTTTGTACAAATAAATTTATTGATGCCGTATTCCGGGGAGAGGGAGAAGAGGTATTTCCTGCTTTATTTGATTCCATTATCTGTAATTGTAATGACAGTTGGAAAAGCATTTGCGGAGTGTGCTCGCTTGACAGTTCAGGGGTTTATCACGATAATGGAGAGGCCGTTGTAAAAGATTTCACTAAACTAAATATTCCTGAAATATCTGTTTTTTTCAATTGGGAAAAACCATTTGTTCAAATTGAAACTTCACGCGGCTGTTTTAATAATTGTTCATTCTGTGTTAGTGGCAGAAACAGAAGAGTACAAAATATTTCACCTGACGATATCAAAGAACGGCTCGATTTTATCCGGTCAAAAGGTATTAAAGAGGTTAGGGTATTGGACAGAACCTTTAATGCCAATCCAAAAAGGGCAGCAGATCTTCTGGAAATATTCGCCAGGTATCACGGAAGTATAACGTTTCATCTGGAGATTCATCCCGCATTTTTAGTTGATGAGTTTAAAGAGAAACTTAGAAATATGCCTGCAGGGAGACTACATCTGGAAGCGGGACTGCAAAGCTTGGATAACAAAGTTTTAAAAGTTTGTAAAAGAGCAGGCAGCAGTGAGAAATCTATCGATGGAATCAAATATATTGTCTCGTTGCAAAAATTTGAACTGCATATTGACCTTATTGCCGGACTGCCTTTATACACCTATTCCCAGGTGATCAAAGATATTAAATCCTTAATAAGTGTCGGTGCAGATGAAATCCAGGTTGAGTTGCTGAAGTTGCTTCCTGGGACTGAACTGAGAGAAAAATCAGATGATTGGGGTATTGTTTATTCCTCTTTCCCGCCATATGAGGTATTGAGAACCGATGTAATCTCTCAGTTAGAACTGTATAAAATATCGGTGTTGTCCAAAGTGTTTGATATTTGGTATAATAACAATATATGGAAAAAGACATTCAGCTATATCATTAGTCTTAATGACGACTTTATTGAAGTCTTTCTTGAATATATAATAAATAATCAACTGCTTGTCAATCCTTTAAGTTTGGAAAACAAAGGGATATTATTGTTAGGATTCTGTTTTAAACATCTCAAAGATGCTGTACCTGACATAGCAGCAACATGGATAGAGGCTGGATTATCACTGAAAAAGGGGCCGGGTAAGTTGGCAAAACAATGGATAAGAGGAGTTTCGGATAAGGATAACCCGTTATTTGACGAAGCACATCGTTTTTTTAATTATTATTATATTGAGGAAGAAGGTAGGGAATTCTGGTATGCCTTTGACAAAAGAGACAAAAAAGGGAAACCCGTTAAATTATACAAAGCATAACAAGTAATAACTTAATAATGTTAATCTGAAATCTGATTTTATATTACTTTTTATTATATTTGCAGCCAAAATTATTAAAATATGATAACAAAAGAGCTTATTTCACCAAAAAGCATCGTTGTTGTTGGTGGTTCCGATGACAATCAAAAGCCTGGAGGTAGTGTTCTTAGAAATCTGATTAATACCAAATTCAAAGGTAAATTACACGTAGTAAACCCAAAATCCGAGATAGTTCAAGGCATTAAGTGCTGTAATAAAGTTGAAGATCTTCCCCAGGTTGATTTGGCAATTCTTGCAATACCCGCTTCTTTTTGCCCCGATAGTGTAGATATTTTGTGTAACAAAAAGGGGTGCAAAGCTGTAATAATACTCTCTGCCGGATTCCACGAGGATGGGCCCGAAGGGAGAGTACTGGAAGAAAAAATCGTCAAAATTGTCAATCAGGCAGGAGCTTCATTAATAGGCCCCAACTGTATAGGGGTTATGAACCCAAACTATACCGGCATATTCACTAAACCAATACCAAAATTGATAGAAAACGGAGTAGACATTATCTCCGGGTCAGGTGCAACTGTAGTTTTTATTCTTGAAACAGCAATGCAACTTGGGCTTCAGTTTTCATCAGTCTATTCTGTAGGGAACAGTGCGCAGCTTGGCATTGAAGATGTTTTGCAATATCTGGACGAAACTTATGTACATGGCAAAAGCGCTCCTGTAAAGTTGCTTTATATCGAGAACATAAACAATCCCGCACTGCTTCTTAAGCATTCAATTTCGCTGATAAATAAAGGTGCCCGGATTGCTGCAATCAAATCCGGATTCAGTGAAGCAGGCAGTCGCGCAGCCTCCTCCCATACCGGAGCTATGGCAAGTCCAGACAAGTCTGTATCCGCTCTTTTCAGAAAAGCAGGAATAATCAGGTGCAACAGTCGTACAGAACTTGTCACCGTTGCGTCAATATTGATGTATCCGCAACCTAAGGGAGATAAGGTTGCAATTGTAACACACGCCGGAGGACCGGCTGTAATGTTGACTGATATACTATCCGAGAGCGGAATCAAAATTCCTCATATTAAAGGAGAAAAAGCAGACGAACTCCTTAAAAAGCTCTATCCCGGCTCATCGGTCTCAAACCCTATTGACTTTCTTGCCACAGGAACGGCGGAACAACTTGAGGCAATCATTGATGCTTGTGAAAAGGATTTTGATGTCGATGCCATCCCTGTAATCTTTGGGTCGCCTGGTCTTACAAGAGTATTTGATGTCTATGACAAAATCACAGAAATAATCTCTAAAAGCAAAAAACCAGTATATCCTATCTTCCCTTCAATCGTAAACGCAAAAGATGAGATCGAAAAATTCAAGGAACAAGGGGGTATCTGTTTCCCGGATGAGGTGCAGTTTGGACAATCTCTTGCCAAGGTAATTAACACCAAGGGAGCCATAACTGATTTCCAGTTACCTCCTGTGGACTTTAAAATGATCCAGAAGGTAATTAAATCCAGCAGTAACGGTTATTTATCCCCTGAACAGGTTCAGAAGTTGCTTGATGCTGCCGGAATTTCACGGGTGAAAGAGGCAATTGTAGATACAATTCCAAATTTGAAAAGAGCTGTAAAGGACATCGGATACCCTTTAGTAATGAAGGTGGTAGGGCCCGTACACAAGTCCGATGTCGGAGGTGTTGTTTTGAATGTAACAGAGGAGGAGACTCTTTTGATAGAATTCAACAGGATGATGAATATTCCTCACACGAAAGCAATTCTGATACAACCTATGCTCAGCGGAACCCAGATCTTCATTGGAGCAAAAAGAGAAGATAAATTCGGACATCTTGTACTATGTGGACTCGGAGGCATTTTTGTTGAAGCATTGCAGGATATAAATTGCGCCCTTTCGCCGGTATCAAAAAATGAGGCTGATGAGATGATAAAAGGTTTGAAAGGTTATACGCTGATCCAGGGAACCAGGGGACAGGAGGGTGTGAACGAGTTTTTATTTAACGAAACCATCCGGCGTGTATCTGCTCTCTGCAACGCTGCACCAGAGATTTTTGAAATGGACATGAATCCGTTGTTGGGAAATTCTAAACAGGTCATTGTTGTTGATGCAAGGATTAGAATTGAAAAGTAATTTATCATACTATAAAGTGTTTTTCTAAATAATAACAACTTTTTCATTACGATTTATTGCTTTTTTGGGTAAATTTATGTATTTTTGTAAAAATTTATAAACTAAATTAATAGTAAACATGGCATTAAAAGGAGCTATAGTAGTTGACAGAGAGAAATGCAAGGGATGTGGTGTATGTCTTGCTAACTGCCCTACTAATACAATTGCTTTAGCTAAAGAGGTTAACAGCAAAGGTTACAATTTTGCTTTTATGGAGTCACCAGAAAATTGCACGGGCTGTACAAACTGTGCAACTGTTTGTCCAGATTCGTGCATTACAGTTTATCGGGTAAAAGTATAATTGAATAATATTAAAAATTTCAATATGGCAGAGAAGATTTTAATGAAAGGTAACGAAGCAATTGCACATGCTGCAATACGTTGTGGTTGTGATGGATACTTTGGCTACCCTATTACTCCTCAATCGGAGATCATGGAAACTCTTATGGAAGAGAAGCCATGGGAAACCACAGGAATGGTGGTACTACAAGCTGAAAGCGAAACATCATCGATAAATATGATATATGGTGGTGCCTGTTGCGGAAAAAAGGTAATGACTTCATCCAGTAGCCCGGGTTTAAGTCTTATGTGTGAAGGCCTTAGTTATCTGGCTGGTGCCGAACTTCCATGTTTGGTTGTAAATGTTGTCAGGGGTGGTCCTGGTCTTGGTACAATCCAGCCTGGACAAGGAGATTATTTTCAAGCTTGTAAAGGTGGCGGACATGGAGATTATAAGCTGATTGTTCTGGCTCCTGCTTCTGCTCAGGATATGTACGATTTTGTTGATTTAGCCTTTGAATTGGCGTTCAAATACAGGAACCCCGCAATGATCCTTTCAGACGGTATCATTGGTCAAATGATGGAGAAAGTAGAACTCCGCCCAATGAAGCCAAGGTGGACAAACGAGGAGATTGAAACTAAATTCTCATCATGGGCAACTATCGGGAAAAAGACAAACCGCAAACAGAATGTGATTACCTCATTGGCATTGGATGCTGTAGCTCACGAAAAGTTAAACAACTCACTTCAGGCAAAATATAAAAAAATGCAGGAAGATGATGTAAGGTTCGAGGAGTTTCTTTGCAAAGATGCTGAATATGTGATTGTAGCTTACGGGTGCATGTCAAGAATATGTGAGAGCGTAGTCGAAATGGCGCGTAAAGAAGAAATTAAGTTAGGGCTTCTTCGTCCGATTACTCTTTACCCTTTCCCTACAAAAGAGATTGACAGGTTGGTACCTCAACTTAAATCGATTATGTCAGTCGAACTTAGTGCTGGTCAAATGGTGGAAGATGTGAGACTTGCAGTAAACGGTAGAATTCCGGTAGGCTTCTTTGGCCGTCTTGGTGGTATTGTTCCGTCGCCGGAAGAGGTGTTTGAGGCATTTAAAAAAGAGATAAATAAATAATCAAAATTGGCAATTATGGATGTTAAAGATATAATTAAACCCGAGAACAGAGTCTATTCCAAGAGTCCGGTTCTTACTGATACAACTATGCACTATTGCCCTGGTTGTTCTCACGGGACAGTTCACAAGGTTATAGCAGAAGTTATTGAGGAGATGGGTATTCAGGAGAAAACCATCGGCGTCTCTCCTGTCGGATGTTCGGTATTTGCATATAACTATCTGGATATAGATTGGGAGCAAGCAGCTCACGGAAGAGCACCTGCATTGGCTACTGCAACAAAAAGACTCTGCCCTGACAAATATGTATTTACATATCAGGGTGACGGAGACCTGGCATCAATTGGAACAGCTGAAATTATGCATGCCTGCAACAGAGGTGAGAACATTGTTGTAATATTCATCAACAATGCGATTTATGGCATGACAGGCGGCCAGATGGCACCTACTACCCTACTGGGTATGGTTACAGCAACTACCCCTTACGGAAGAACGCAAGAGCTCCACGGTTATCCTCTTAAAATCACAGAGCTTCTGGCTCAGCTTCCGGGCACCTGTTTTGTCACCAGACAGTCTGTTCATAATCCTGTATCTGTCCGTAAGGCTAAAAAAGCCATAAGAAAGGCTTTTGAAAACTCAGCATTAAAGAAGGGTACCTCTTTTGTTGAAATAGTGGGCACATGTAATTCCGGATGGAAAATGAGTCCGGTAAAGGCTAATGAGTGGATGGTCGAGAATATGTTCCCTCAATATCCGGTTGGAGATATTAAAGATATATAGAAAAAGTCAGAGATATGAAAGAAGAAATAATTATAGCAGGTTTTGGCGGACAAGGCGTTTTGTCTATGGGTAAAATTTTGGCCTACTCCGGAATTATGCAAGGGCAGGAGGTTACCTGGATGCCCTCTTATGGTCCGGAAATGCGTGGTGGTACTGCTAATGTTACGGTTATCCTAAGTGATAAGAAAATCAGTTCTCCCCTTCTGGGCAGGTTTGATACAGCAATTATACTTAATCAACAGTCTATGGATAAGTTTGAAAATGCAGTAAAACCAGGAGGATTGTTAATTTACGATCCAAACGGCATAACACGTCATCCCGAAAGGAAGGATATTACTGTTTGCTCCATATCGGCAGTGGATATCTCTGCAGAACTGGGGAATTCCAAAGCATACAATATGGTTGTTTTAGGTGCTTTTTTAAGCAAGAAGCCAATTGTAAGCTTAGAGAATGTTATCAAAGGACTTAAGAAATCTATCCCCGAGAGACACCATTCATTAATTCCGATGAACGAGAAGGCAATCAAGGTCGGAATGGAAAAAATTGTTGAGAAAAACAGTGCTTAATCATAGGGTGGAAGTTTTTTGTATAATAATTTCATTATTTTATTATCTTTGCACTAGTGCATAATTTAAGTATGAGTAAAGATTATCAGTCAGTCATAAATAGTCTTAAACAAAAGATAGAACTTATTATATCTAAGTATGAACAAGTAGTGACTGAAAATCAAAAATTGTCCCAAGAGCTCAATAACTGTAAGATTGCATTGAACAATAGTATTAACAATGTAAATGAACTTGAAGATAAAGTAAATAAACTACAATTAGTTGAGGCTTTTAAAACGTCTTCGCAAGATGTCAAAGAGGCTAAGCAAAAAATTGGCAAGATGGTGAAAGAGATAGACAAATGTATTGCCCTATTAAATGATTAAGCGTTAGTTAATGGAACAACAATCAATAAGAATCAGCATTGCAGACAGGTATTACCCACTTAAAATTGCGGTTACCGACGAGGAGAAGATCAGAGCTGCTGCTAAAATTATTAACGAAAAAGTAGATTTATATAAAAAACGCTATATAAATCGTGATACTCAGGATGCCCTTTCAATGGCCCTTCTTCAATTCGTAATTCGTTTGATAGAGGCTGAACAGAGAGAGGAGAGCAATCAGATAATAGATGAATTACAAAATTTAGATACTCTTCTTGGCGAGTACATTAAAGTCAATATTGCTTAATTTCAGCTATAGTGCTTAGCCGTTGGTTTAGCTCTTTGCCAAAATCAACACTAAAAAAATACCGAGCAAACCGACAGTCAAAAACAGGCCTTTTTACCCTTCGGGGGATTCCGTTATCGGGACGTTGGACGTTTGCGACACAGTTGGAACTCAAATCTTACTTACTAAGGTTTTTGTATAAACAGCTTTACCAACGGCTTTTTTGAAAATACAACACTATATATATACACGAAATGGAAATATTATTATCAATTTTACTTCCCGCAATAGCTGGCTTCGGAATAGCATACTATGTGGGCAACAATATTTTATTAAAAAAACGCAGAGAAGAGATTATTAAAAGTGCAGAGCAAGATGGAGAGAACATTAAGAAAGAAAAAATTTTCCAAGCCAAGGAAAAGTTTCTTCAATTAAAAAGTGAGCATGAACAACAAATCCTTGAAAGAAGCAACCAGGTAGTTCAACAAGAAAACCGGTTAAAACAAAGAGAACTGGTTATTAATCAACAGACATCGGAACTTCAGAAAAGAAACAGAGAGATTGAGTCAACGAAGGAGTTACTAAAAGCTCAGTCCGAACATCTTGAGAAAAAGCACGAAGAATATGAGAAACTTAGATTGGAGGCTATCCAGAAAATTGAAAATATAGCTGGCTTATCTGCAGCAGAAGCTAAGAATCAATTAATTGACACAATGAAGACTGAGGCAAAATCTGAAGCGATGTCGTATATCAGTGAAGTTGTGGATGAGGCCAGGCTGACTGCAAGTAAAGAGGCCAAAAGAATAGTCATAAATACGATTCAGAGGATAGCACCGGAAACTGCAATTGAAAATGCAGTTACTGTTTTCAATATCGAAAGCGACGAGATAAAAGGTCGTATTATTGGAAGAGAGGGCCGGAATATCCGCGCCTTAGAGGCAGCAACCGGGGTAGAGATAGTCGTTGACGACACACCTGAAGCAATCTTGTTGTCTGCTTTTGATCCGGTCAGAAGAGAGGTTGCGAGATTAGCCTTGCATCAACTTGTTACCGATGGAAGAATTCACCCTGCCAGAATTGAAGAGGTGGTTGCCAAGGTTCAAAAACAGCTCGATGATGAGATTATGGAGACAGGCAAGAGAACCTGCATTGATCTTGGTGTTCATGGGCTTCACGTAGAGCTGATAAGGCTTATCGGAAGAATGAAGTACCGCTCTTCATATGGTCAAAATCTTCTGCAACACTCACGAGAGGTGGCGAATATCTGCGCTACAATGGCATCAGAACTTGGCCTTAACCCAAAAACCGCAAAAAGAGCCGGCCTGTTACACGATATAGGAAAGGTATCTGACGAGGATCCCGAACTTCCGCACGCTATTCTGGGTATGAAGCTTGCAGAAAAGTACAAAGAGAAACCGGATATTTGCAATGCAATCGGTTCCCACCACGAAGAGATAGAGATGAACTCCCTTATCTCTCCGCTTGTTCTTGTAAGTGATGCTATTTCAGGTGCAAGACCTGGTGCAAGGAGAGAGGTTATTGAATCCTACATCAAACGTCTGAAAGAGATGGAAGATTTGGCATTAGCCTACCCGGGAGTAACAAAAACATATGCAATTCAGGCAGGAAGGGAACTTAGGGTTATTGTCGGGAGCGAACAGGTTTCAGATAAAGATTCTGAACAGTTGTCGCTTGACATTGCCAAAAAAATTCAGGATGAAATGGTTTATCCGGGCCAGGTGAAAATAACCGTTATAAGGGAAACCAGAGCCGTAAGCTTTGCAAAATAGAGTTAGGAGAATTATTTCTCTTTGAATAGGAGGTTGTAGTCCCTGACTGCAGCCTCCTTTATATATTCCTGAGGAACAAACTTCCATTGGTTTAACTTTTTTGCATCGATTGATCCACTCTCTTTAAGTTTTTTGTAAAGAAGTTCTCTTATGTCGGGCAACCTGCTGAGAACTCTCCCCTCAAGTTGTTCATAAGGTATTTTTGCCCCTTTTTCCAATAAATCACCACCCCCGTTTGCTCTGTAAGATGAGAGTGCCACTTTATACCTGGCATTTAATTCAAAGGGTGCTCCATTAGCCAGCGAAATAATTTTTACCCTCTCTCCGTCCCCTTTTCTTACATCAACTTCATATATCAGACCAGCAGCAGAGTCAAAATTAAAATTCATATTCTTAAGTTTGTACCTCTTGTCTTTACCCCTGACATCAAATTGGATCAGGTTATCATCCTTGCTGCTCATTTTGTTTATCCACTTGGAATAGGAAAACTCCAGATAATCCTTAATCTCCCTTCCTGTCATCTCAATCACATATAGTTGATTTTCGAAGGGATATAGATTCAGAAGGTCTTGATAATTCAGATTTCCGGCTTCAACTGTCACATCAAAAGAGAGTGGTGCTGCAAAAGAGATATCTGCGCCCGAACTTTCGAGTTGCAGTGTATGTATCATATCTATGTAATTGGAAGGACCAAAGTATGCATCACGTGACGTAACAGGGTATTCCAACCTCCCCACAATAGATGTTGTAAAATGTTTTATAGAAAGAAACTCCTGATGAAAAATCTTCATAAACTCTCTGTCAGGTAAAATACCATCCATAGATAAATTAACCGGAATCAACGATTTTGAAACAACTTTTCCATCTTTGATTTCCAGCTTCACCTGCGCCAAAGAGAGAGAAGAGGCTCTGCTTCCTCCTTCAAGGATCAAAACGCTATCTTTTCCCTGAACGATGTACTCTGCAATTGTCTTATGATCGTGGGCGGCAAACACTATATCCAATCCTTTAACGTGTTTTGCTACGAATTTTGCGGGGTTCTCAATTTGATAAATCTCCTCATCTCCCAATCCTGCGTGTATGGCAGCAATTATAAGATGAGGTCTCTCTTTTTTGCGGATATCTGCTACAACTTTCTCCATCAGAGGCATAATCTCTTCGAATGTGATTCCACTCCACAAATCAGGAGAGAGCCACTTTTTAATGTTTGGGTTTGTCATCCCGATAACGGCAATTTTGACTCCACATCTGTTGATTATGGCATATGGTTCAAAGTAGGAGTTACCGGTATTGACCTTAATCGCATTTGCCGCTAAATAGGGCGCATTTAACTCTTTATCAATCTTGTCATAGACCGGATGCCCAGCTTCGATGTCGTGATTACCCACCACCACTGCATCGTACTTCAAATAATTAGCAACCTTACAGAAAATGTGTTCGGCATTGGTATCGATATAGTTGTAATAAAATACGGAATTATCTCCCTGAAGCTGATCACCGACGTCCAAAAGTATTACAGCACTATCTCCTACCCTCATTCGTGCTTCTTTAATTGTGGTAGAGACTGAACTTAATGAGTAGGGATGAATTGTAGTGTCTGTATAGAGAGAGTCGAAGAATCTTCCGTGCAGATCATTCGTTGCATAAATTTCAAATGCATACTGACCGTCTTTAACTCTTTCAACACTGCATCCGCTCAACAATACTAAAAGCAGTAGAAAATAACCCGTATATTTATTTATAATATTAAATGTCATAATTTATTGTTTATTAATTGAACTTCTCCTTGAAATTTTTTAATGCTTCAAGATTCAATTCACTGTGAAGTCATTAACACTCTCCCAGACTACCGGAGTTTGACATAAGCTATCTTCATAAAAATATATTTACGTTAAAGGTAGCTTATTATGACGAATATTTAATCAAATTCTACTATCATAGAGCTTTGAGCCGCTATTTTTTTTGCACTTCCAACCCGTATCATCTCCCCTGAAATAACATCCTCTCCTGTTGTCTTACCACCAATGGATTCAGAGAATCTCTTCCAGTCAATTGTTTGGCTATTAGTGTGATTATTTATTAGTACCATTATGAGTTTGTCATCAAGATTTCTGAAGAATACATAAAGGTTGTTTTCTGGCCAATAGTGGGTCATTTGTCCAAAATGGACTACACTTTTGTCTTTTCTCCAGTTAAACAACTTTTTTGCATAATTGAGTATGTCCTGTTCCTCACATGATAATCCCTTCCCGTTAAATACACTTTTGCTGTCTCCTGTCCAGCCTCCGGGCATATCTAATCTCTCCTCTCCGTGACCGAGTTTACCATCCTTTGTAGAGAGCATAATCTCCGTCCCATAATAGATTTGAGGTATACCCCGCATTGTTGCCAACAGTGTCAATGCCATCTTAACCTTTTTAGAATCTTTGTTGAGCATTTCAGAAACCCTGTGAGTATCGTGATTGTCTGCAAAAATCATAAGATTGTTGGGATGTTTGTATGCAAAATCCAGTGAAAGAGATTTGTATATCTTGTAGAAACCCTCTCCCCATTGTGGAACTGAATCCTTTACAAGTCCGGAATGGATTGCATCCTGCAGGGGAAAATCCATAATATTTGTAAGATTGCTTCTATAGCCGTCACGATTATCTGCATCTCCCTCCCAATATGAGACCTCCTGAGGTGATAAAAACAAGCACTCCCCTACAATACTGATATTCGGATATTCCTTGCGGATATTCGAGGTCCATTCTGCCGCTGCATATTTATCACTATATGGAAAGGTGTCAACCCTGATCCCGGAGAGGTTGGCCCACTCTACCCACCAGATTGCATTCTGCAAAAAGTATTTGAGTAAAAATGGCTGATTTAAATTCATATCGGGCATAGATCTGTCGAACCAGCCCTCTACACATCTCTCATTATCAATCTTTGAGGAGTGAATATCGGAATGAGTACTCATTGCAAAATTTGACTGTGTATATTGAGGAAACATGTGTAACCAGTCGTGGAAAGGAAGATCTTTCATCCACCAGTGTGCCATTCCTGAATGGTTAGGAACCATATCCATAATGATCTTAATACCTCTCTCATTTGCCTCTTTTACAAAATTGCGATATTGTTCATTCGATCCGAATCTGGGATCAATCCTGTAATAGTCTGCACAAGCATAACCGTGATATGATGATTCAGGTTCATTGTCGAATAACAGCGGAGTCGACCATATTGCAGTTATTCCCAATTCTGACAAATAGTCCAAACTACCAATCAACCCATCAATATCTCCTCCGTGCCTCCCATAGTTTGCAGATCGGTCTGCTCTCTCTGAAGCATCTGGATGGTTGTCGTTTCTTGCATTTCCGTTAGCGAATCTGTCCGGCATCAACAGATAGACAATATCCTGAGGACCAAAACTTTTTCGAATGGCAGAGCCCTCTCTTCTCTTATCAAAAGCGTAATTGAATGGGATCTCTTTCTCCCCTTTTATAAGTATAAATTTGTAATATCCAGGTTCCAAGGATGGATCAATTGAGATGTCCAAAAACAGATAATTGGGACTATCTGCATTATGGACAGCTTCTATAATAATTTTTGAGTTCATGGAGACAATTGAAGCGTCTTTCAGATTTTCTCCGTAGATCATCAGCTGCAATGGAATCTTCATACCAACCCACCAGGAGAGAGGTTCTATTCTGCTGATGTATTGCGAGAATAGTACATTAGCATAAATTATCGAAAGTATTAATAAAACAATCGATTTTTTCATTTTTCATTTTTGTAGAAAATTTTGTATCCCGCAGGTTCTAAATCAAATACCTGGTTTATTTTCAGTTTTGTTTTCGATTCGCTCATAAATTGTGAATACTCTCCCTTGTCGATTTTCTTAATGTTAGTACTGACAGGCTTATCGGAGAAATTGAAAACAGCTATCACCGTATTATTATCCAACTTATATTGTACGGTAAATATTGATTTTTCATTATCCGATTTTAGGAACTCCATCTTTGCAACAAGTGGGGTGTTTAATGCGGGATTGCCTTTCCTTAATTCAGCCAGAGATTTGTATAGTTCTGTAAATGATAAATTCCCATTCCAGACTATACTGTCTTTTTCAAAAAATTCTAATCTTTTGTTAAAGCTCACCTCTTGTCCGCTGTAAATCAAAGGCATCCCCGGTAAAATGAAGGTCAATGCTGCCATTTGAGGTACAAATTGTCCCATTCTTTCGAATTCTGTCCCGTTCCATGAATTTTCGTCGTGGTTGGATGTGAAGTTCATAGTAATTGTATTCTTCGGAAACAAAGAATTATTTTTTACAAGATATGCCCTTAACGAATCTGCATTCTGCTTACCCTGAGCAATTTGATTCATTACATGATGCAATTTCCACGAATAATACATATCAAAAGCATTTACCTGTAATTCCGGTACCTCAGCTTCAGCCAGCATAAACAGGTCAGGAGTAACCTTTCTGAGTTCAACTACAGTACTATCCCAAAAATCTGTCGGAACCTCAAATGCCACATCACACCGGAACCCATTAATTTTTGTCTCTTTAAGCCAGAACTTCATGGCATCTACCATTGCTTTGCGTATATCTGAGTTGTTATAGTCCAGTTTTGCCACATCTGTCCAGTTGAATGGTGCTACAGGTGTTTTTGTAACAGAATCGATTACATACCAGTCAGGATTTGATTTTATCCATGTTGCATCTCTTGATGTGTGGTTGGCAACCCAATCTATAATAACCTTCATACCAAGGTCGTGGGCTTTTTGAACAACATTTTTGAACTCTTCAACTGTTCCAAATTCCGGATTAACGGAGGTGTAATCTTTTACAGAATAATAACTTCCTAATGTTCCCTTCCTATCCAACTCTCCAATCGGATATATTGGCATAAACCAAAGAATATCCACTCCCAGCTCTTTAAGCCTTGGAATATGACTAGCAAATGCATTGAATGTGCCCTCTTTTGTAAACTGTCTGACATTTACCTCATATATTACAGCGTTCTTTGTCCACTCAGCATGTTTGACATTTGAAACTAAATCTGCATTTTTTGAGGCAGTATTGCAGGAGAATATGAATGTGGAGATAATTACTCCAATGATAATTCTAATTTTGTTCATAAAAATACCACTAAATTAATATTGTTAGATACTGTTTACGATAGTAAATGAGTTGGCCTTCGCTTCGATGACAATTTTATTTCCATCCGTAGAAACAAATTTACCAAACCTGGTTTCAACTGCATTATTTAAAGGAAAGAAGGGAAACTCCAGTTCCATTGTTACGTTTGTGTCAGACTTATTCAGGGCCACCAATACGTACTGTCCCATATATACTCTCATATATGCAAAAACATCTTTGGAAACTGAAAGCGGGAAAAGATCACCATAGATAAGAGGCAAAGAAGATTTTCTTAAAGAAATCAGACTTTTCACGGTCTCCCGCAGTTTCTCCTCCCTGTTGTTATAATCTGCAAATCTCATCCACCTTCTGTTATCTGGGTCATTTCCGCCTGGCTCCCCGTATTCATCACCATAATAAATACAAGGAATACCAGGTATTGTAAAAATCAGTGCCTGCAATAATGAGGCTTTATCATATGCAATACTATCTCCAACCCCGACGTCCCTTTTCCACCCTGCCAGTTTATAGTCCTCATCTGGTTTTAACGCTCCTCCGGCCAATGAGATAAATCTTGGTCTATCATGATTTCCGGTAATATTCCCCATCAAATTATGGTTCCCGTAGGTTCTGAGACTCTCCATCAACCTGTTATGAACATTTACAAAACTGCCGTTTTTATCTATCATACTCCATATCATTGCATCATACACATTGAAATCAAACTGAGCGTCCAACATGCCATTCTTAATGTAAGAATCGATCAGCTCAGGAGATCCGTATGTCTCCCCTATCTGGTATATGTTTTTGTCCGGCAACTCCTTTCTGATCTTAGAGGTGAGTGTTCTCCAGTATACCTCCGGAATGTGTTTTGTTGCATCGTGTCTGAATCCGTCAAAATCATAGTTTTTTAGCCAAAAAAGCGCAGAGTCTGTAAGAGGTTCGTATACATATTTTTTTCCCATGTCAAGCGAAGGAATATGTTTGTCGAACCAGGTTGTCAATCGGAATTCATCCCAGAGTTGGTAATTCGGCCTTCCGTCCGGAGTAACATTAGGTGTTACCCAATCTGGGTGGACTTTAAGTGTGGGACTGTTAATATGCATATGATGAGCCACATAGTCCAGTATGACATTTATCCCCCTATTATGTGCTTCTGTCAAAAGAGACCTTAAAACCTGTTCATCTCCAAACCTGTCATCAATTTTTGTAATGTAAACCGGCCAATATCCGTGATAGCCGCTAAATTTGGTTTTGGGATTGTAAATTTGTCCCCATGCATCATAGGGATTCTGCATAATCGGAGAGATCCAGATCGTTGTAATACCCAAATCCGAAAAAAAACCAGACTTCATTTTTTCCAGTACCCCCTCCAGATCGCCGCCGTAATAATCTACCTTTGGCAGAACATCGGGACTATTTATTTTTTTTGTATTGACCGGATTCCCGTCATAAAACCTGTCAATCAGCAAAGAGTAGAGAACCTGGCTGTACATATCTTTGCGAGTCAGAACCGATGTCTCGGTTATAGGAACTCCATTCTCCAAAGGAATAAGGACATCGTTTGTAAAACATTGATTGTCTGCCCCATAAATTCTCAGGTATGATCTCTTCATCTTCTTTGCATAAGAAGGGATTTTTATCTCTAAAGTAATATCCTTGCCGGGATTTTTCTTATTGCCGTTCGTCTCTATATTAAATGGATCAATTAAGGAATTTTGCCATAAAACCATGTATTCAACATTTTTACCCAAAATCTTAACCTTAATCAGATCATTTTCGTTACTTATGCTTATTATCTTTGGCTGAGCCTGCTCGTTTGAATTATTCTGTTTTGAGTAATCAAGAGCCACTAATGTTGCAGATTCTCCCATATAATATGCAGATACCGTATTAAGCAATTTTGTTTTACCCTTCAAGATCAGCCTGACAGTATCGAAATCAGGATAGGGCTCTATCAATAAATCTGAAGAGGAAACAGAGTCAAATTTATCTATCTGCGGAAAATAGTCCTGCATTATTACCACAGAGGTATCACTGTGGAGTTTTATAGGTTTTGCAGGGTCAAAACTATCAAATTTTGTTACAAGATCCACATTGATGCACGATACGATCAGTAGAAAACCTATTGACAAAACTGTTAAATGATTTGCTAAACTTTTCATTTATAAGATTTAAATATATAAATATCCTTAAATTTCAAAAATAATTGAAGAATATGGAGGCATTGTGACTGAAATATTGGTCTCATTTATTTTTGTGAAGCTGACTTTGCCCATATCCGCAATGGCCTTCTTAACAGAATGATTTATAATATAGGTGGAAATTGAAGTTGAAACATTATGTATAACCATTAATTTTTCTCCAGTTGTTTCCCGGTAGAAAACCATAAAATTCTTGCTGTAAGCGTCCAAATTGTCCGGGATTGTTAATGTCCCTGAAGCAAGGGCCGGATAAGTGTTGCGGAGTTGAATGAATTTCTGGTAAACCCTGTAGATAGAAGATAGATCGGTCTTTTGCCTTGATAGTGGAGAGACGGTTGCATCATTTGAATAAACAGGATTGTGCCACTTGGTTCTATATGTATCACTTGCGGCTACATCCCAAAGAAACGGCTCTCTCACATTTTTGTCATCATTACTCTTGAGTCCCAGCATACCTATCTCCTCTCCGTAATATATATAGGGAGATCCCGAAATTGTCAGCAATATTGCTGCTGCCATCTTTGTCTTACCCAAATCTCCGTTCAATCTGGAAAGAGTTCTATCTTCGTCATGATTGGAAAGTTTTGTTGCATTTATCGGAAATGACCTGTATTCATCAAACTTCTTTTGCATAGTTATCATATCACTCGGGAACCACTTTGCGTGAGAGTTTTCTAAAACATATATAAGTTTGTACCACGCATCAAAATTAAAGAGAGCGGGAAGTCCACGATAATATGGAGCTACCTTGGTGTAGTCTCCGGTCAGATTTTCTCCTATAAGATAAACATCCGGTTTTGTCTTTTTTAGTTCGTTATAAAACTTTTCCAGAAATTTTGGATTTTCGTCAGAATCTTCATTCTGATAAATGTGTTTTACAGCATCCAGTCTAAACCCATCTACACCTTTTGCCAACCAGAAGTTTGTGGCATCAATGACCGATTTGAAAGTGGCGCTATTTTCACAAGTGTCCACGCCCCCGTAATTCAGGTCAGGCATCCAGTCGGAAAACATTCCCATATACTTGAAATTTATTGTTCCCGAGAGAACAGTATACCACTGACCGGAATAATATGTGTTTGTCATTGGAACTTTTCCTGCGGATATCCAGCCACTCACATCGTCTGATGGTGCAAAAAGAAAATAATTCCTATACTGATTTTTCTCTGTTGAAATAGCAGTTGTAAACCAAGGATGGTACTTTGAGGTGTGATTTATAGTAAAATCCAGAATAACCTTAATGTTTAGCGAATGCGCCTTATTTATGAGGGCTTCAAAATCGGCCATTGTCCCGAAGTCTGGATTCACTGCTTTAAAGTCGGTAACATCATAGCCATGATAAGACGAAGAGGGGTTGATTGGTGTTAGCCAAATACCTGCAACCCCAAGTTCGTTCAAATAATCAAGCTTATCTGTGATTCCCTTAAAATCTCCGGTCCCATCGTTATTGCCGTCTGCGAAAGATCTTACAAATATTTCATAAAAAATGCCTGCTCTCTTTACACCATCCCAATTTTTGGATTCATACTGCGAAATATCGTCTTTGGGCTTTTCGACTACAGGATTAGTAATCTGGCTCTTTTCACATGACCCCAAGATGAGAAAGAGTAATAGAAGATATAGGTATCTTTTCATAAATTTTTGATCTCTATTGTTGTACTAATGAGTAAGTTGGATCTACCTTGTTAAGGTTAAATACAACTTTATAGGTACCAGCGGTAACAGCTATGTTACCTCCACCTGGATTCAATTGGTTAGGATTCTTGCCTGCGCTTGTATCAAATTTACCCCAATTCAGCCCCCAGTCATTATCTGCCCGGAATTTAACCTCACCATTGGAGAGTGTTACAACCGCTTCAAAACATCGGGTATTTTCGTTGAATGTCAATTCAGTATCAGGAGAGTTCCAACCATTTGGTGTAGCATCTCCAATCAGACCGATCCTTGATATAGTTTTGACACTCTCAAGGGTTCTGTTAGACTGGTCTATGTTATCAAGTTTCAGATACATAATCTTCCCGTTGAACAGAGTGATATTTCCTCCTGGTTCAACCTTTATCTTGTTATTGACAACAGATGTTGCATTAGTTCCTATATCATCACCATTCCAGCCACCGGTATAAGTAATCTTAAATCCGTTTTGAGCCTTGTCGTTAAACATAATCCAGCCCTCATAATATTTCTTATCCCCGGCAATATCATACAAGAATTGTGATTGACTATGGTTCCATCCGCAATAATCACCCACAATCCATACTTTATTGTATTCTTTCTCTGCAGGTATATAAGTTGTTACAAAAAACGAAACAACGTTCGAAACAATAGGATCATATTGATCTACTATCGATGATTTAACTCTTAGTTCCACCTCTTGTTTTGTCCCTAAAACGGCTTTTAAACCATCCATTGCAGACTGAAGTTCCGATCCTTTCAAAACCAACTTTGGCTTAGAAACAGACCCTATTACTTTAAACGGGTTAAAGTTTGTGCCCTTTAAAGCTAGCTCTACAACATAGGTTACGGCAGCATCAAAACCATATTCACTAGGGCTCCAGGTAATTTCCGGAAGGTTTTCACCTTTTTTAGCATCTTCAATAATAATTGCCTCCGGGATTTGCACAACACCCGATTTAATTATATCAGGGTAAAGATAGGTCTTATTGCTATCCTCTTTGGTACATGACGGAAGGATAAACAGCAGAGATATTATTGGTAATATGTATTTTAATATTCTCATGATCGTAATTTTAATATTAATAACCTGTATTTTGTTTAAGATTAGGGTTAGCCATAATATCTGCACTCGGAATCGGAAATAGATTGAACTTCGAATCTATGCTTACACCGGCCGGCTGACCACCTTTGAAAGGCCATAAGTATGAAGACCCTGTGTATTGTCCGAAACGGATAAGGTCTGAGCGTCTGGTGCCCTCCCAGTATAACTCTCTGGAACGTTCATCAATTAGAAAGTCCAATGAAAGGGATGTTACATTGCCACTGAAATTACCATATGCACGTTGCCTTAACTGATTAATATATCCAAGCGCCTCGGTTGAAGTTGCACCTGTTCCGCCTCTTACAACAGCCTCTGCCAGCATCAGATATATATCGGCAAGTCTGAAGTAAGGAAAATCGGTGTCAGGATATGTCCCATGGGTACCATTCCCGCCTGTTGATGTAACATTTGTAAATTTGAAAACGGACCATCCTTGAGTTGTGAAAGTGCTTAAAGGATTTAATATCTCTTTAGATCTCCCTTTTTTATAGAAAATTGCGCGCTTGTCTGCGCTTACCGGGTAGTCTGCATTTTCATCTGTGAATGTAAATTTATTTACCAGATTTATTGTAGATCGGTTGCCGTCCCAGGCCTCTGAAATACCATTATTTACAACGCCCTTTTCGCCACTAGCCCTGGATGATGCAACTAAGTATGTCATTCCTCCATAACTCGGCATTTTGTTGCCGTCAAATACAATTGGAAAAATAATCTCATTTTTGGCGGAAGATGTGCTGTTATCAGCCATAAACAAATGCTGATAGTTGGGAGCCAGTGTATAACCGGCAGAAATAACCTTTTTGGCGTAGGTAATAACATCTGTATATCTGGAAGTTCCGGTGTAAACCTCTGCATTGAGGTATATTCTGGCAAGAAGAGTCCACACAGCAGCTTTGTCTACTCTTGCATATTCATTGGCTTTTGGTTCCTTCATTCCAGGCTCTATTGCCATAAGTTCACTCTCTACGTATTCGAAAATACCTTTACGTCCGATTTGTGATGGCATATATGCACCTGTCGGATTCTCTTCTGTAATAAAAGGGGGGTTTCCGTAAGTATCCATCAAGATTGAATAGGCTAGTGCTCTCATAAAACGAGCTTCCAGACGGAATACCTCAACTTCACTCTTCACTGCCGAGTGACCTCTTGAATCAAGTTTAGCATCTGTTGTCTGTTTGAGATACTCGTTTGTCAGAGCAATAATAAACATTGCACGATAGTATACACCATCAATAGACTCATTTTTAATATTGCTCCAAGTGTTATTGTTCAGTTCAGGAACCCATGAGTCACCTGCCCATGCATTTTTACACTCATCGGTTGTAATTTCCTGAAGGTTCCATAAACTTCTTAAAAATTGGGCATTTCCTGCATCTAATCCTGTTATATCTGTGCTTCCTGCCCCATCCTGTCCTGAAATAGCCATAACTGAGTAGATTTTTGCAAGTCCCTGCTTATAACTTGTTTCACTGCTATAAGCTTTGTCCACTGTGAATGTATTCTTATCCAGTGGTTTTGTATCTAAGTCCTTCGTGCATGAAGTTGCCAGTAATGAAAGAAATAGAAGTGAAATAAGAATTTTAATATTTTTCATCATAAATAGGCGTTAGAATGTTAAATTAAGACCTAATGTGTATATCCGTGGCCTCGGCCAGATATTGTTGTCAATACCCGAACCTTCCGGATCCAGACCACTATAATTTGTTATAACAAATACATTCTGTACAGAGAATGCCAATCTGCCCGAAAGACCCTCAGCAAACAACTTTTTGAAGTTATAACCCAATGTAATATTGTCCATTCTCAAAAACGATGCGTTTTCTACGAAATAATCCGATTTGAGTTGTTGTGGTGAGTTAACTCGGGTAAAGCCAGTTCTGTTAACAACATCAACCATATTGGTCAAAAATCCTTGATTTGAAAAGTTGGATATTGAGGAGTTGCCTGCTGCAAAGTCATTGAACATATAATTACCGAATGCTGCTCTCAGATTGAATCCCAAGTCAAAATTCTTATATGTTATCATATTGCTGAATCCGAGATATACTTCCGGAGCAGGGCTGTAATCTGTAAGATAGCGGTCTGCCTCTGTGATTTGTCCATCTTTATTTCTATCCACTACGAGGTTTTGAACCGGATGTCCATCTAAGTCATAAACCTGTTGATAGGTGTAGTATGTAAATGGAGCATAACCTACACTGTGCATCTGTATTGTGCCGCCTGTACCATAAGATACGCCTCCTGTGGAGATCCCTAGATAAGCAGGGTTGTTGGCTGCAGTAAGTTTTGTAATCTCGGTATCATTCCATGTCCCATTTACTCCGAATTCCCACGTGAAATCTTTATTATTAATTGCAATTGCATTGATATTAACTTCAACACCTTTATTCTCCAGATTACCAATATTAGTAACAATTTTATTTGCAAAATTGGTTCCTGCAGCAATATCAATTTCGTTCAAAAGATCTTTTGTCTCCTTAAAGTAAACATCTACCGAAGCTGTAATCCTGTTTTTCAGTATTCCAATATCTAGTCCTGCATTGTATGAAGTTGTCTCTTCCCATTTAATCGCTTCATCATAACCTGTAGGTTTAAGCAGCGAATAATAGGTGTTTCCGAACATATAGTTTGAATAGACGGTCGATTGATTGTACAGAGCGATATAAGGATAATCATTAAGACCGAGATCTTGCTGCCCGGTTACTCCATAGCTTAATCTTAGCTTTAGATTTGAGATGGTTTGTGATTCTTTGAGGAAAGATTCTTTATTGATCTGCCATGCAAGTGCAAGTGATGGGAAAAGGCCCCAGCGTGTATCGTCAGAGAATCTCGATGATGCATCATCACGAAGAGTGAAGGTCAACAGATATCTGTCGAGGAATGTATAGTTCAATCTACCATAAAAAGAGATTAGATAATTTTCAGTAGGTGAAGTAATCTCTTTTTTAACTACAGGGGTATCATCATTTGAGAGCTCTTTTGTGTAGTCTTTTGAGTAGAAATGTTGCCAGGAGTAACCCCCCATCACATCAATCTTTGATTTAATTGAAGCCAATTCTTTTGTGTAATTAAGGTAGAAATCCATAACGCTGTTTTCACGTTTATTTTTCCATTCGGTCTTACGACCTATGCCTTTGAATTCTGTATCTTTCCATGCCTGGAAAGAATTCCTGTTTACACCTTTGTCTCCGCTGCCCTCAGCAAAATCAAATCCCAAATTCAGATGGGCTTTAAGTTCAGGAAGAAAATGCATTTTGTAATCCAGCTCAATATTTCCTATACCACGTTTAGTTTTGGCTCTGTCATAATTGTCATGAATCAACGAGAGAGGATTGGTTGAACTTAATGTGTTTGGAATTGCAGGGGTACCCCAGTTATAGTAACCGTTAAAATCACCGTTAGTGTTGTATACTGGATGAGTCGGATCGAAGAACGTCGCAGCTCCGACAACTCCCCCATCCACATAATCATTGTTGTTTATCACACCTTTTAAATTGACAACAACTTTCAAATGGTTGTCGAAAAAGCTTGGAGATAGATTAAGACCAGCTGTAAGTCTCTCGTAAGAAGAGGTTTCAATTGTTCCTTCCTGATTATTGTAACCTACGGAAACACGATAAGGAACCTCCAGCAAAGAACCTGAAACTGCCAGATTCTGGTCTGTTGTCATACCAAGCTGATAGACCTCATCCTGCCAGTCAGTATTACTGTTTCCAAAAAGAGCTGCAGCTGCCGCACCTGTAGAAGTGTTTGCAGGATATGCCAACGCAATTTTCGATTTAAACTCATCGGCAGACAAAGAGTTAACGGTCTTTGTGTTTTGATTGACAGTATAGGTTGAGTTATAATCAATCTTAAATTTGCTTGTACCTTTTTTAGTAGTAATAATAATTACGCCATTTGACGCCCTTGCTCCGTATATTGCTGTGGCAGAAGCATCTTTTAACACTGTAAAGCTTTCAATATCACTAGGATTAACCGAAGATAGTCCATTTCTCATACCAGGTGCTGCATCATTGGATGTCGGCACACCATCTATAACAATCAAAGGGTCGTTGCTGGCCTTAAGAGAGGCTCCGCCACGGATCCTGATTGTTGAACTTGAGCCCGGGCTACCATCACCGGGAGTAATCTGCAGACCGGCTACTTTGCCTATGAGAAGTTCCTGAGGAGAGGTTATTGCACCTCTATTGAGCACTTCAGGCTTGATTGCAACTATGGAACCAGTTGCATCATCCTTTTTGACTTGTCCATATCCGATGACCACAATCTCTCCCAGTAGTTGTGTGTCTTCAAGAAGTACGACATTATTAGCTTGTGAGGCTTGGATCTCACGAGGAACATAACCCAGGTAGGATATGGTCAATATTGCATTCTGAGATGAAACATTTATAGTAAACCTACCATTAATGTCTGTCTCAGCACCATTTATGGTGCCCTTTTCAATGACAGCAACACCTATCAGAGGGATGTTCTTCGCATCAACAACAGTTCCTCGTACAGGAATTTTCTGTTGTGCATTGATATCCATTCCCAGCACTAAGAAGAGAAAAGATATCAGCAAAATAAATCGCTTCATAAAATAGAGTTTAAAGTAATTTGTAATTAGTTTAGATTAGTTTCTTGTAATTTGATATAGGCAGGGTCATCTTTATCCTCCACAAAAATAACCGATACAGCTGCTATCAGAAGGAACACTCCTGCCATTACAATTGCATAAATTGCTTGAGAGTCATAAAATCGTTTTACTATCGGACCGCCGACTATACCATTTATGATTTGAGGTAAAGTAATAAAGAAATTGAATATACCCATATAGATTCCGGTTTTCTTCGGAGGAAGGGAACCGGCAAGAATTGCATACGGCATTGACAGAATACTTCCCCATGCCATTCCAATCCCGAACATTGGAATAATCAATAAAACAGGATCTTTGATAATATAGAATGAGAGTAAACTTATTCCTCCCATAATTAATGAGAACGAGTGAGTGAGCTTTCTTCCAATTTTTTTTGCTATAGCAGGGAGAACAAGAGCATAAATAGCAGCCACTCCGTTGTAAATTCCAAATATCAAGCCTACCCAATTTCCGGCATCCTGGTACAAGACAGAACTTGTATCATTAATACCTGCACCATAAATGTGAACTGCAACAGCAGGAGTAGAAAACACCCACATGGAAAAGAGAGCAAACCATGAAAAAAATTGTACTATGCCTAATTGTTTCATAGTCTTTGGCATTACAGCAAAATCTTTAAAGATCTGACTTAACCCTGACTCTTTTTTGGAATCGCTCACATTTGCTTTGTCTTCCGGGGGGTTTTCTTTCGTTTTAACTATTGTCCAAAGTATGGATGAAATTAAGACTGCTGCCCCAACATAAAATGATATTGTAACATTTGCGGGTACCTCTCCCTGGATGGTTGTCTTCTGAACACCTAACCACTCTGCAAGAATATATGGCAACCACGATCCTATTACAGCTCCTATTCCAATAAGAAAAGTTTGTACTGAAAAACCTAGTGTACGCTGGTCAGAAGGAAGAAGGTCCGCAACTAAAGCCCTGAAAGGTTCCATTGCTACATTGATAGATGCATCCATTATCATCAGCATTCCTGCTCCAACAATCATTGGAGGCAGCAGATAAGCCAGCATGGAAGAGTTAGGCATTAGAATAAGTGCAATGCATGTAAGAATTGCTCCGGCAAGAAAATAGGGTTTTCTTCTTCCTAACCTGGTCCAGGTATTGTCGCTATAGTGACCTATCAGCGGCTGAACTATCATACCGGTCAAAGGCGCTGCGATCCAGAACCACGAAAGTTGTTCTACATCTGCGCCAAAACTCTGCAGAATTCTGCTTGCGTTAGCGTTTTGAAGTGCAAAGCCAAACTGTATTCCTAAAAACCCGAAACTCATGTTCCAGATTTGCCAGAATGACATTCTTTTTTGTTTCATTTTT
>JBAYMP010000004.1:0-73115 GCA_041663505.1 Bacteroidales bacterium | reverse complement strand
AGCGTATTTAATTTTATTCTTTCGTCAACTTTATTTTTAAATTCTACTATGCCAATATACTCCTTGTTTTCAATGTCCAAGATAACCAAGTCAGGTCGAAAAGTACCTTCTCCTGTTGTTCTTAAAGCAACTTGTGAAAGTAAACTACCTTGAGGGTAACCCTTTGTTAAAAGATATTGTCTAAATAATATTTCTAGTTGTCTTTCTTCCATTATGTCGGTCTTTTAGGGTTGCTTGTAACTTATTTATAGATTTATATAATTCATTTCAGGGCAACATATATGCGGGACTTGGAACTTATTTATTGAACAATATCTGAGGTTCGCTTTATCCTGAATCAAACAATTTACGTAACTGGTTTCATGGCAAAGCGATATAAAAATATTGCAAAGATTTCATTCCAGCAAATATTTTAACATCAATTTATTACTGTCATTAAATAAAAAGAGAGGAATGTCCAATAGATATTAGGCATCCCTCACGTTCTTTTGATTCAGATTTTCTTCTTGGTTTGTTCTTTTCAAAATCCCAGTATTTAGTTTCAAGAGAAAAACCAAGGCTCTGGTACTGCCTTTTCCTGTCTTTTGTCACTCTCGACATTAGTGGCGATTCATTGTTTGTCAACACTTTAGACTTGCAGCAAACAGCCTCAATTGTCGCATTCATGGTTTACACGCTGGTTTACACAACTTGCATGAATCGTATGAAAAACCGTTAAAAAGTGAATTATGTTGGGTGTCTAAGGTCATTTTTCACTCTTCACTACTCGATTGTCACTCTTCACTTTTCATTTTTAACTTTTCACTTTTCACTCTTTCACTCTTTCACTCTTTCACTCTTCACTGTTCGATTTTCGTTATCTAAGTCTCTAAATATTAGACTTTCCGGCCTTAAACAAAAAAAGCACCTGTGTGTTCACACAGATGCTTTTTTTTTTGTGGTGTCACCGGGAATCGAACCAGGGACACAAGGATTTTCAGTCCTTTGCTCTACCAACTGAGCTATGACACCAATCGTTTGGGAGTGCAAAAGTAGTACTTATTTTCTTTTGTGCAAAAAAAACGGCACTTCACACTCTAAAAACTTTTCCTCTGCCAGACTTTGATGTATATACTTGAATATATGAATATTGAAAATCAAAACTTCAAGAATATGAAAATAAGCTTTTTAAAATCTGATAATCTGATTATTGCATCAAAAATGACAGAACATATTGTCGGAATGAGGCGACTCGAACGCCCGACCCCTACGTCCCGAACGTAGTGCGCTACCAACTGCGCTACATCCCGATTTAGTCTTCAAAGTTATACTAATTTTGGCAACGAGAAAAATTATAGTCAAAAAAACCTATCTTTGCGGCAAATATAAAAACATAATATGGCAACTACAGCAGATTTTAAGAATGGTTTATGTATAGATTTTAACGGAAAACCCTGTTCTATAGTATGGTTTCAACATGTTAAACCTGGCAAGGGCGGAGCGTTTGTAAAAGTTAAAATGAGAAACCTGGAAAATGGCAGAATCCTGGAAAATACATATACAGCTGGAGAAAAAATTGAAATTATCAGTGTAGAGAGAAGACCTTATCAATTTCTTTATAAAGATGATATGGGCTATAACTTTATGCACAACGAAACATTTGAACAGATCTCTCTTCAACCCGATATGGTTGACAATGCAGACCTTATGAAAGAGGGGCAGAATGTTGAGATGATGTTTCTTGCAGATCAGGAGAGGGTTCTAACCTGCGAACTGCCTCCTTTCGTAGAGATGGAGGTTACCTACACAGAACCTGCAGTAAAGGGTGATACTGCATCTACCAATGCACAAAAGGCAGCCACCCTCGAGACTGGTGCAGAGATCATGGTTCCCCTGTTCATCAATCAAGGTGAAAGGATTAAGGTCGACACCAGAGACCGGTCATATTACGAACGCTGTAAGTGATGAAAAATTTCGCACTCCTGTTACTCTCCACCATGCTGTTTGCCTGTGGAGGACCAATTTCCGACAAGCTGCCCACTCCTGAGCAGATTGACAAGTCAATCACCAAAGGTGAGTTTACCGAGGCTGCTAAGTTGATAAACTTTTACCTTACGAGCAGTTCATTCACCCCTTCGGAGAGGTATGAACTGAACTTTAAGCTGCTGAGGATGGATAGGATTCGTCAGGACTTCTGCGCCGACGATACAACTGTAATCTCTTACTTAAAGAGGTTTTATCCCAAAGTTACAAAGGAAGAGATTGAAGGATGGGAGAGCACAAATGCTTTGGAAAACCTTATCATTGACGGCAAAAAGAAATATTTCCGCTCTGCCGGAAGAAATCTTTTTAGAATAGACAGCATTGCTGCTAAGCACTTTACCGACCCTAACGGAGGGCAAAGTGACAGTCTGAACCGTTTTCTGGCCTGGCATATTCCTTCTGTTGTAAAGGAGGCTCACGGCAACAAATCTGCTTTTATAAAGCCCGTAAAGATGAAGATAAGGTATACCGTAACTGTGAAACCCAACGAGGTTCCCGCAGGAGAGGTTATAAGAGTATGGATGCCGTTCCCAAGGCAAGATACAAAAGCACACTCAGATATTAAACTGATTTCGACAACACAACCTGAGTACCTGATCGCACCAGACGGATATGCGCACAAAAGCATCTATATGGAGGGTGTTGCCAAGACTGGCCAACCTGTCAAGTTCGGTTTTGAACTCTCATATACATCTTATGCACAATGCTTCAGATTCAAGCCTGAGGATATTTTACCTTACAACACGCAAGACTCAATTTACAGGGAGTATACATCTGAACGGGCTCCACATATAGTTTTCAGCGAAAAGATAAAGAGTCTTACCAAAGAGGTGGTTGGAGAAGAGACAAATCCATACCTCAAGGTTAGGAAAATATGGGAATGGATAGACAAGAACTTCCCTTGGGCAAGTGCCCGTGAATATTCTACAATAGAAAATATTCCCGAGTATGTTCTGACAAACAGGCACGGCGACTGCGGACAGGTTTCATTGCTTTTCATTACGATGGCAAGATGTGCCGGCGTTCCGGCCAAATGGCAATCTGGCTGGATGATGCATCCGGGAAATGTCAATCTGCACGACTGGGCAGAGGTCTACTATCCGGTTATCGGATGGGTACCTGTCGATCAATCATTCGGACGGATAAAGAGTGCAACTTCCGACGAAGAGTCTTACTATTTCTACAGCAAGGGGTTGGATGCATACCGAATGATTGTGAATGGCGATATTTCGCGTTCGTTATACCCGGCAAAGATTCACCCTCGAAGTGAGACTGTCGATTTCCAGCGTGGAGAAGTTGAATGGAGGGGAGAAAACCTTTACTTTGGAAGGTGGAACTACGATATGGAGGTAGAATATCTATAACTTTCTGATTATATTAAGACCATCGCGAAGAGGCAGAATAAAGTTCTCTACCCGGTGGTCTTCCTTTACCTTCCTGTTAAACCTTATGATCTCCTTTGTCTGCGCATCTGTCGGGGCAGGCTCCTGATAGACCTTGCCGTCCCAAAGGACATTATCTGCAATAATATATCCGCCGGAGTTGAGAATATCAAATACAAGATCGTAATAAAGGCAGTACTCCCTCTTGTTGGCATCTATGTAGATAAGATCGTACCTCTTTTTTAGCTGAGTGATAATAACCTTTGCATCGCCAAAGTGGAGAGATATCTTCTCCGAAAGACCCGCTCTCGAAAAGCCTTCTCTTATCAATGACTCTAGTTCATCATTTATCTCTATTGCATCCAGATGACCTTCCGGCCCAAGACCATGAGCAAGGCATATGGCGGAGTATCCGGTAAATGTCCCTATCTCCAGAATGTTTTTAGGCTTCAACATCCTTGATGTCATCTCCAACACCCTTCCGAGCACAGGGCCCGAAAGCATTCTGGCGTGGTTGGTGCGGATATTGGTCTCCCTCTCCAGCCACTTGAGCGTTCTGGTAAGCTCCGTAGAGTTATTTTCCAAATATCTGTCCAGTTCACTGACCATATCTGACTGCCGGTTAGTTGTCTATTTATAAATTAAGGTGTACCGCTTCTCCGGTGAGAGAATCTCTTTTGCAACTTCATTTAGTTGCGTTGCTGTAATTTTCTCTATCTTTTCCCTTATGATCTCTATCGACTCCACCTTGCCATATACCAGAAGCGACTTACCCATTGATAAGCACTGAGATTCCGCATTGTCCATAGAGATTGCCAGTTGTCCCAGTAACTGTTTTTTTGCGGCCTTAAGCTGGTAGGGCGATAACTCTTTTTGCATAAGGGCAGAGAGCTCCCCGTCCACAAGCTCCTGACATCTCTCCACATTACTCTTGTCTGTCCCGAAATAGATGGTAAAAAGCCCGGTGTCGTGATACGGAGTATAGGTTGCATCCACAGTATATGCCAACCCGTACTTCTCTCTGAGCACCCTGTTCAGAATCGAATTTAGTGCCGGGCCACCCAGTATGTTTGTAAGCAGAGCCAGAGGGAGCCGTTCGTCACGGTAAAGTGTATAGGCAGTTGAACCTATCACGCAATGAGACTGATGTGTTTTCTTTGGCACAACTTTAACCCTCTGTTCGAACTCTTTAACCTCAAAGACTCCTGTATTTTTGGTATCTTCATTCAAATCATCTCCGGCCGGGCAAAAATAGCGGTCTACAAGCTTTATCCCCTTCTCTTCGGGAATATCCGCAACAATCGCAAGACTCATATTACTGGTTTTGTAGTATCTGGAGGCAAACTGTCGTATCTCCTCAACACCAATGCGTTTGACACTGGCAGGCGTCCCAAGTATCGGTTTGGCGAGGGGATGTTTCCCGAATATGTGTTCTTCAAAATCGTCGAATATAAGTTCGGACGGTGTATCCTTATAGGACGAAATCTCCTCCAGTATTATCTCCCGCTCCTTGACCAGCTCTTTCTGGGGGAAGGTTGAGTTGAATGCCAGGTCTGAGAGCAACTCTATTGCCTTTGGAAGATCTTCCTTCAATACAGTGGCGTATACGACCGTATCCTCCTTTGTCGTGTACGCATTAAGCTCCCCTCCTAACTTCTCAAGAAAGTTGTTGACATTATTTGCGCTTCTGCTGGTTGTACCTTTGAAGATCATATGCTCTGTAAAATGGGCGATTCCGTTTAAAGTTACCTCTTCATCTCTGGTTCCGACCTTGACACTAAGGGCACAATAGGCTACAGGTGACGATATGTGTTTAAATGCGATGTCCATTTCTTAAAGTTGATAGGGAAGTGAAATTTTTTTGATCTCTTCCTTAGTGAAGCCGGCTGGGAGTCTGGAGCTGATTTTGTGCTTGCGGAAGAAAAACAGTTCGTGGTTCTCTGTTCCTATCAATAGTTTGTAACAATATCCTCCTTTTGGATTTCCGATTGTCGATATGACGAGACTGACCACCAGATCGGGGGTAGATTCGTAAAGGGCCTTCTCAATCTCTTCCGACTCCACACTCTCTGCTCTGCCTCTGAATGTCCATTTTAATTCATCTTTTCGTGTTGGAAAGCCGATGTCTGTGTTATTGAAGAGAATGGACATACCCTTTATTCCGGCAAGATTTTCTCCATACGAAGACGCTCCGGTAAAAGCAAGCATAATTTCCTTCTGAACTTTATATATATAGTTCTGCATAATATCCAGGTACGCCGGGATGAATGGCAATATATGCCCCGATTCATCTCCCCTGGCCTGAAACGGGAGAGAGATAATCTCTGCGCTTGTAAACAAACCTTTTCTGAACTCCGGGCCACCCTTTATCAGGGTAAGATACTCAAGCCTGGGCTCGTGCTCGCTCCCGAATATGCCGTCTGTGCGCATCAGAAAGTAAAATGAGGTATCCTCTTTTATCTTCTCATACTCCTGGGAAGAACAAAATTCATAAGGCGAAATTTTCCACCCTTTTTTTACGGCATCTCGGATTGACAAATCTATAAGGCCCGTACTGGGTATTACTACTTTTGTAATTTTTGTGCCAAAGTTGTTGAAATTGTTTTTTGTCTCTTTGATGACTTTCTGTGCGGAGATGTTTGTAACAAGAAAAAGGGAGATTATAGCCAGAAAAAATTGTCTCATATTAAGATATCTTTATTAGATGCAAAATTAGATAAAAATTCGTACTTTTGTCCGGTATGGAAAGATTTATTGTATCAGCCAGAAAGTATAGGCCAAATAGTTTTGAAACACTTGTTGGTCAGGAAAATATTGCCAAAACTCTCAAAAATTCCATACTCCGTAACCAGTTAGCTCACGCATATCTGTTTTGTGGCCCCAGAGGTGTAGGTAAAACTACTACTGCAAGAATTTTTGCCAAGACTATCAACTGTCTTAATCCAAAAGAGAATATGGAATCGTGCGGAGTATGCGAGTCTTGCCTCTCTTTTGCAGAGGGCCGTTCTTACTCCATTCACGAGTTGGATGCCGCCTCAAACAACTCTGTAGAGGATATCCGCCAACTCAATGAATTGGTGAGAATTCCTCCTCAGATAGGCAAATACAGCGTATATATCATTGATGAGGTGCACATGCTCTCTCAGGCTGCTTTTAACGCTTTCCTCAAGACTCTGGAGGAACCGCCTGCTCACGCTATCTTTATTCTGGCCACTACAGAAAAACATAAAATTCTTCCTACAATCCTTTCCAGATGCCAGACTTATGACTTTAACCGGATATCTGTTGAGGGTATAGTAAAAAATTTAACCGATATTGCTGTCAAAGAGAATGTTACAATTGATGTTGAGGCTCTTCACATTATCGCTCAGAAGGCAGACGGCGCAATGAGGGATGCTCTCACTCTGTTTGACCAGACAGTTGCTTTTTGCGGAGATAATGTCACTTACGAACAGGTTATCTCTACTCTGAATGTTCTGGATTATGAATACTACATCCGTCTTACCGACCATTTTCTTAAGTCTGAGCACTGTGAAGTTTTGTTGATTTTCGATGAAATCCTTTCCAAGGGTTTCAACGCCCTTCACTTTATAGGTGGATTGAGTACACACTTCCGCGACCTGCTCGTTTGCAAAGACAGAAATACTGCAAAACTGCTGGAGCTTGCTCCCTCTCTGATAGAGAGATACCGGGAACAAGCCGAGAGGTGTTCGGTTAATTTTCTGTACGATGCCCTAAATATAACCTCTGTGTGTGAAGCTGGATATAAATTAAGCGGACACCCCCGTCTGCATATTGAGTTCGCTCTGTTTAAGCTCTGCAGGTTGAATGCTCCTGCCTGGGTAGGAGGTGAAGTTAAGCAGCAACCGGCAGAGAAGGTTGTTGCCCCAAAGCCCTCTACCCTTAAGCCCACAACCACATCTATAAAAGATTTGAGAAAGGAGGCAGAGGATGGTTTTACCGCAAAAGTTGAATCAAAGCCAAAAGAGGTTGGTGACGAGAGTTTCGATAAGGAGAAGTTGGAGGAGGTGTGGTTGAAAATGGCTGATTCCGAAAAATCTCTGCCAAGGTTAGCTACTACGCTTCACCAATCACTACCGGAGATTGGCGAGAACAATGTCATCAATTTTTATGTCAGCAACGAACTTCAGAAGAAATGGATAGAGGAGAAATGTGTGATAAGATTGCTTGCATATCTCAGAAAAAACTTGAATAACAAATCGGTAGAGTTAAACATAGAGGTTATTCCAGAAGATAAAAAAAAAGAAAATAAACTTTATATGCCCGGAGAGAAGGCAAAGTTTTTGCTTGAGAACTACCCGGAGTTAAGGGAACTCCAAAAAGATTTAAAACTGGAGTTAAAATAGAGTACTCCAAAAACAGATAGAAAGATGCGTTTATATTGTAGCAATTTAGAAAAAAAATATGGTAACCGGACTGTAGTTAAAAATGTCTCAATTGAGGTTGAACAGGGTGAGATTGTGGGGCTGTTGGGGCCGAATGGTGCAGGAAAAACTACAAGTTTTTATATGATAACAGGTCTTATCAAGCCTAACGCCGGCAGAATTTTTCTGGATGACGAAGAGATTACCGGGCTACCAATGTACAAACGTGCTCAGAAAGGTTTGGGCTATCTGGCCCAGGAGGCCTCGGTTTTCAGAAAACTTAGTGTTGAGGACAATATAATGTCCGTAATGGAACTCTCAGTTTTAACAAAAAAAGAGAGGAAAGATAGGCTTGAAGTTTTGATGGACGAGTTCGGTCTGCGATCTGTCAGAAAAAGCTATGGAATCCAGCTCTCCGGAGGAGAGCGCCGCAGATGTGAAATAGCCAGGGCTTTGGCTATCGATCCTAAGTTCATACTGCTCGATGAGCCTTTTGCAGGGGTCGACCCTATTGCAGTTGAGGATATCCAGCATATTATTGCAAGGCTCAAGACAAAAAACATCGGCATAATAATTACCGACCACAATGTACATGAAACTTTGGCGATAACCGACCGGGCTTACCTGCTTTATGAAGGGAGTATTCTGGAGAGTGGTACAGCAGAGGTTCTGGCAAATAACCCTGAGGTGAGAAGGAAGTATCTGGGACAAAATTTCGAGCTGAGAAATTCTGTCTTAAAGGATAAAAAAGATGATGTCGGCAAAAGTATTAAAACAGTCAGTAAAACTCAACCTGTTTTTAATACTGATGCCGACATGCAAAAATACGGGGGTCAGGCTACAGATCTGGAGAAAGGGGATTAATTGTTACCCATCCTCATTTTTCCTTTTGGCTCCATACCAGGCTTCATCTTATTATTAGGCTGCATCTTGCAACATTTACCTTCATTCATATCGAATTTAACTCTTTGCTCTTCGGTAAGAATAGATCTGACATCGTTCTTATGGTTGGCCATTGCTTTCATCTTCTTGTTCTGAAGATCAGAAATTTCATCAATCTTGGAGTAGATGCTCTTCATGTTAGGCTTTTCAACTTGTTGGAGAGTCTTGAGTTCCGCTCTTTTCACATTTAGTTGATTATCAATCTGGAGCATTTCTTTTTGAAGGTTCAGTCTAAATTCAGTCATCTGTTTTTGCTGCTCTGCGGTAAATTTGGGAGCAAGTTCTGCCGGGTTGGCTTTCATAAAACCTTCCATTTTGATTTCCATCTCTCTCTTCTGTTCTTGCTTTTGTTCCTGTGCCGATAATGTCAAAACAATTGTCAACAAAACCAGCGTACTGAAAATTTTTTTCATTTTATAAATTATTAAAAATTTCGTTTGTTAATAAGACAATCAATAGAATAAAAGGTTTAATATTAGGGAAAGAATTTGTACCTTTGCCCATTCATTTTGAATGAATGTTCAATAATTAAAATCATAAATATGGCAGAAAAATTATTTGCTGAGTTTCCGCCTATTTCCACTTCACAATGGGAAGAGGTGATAACAAAAGACTTAAAAGGGGCTGATTACGAGAAAAAACTCGTTTGGAGGACATCGGAGGGGATCGCAGTCCGCCCTTATTATCGTGCCGAAGACCTTACAAATTTAAAACATCTCGCGAGTGTTCCCGGAACCTTCCCTTTTGTAAGAGGTACAAAAGGAACAAACAACTGGCTGATCCGTCAGAGTTACTGCGCGTGTGACAACTTTAAAAAGGCCAACGTTCAGGCGATTGATGGTTTGAAAAAGGGTGTCGATTCCGTAGGTTTCTGCATCGATGGAAAAAAGACGATATCTGAGGCTGAAATGGCAGCACTGCTTAAAGGAATCGATATCGCGAAAACAGAGGTAAACTTCGAAGGATGCGCCTGTGCATCTCCCCAAATTATAAAGTCATTTATCTCTTATGTGAAATCTACAGGAGCCAGGGCAGAAGAGGTTTATGCCTCTTTCGATTTTGACCCTCTTAGAGATCTTACAACAACCGGGAATTTTTGCTGTGCGGATTACGTGGAGAAGCTTAAACGTTGTGTACAGGCTGTAGCCGATTATCCAAGGATTCGTGTTGTGGGTGTTGAGGGTTATGCCTTTAACGATGCCGGTTCCTCTTCTGTTCAGGAGTTGGCTTTTGCTTTGGCAATGGGAAGTGAGTATATTAACCTGCTTACAGATATGGGCTTTGCTCCGGAAGAGGCCGCCCGCAGGATTAAATTCACACTTGCCATTGGTTCCAACTACTTTATGGAAATTGCAAAATTCCGTGCTGCGAGAATGCTTTGGGCAAATATTACAAAAGAGTATGGCGTTGCTAAAGAGTGCTGCCAGAAGATGAAGGTACACGCTGTTACAAGTGAGTGGAACCAGACAGTTTACGACTCTTATGTAAATATGCTCCGCGCAACTACAGAGGCTATGAGTGGCGCTATTGCAGGTGTAGATTCGATGGAAGTTCTTCCTTTCGACTATTCATACCGTGAACCGGGCGATTTTAGCAACCGTATTGCCAGAAACGTTCAGTCTATCCTTAAAGAGGAGTCTCATTTCGACAAGATCGTGGATGTTGCTGCCGGATCGTACTATATCGAAAACCTTACAGCTTCCATTGCCGAAGAATCCTGGAAGCTATTTAAACAGGTTGAGGAAAAGGGTGGTTACACCAAGGTTTTCATGACCGGATTTATTCAGGCAGAAGTTAAGGCTACATCTGCAAAGAGAGACCTTAATGTTGCTACCCGCAAAGAGACTATTCTTGGAACAAATCAATACCCTAATTTCACAGAGAAAGCAGATAAGGATATTACCTTAGATGTCGTTACCCGTGGGGCCAACTGGGAGAAAAGCAGAAACGCAATCGCTGAGCCAATTGAAAAATATCGTGGTGCACAGGCATTTGAAGCTCTTCGTTTTGCTACCGAGCTAAGCGGTAAAAATCCGAAAGCATTCATGCTTACATTTGGCAACCTTGCCTTTTGCAGGGCCCGCGCACAGTTTGCATGTAACTTCTTTGCCGTTGCAGGTATAGAAGTTTTGGACAATAACCGCTTCTCTACAATTGAAGAGGGAGTAAAAGCTGCTTTGGAGGCCAAGGCAGATATCATTGTTGCTTGTTCTTCAGATGACGAGTATGCAGAGGCAGCGCCTAAGATTATGGAGCTTGCCGGCAAAAAATCTATCATTGTTGTAGCCGGAGAACCTGCCTGCAAAGATGAGCTTATTGCTAAAGGAATTAAGAACTTTATAAGTGTTAAGAGCAATATCCTTGAAACTTTAAAGGAATATCAAACTCAATTGGGAATCAAGTAGTAAAAAATATCAGATATGCGTCCAGAATTTTCAGAAATAAAATATACCGGAGGTGCCGCTGCAACCGCTCAGGAGCAGTCGACATGGATGACTCCGGAACAGATCGCACTCAAAGGGGTATATAACGCCTCGGATCTGGAAGGTCTTGAGCACCTTAACTATGCAGCCGGTCTTCCTCCTTACCTTCGTGGTCCGTACAGTACAATGTATGTAAACAAACCTTGGACTGTTCGTCAGTATGCAGGTTTCTCCACAGCAGAGGAGTCAAATGCATTTTATCGCAGAAATCTTGCTGCCGGTCAGAAAGGTCTTTCGGTAGCTTTTGACCTTGCAACTCACCGCGGATACGATGCAGACCACCCCCGCGTGGTAGGTGATGTCGGTAAAGCAGGTGTAAGTATATGCAGCGTAGAGGACATGAAGGTTCTTTTCGACCAGATCCCTCTTAACAAGATGTCTGTGTCCATGACAATGAACGGTGCGGTTCTTCCGATTCTTGCATTCTACATAGTTGCAGGCCTTGAACAAGGGGCAAAACTGGAAGAGATGGCAGGAACAATACAAAACGATATCCTTAAGGAGTTCATGGTTAGAAATACCTATATCTATCCACCTGAATTCTCGATGAGAATAATCGGTGACATTTTCTCTTACACAGCCAGAAATATGCCTAAATTCAACTCAATCTCAATCTCCGGCTATCATATGCAGGAAGCAGGTGCAACTTGTGATATTGAGATGGCGTATACTCTTGCAGATGGTCTTGAATATCTTAGAACCGGTATCGCTGCAGGAATGGACGTGGATCAGTTTGCTCCTCGTCTTTCATTCTTTTGGGCTATCGGTATGAACCACTTTATGGAGATTGCAAAAATGCGTGCAGCTCGTATGATTTGGGCAAAGCTGGTAAAACAGTTCAATCCTGAAAATCCTAAATCTCTGTCGTTGAGAACTCATTGCCAGACATCGGGGTGGTCGCTTACAGAGCAGGATCCGTATAACAATATAGCCAGAACCTGTGTTGAGGCTATGGCAGCAGCTTTGGGTCATACCCAGTCGCTTCACACCAATGCTCTTGACGAGGCTATTGCACTTCCTACAGATTTCTCTGCCCGTATTGCAAGAAATACTCAGATTTATCTTCAGGAAGAGACTAATATTACAAAATCTCTTGACCCTTGGGCAGGTTCATATTATGTAGAAAAACTTACTGCAGATATTGCCAACCGTGCATGGGGACATATCCAGGAAGTTGAGAAACTTGGTGGAATGGCTAAGGCTATCGAAACCGGTATTCCAAAACTGAGAATCGAAGAGGCAGCTGCACGCAAACAGGCTCGTATCGACTCTGGAATTGATACAATCGTTGGTATTAACAAGTATCGTCTGGACAAAGAAGATCCTTTGGAAACTCTGGACATAGATAATACTATGGTTCGTGAATCACAAATCGCAAGACTAAAAGAACTTCGCGCAAACAGAGATGAAGCTAAGGTTAAGACAGCTCTGGCAGCGATTACCAATGCAGCAAAAACAAAAACCGGTAATCTGCTGGAACTTGCAATAGAGGCAGCCAAGGTTCGTGCCTCCTTAGGTGAGATCTCTGATGCCTGCGAAGAGGTAGCCGGAAGATATAAAGCAATTATTCGTATGAACACAGGTGTTTATTCAAGTGAGGTTAAAAACGACAGCGACTTCGAAAAGGCTAAAATGCTTGTTACCGAATTTGCAAAGAAAGAGGGTCGTCAACCTCGTATTATGATTGCCAAACTCGGTCAGGATGGTCACGACCGTGGCGCTAAGGTTGTAGCTACCGGTTATGCCGACTGTGGCTTTGACGTGGATATGGGGCCTCTTTTCCAGACTCCTGAAGAGGCAGCAAAGCAGGCTGTAGAAAATGATGTACACGTAGTTGGAGTTTCATCCCTTGCTGCGGGTCACAAGACTTTGGTTCCCCAGATTATTGCCGAGCTTAAAAAACTTGGTCGTGAAGATATTATGGTTATTGTCGGAGGTGTTATTCCTTCGCAGGACTACGATGCTCTATACAAAGCTGGTGCTGCCGCAATTTTTGGTCCTGGAACACCTGTTTCAGTAGCATCCATCAAACTGATGGAACTTCTGCTTCAGAAATTTGAATAATTTTCAATCTGTGAAAGTCCAGATCCTGAAAATCGAAGCTGAAATCCGTTGATGGAGATATTGCCTCCATCTTAAAGCTTGCGGGTTTCCCATCTACATCAAGCTGGAAACTGGCGAATGCATCGGCATCGAACCCCCGGTCATTCCACTTTACCACAAATGTGTTTCCTCCGTAGTAAAGCATCTCTCCTTTCAGTTTTGGAGACATGACTGAGCTGAACCATAATCTGTCCTCGTTAATGGATATCTTGACATCTCCGAACCAGTTGTCTGTGTATGTGCCTGCATAGTGGCTAAAATCGGGGACCACCTGGTTTTGGCCATTGACGCCTTTCTTCAACTCTTCCACTCTCTTCCAGATTGGTCCGGTAACATCTCCGGCAGCTTTTTCATTAGCCTTGACCCTGTCGTAGTTCTCCTTAACCCGGTCAATACCCTTTATTCCAAAATAGCTGTCAATAACTGTGTTTGTAATTGCAGTAAATGCTTCTCCTGATTGCTGGTTCGTAAAGACAATAATACCCAGTTTAAGCTCCGGAATAAGTACTACTTGGGTAACTACACCAGAGAGTCCGCCTGTATGAGCAACTTGCTTGTAACCATTAATATCAGTTAGCCCCCATCCAAGGCCATAACTATGAAAATGAGTATTATACATAGTTTTCCCAGTTACAGGAATAATTGTTTGCTGAGACCACATCTCTTGATGAACCTCCTTGGAAAAAATTTGCTTTGAGACTCCTTCGCCATATTTTCCATCATTCATCTGCATAATTGCCCACTTGCCCATATCGGCCACGCTGCTGTATATTCCTCCTGCTGCATTGGCTACATCATTCAATGTCATTGGGACAACCTGCACCTTGCCTTCTACCGGTACGTGAGCATCAATTATGTTAGTTTTGTTCTTCAGTCTGCCGTAACTTGCGGCACTTGATGTCATTCCAAGAGGTTGCATAATTCTCGCCTCCACAAACTCCTCCCAACTAACTCCGGATATTCTTGCAACAACCTCTCCGGCAACAATATAAAGAAGGTTGTCATAGTCATATTTTGTACGGAAGCCTGAAACCGGCTTAAGGTATCTGAGATTGTGAATTATCTCTTTAAGAGTAAAGGCAGAAGAGTCGGGCCATATCATAAGGTCGCCGGCTCCCAGACCCAAACCGCTGCGATGGGTTAGCAGGTCTTTAATGGTAAACTCCTCCGTAACATATGGATTGTACATTCTGAATTCCGGAATATAATCAATCACGCGGTCGTTCCATTTCAATTTGCCTTCATCCACCAAAATACCGAGAGCCGCAGCGGTGAAAGCCTTGCTGTTGGAGGCAATGGCAAACAGTGTGTTCTCATCTGTCTTTTGCATTGTTTTCAATGAGCGCACCCCGTAGCCTTTTGAGTGAATAACTTTGTCATCTTTTACTATTGCTACGGCAATACCCGGAACATCAAATGTCTTCATTGTCCTCTCCACAAGTTTGTCAATATCTGCGGATGAAATCTGTTGAGCACTTAAGTTATTAAAGATAAAGCCGGAAAAGATCAGAAAGGTGATTAATTTAAAGAGAGTTACCGGATTTTTCATATTGATCAATTTTACACACTGGCGTGATTTGTATTCTCTTGTGCAAGTTACATAAAAAAAACTTCTACATTTGTAGAAAACCGACAGACATGGATATTTTTCTTATCATTTTAGGATCAGTACTGATTGTCGCAGGTATTTTAGGTTGCTTCCTGCCTGTGGTACCAGGCCCTCCTCTGAGTTTCCTGGGGTTATTGCTTATTCATTTTACTGAACGGATCGATCTTCCACAATCACTTTTATGGATATTTGCCATTGTAACAGTAGTGGTCACTCTGCTTGATTATGTAGTTCCACTCTGGGGAACAAAGAAATTCGGAGGGACAAAAAAGGGGATTACCGGTGCGACCATCGGTGTAATAGTTGGTATGTTTGTGGGGCCCTGGGGAATAATCATCGGTCCATTTGCCGGTGCTGTTATTGGAGAGATGTTTGGCGGTCGCCGGGGTAATGAAGCCTTCAGAACCGGATTAGGCTCCTTTGTTGGTTTTTTACTTGGTACTGGTCTTAAACTGATGGCCTCGTTAGTAATGACTTTCTACTTTATAAAGTTCATGATCGCAGAGTGAACCATTTGAATCGTTTGCCAAATATGCTTCTCCGGGGCAGGAAAGTTTAGTACCGTAAACCTTTTCGCAAACCTACAGTCACCCATTCTCTTCTTACAACATCTGCAAAATCCCTGGTAAGGTTGAGATCCCGCTAAGATCTTTGAATCTAAAATCCTTAACCCTAATTATTTTCAATGATTAACAATCTTGTTTTTAAATTTTTCATAATATCTGTTTTTTTGTAAATGCCGTTCCTAATGAATCAATAATATCACCTGCTATCAGCGAAATTTCGCCCTTTTGGAGAGCAGCAATATCCCCGGCAAGGCCATGTATGAATACGCCGATCTGTGCAGCTTTATCCGGAGTATAATTTTGAGCCAGAAGAGCTAAAATAACACCTGTTAATACATCTCCGCTACCCGCTGTTGCCATTCCCGGGTTGCCGGTTGTATTAAACCATGCCTCTCCATTTGGGAAAGTAATGCAGGTGTGGGCCCCTTTGAGTACTACTATAATTTTATACCTTTTTGAAAACTCCATCTGACAAAGCAAGCGGGTATAGGAATCACTACTCTTTCCTGCAAGTCGTTCAAATTCTTTCGGATGCGGAGTAATCACAGCATTTTCAGGAAGAAGATCCAACAGCTCCCGTTCATTTGCCAGAATGTTTAATGCATCGGCATCCAGAACAATTTTTGAGTGTTTCGCTTCCAATAATTTTTTTAGAGCCTGTCCGGACATTTTGTTCTTACCCAGACCCGGACCTACACCAATAGCGGTATATGGATCTAAATCCGGAATATCGGAAAAGAAAAAGTCCGAAGAGTCAATGCTGCATATAGCTTCCGGAACAGATATTTGCATAATTTCATAGCCTTTTGCCGGGATATGTGTTGTAAGAAGTCCGGCACCTGATCTTAAACAAGCCCGTGAGGCAAGAATTGCTGCTCCCATCTTTCCGTAAGAACCAGAGATTAGCAGTGCGTGCCCGTAATCTCCTTTATGAGAAAATTTTTCCCTTTGTTTAATTAATCCTAAAATACGATCTTTGCTCAAATAGTTAAATGGCGTATTAATTTGTTCAATGGCATCGCGATGAAGGCCAATTGGCAAAACTTCCCACTTTCCCAGAATCCCGCTGTGTTCAGGGAAAAAGAAACTTAACTTTGGAAATTGGAATGAAAGTGTAAAAGCGGCTCTTACCACTTTCGAAAGATCGTTGTGTGAATTATCCTCGCAGAATAGCCCGCTTGGCATATCAATAGCCACTACTAAAGCTCCGGACGAGTTTATCTGAGCAACAATCTTTTCTGCTATTCCTTCCAATGGTCTGTTCAGGCCGGACCCGAAAAGACCATCCAGTACAACAGCATCTGACGGTATTTCTGGAATGGAACTATCTGAATCTATCACCGAAATTTTTACCTTTCCTTGCTTTTCCAAACGGTTCAGGCTAATTGCAACAGATTCTTTTAGTGGTTTGTCTGAACTTAACAGGTAGACTTCACTTTCATATTCATACTCCGATATTAACCTTGCAACTACCAATGTGTCAGCTCCATTATCCCCAGGACCAGCAAAAAACAGCAGTTTTTTCCCGTAAGGGATATTATGAATTAACCAATTTACAATTTTAAAAGAAGCCCTTTCAATTAAGTCAATTTGTGTAATTGGCTCATTTTTAATCGTATACTGATCAATTTCCGAGATTTGTATAGAGGCGAAAATTTTCATAATTTACAATCTTCTTACAATATTACAATTTTTTTTTGAATATTGTTCAATACACCAATATCTAAACTTTCACTACATTTGCAGAAATCTTTTACTGACAATATAACAAATGCATAATATGACACATTTTTATAATAAAAGTATAACCGAGATTTTTGAACACTTTAAGGTCTCCCCAGAAACCGGACTCTTTTCCGACGAGATAAACAAAAGAGTAGAGGAGTTTGGCTATAATCAGCTGCTGTCAAAGAATAAAAAAACATTTCTCCAGATGTTTTTAGCTCAGTTCAGGAGTTTTATGATCATAATTCTCCTGATTGCAGCCATTGTTTCCGGGATTACCGGTGTAATTAACGGGGAGGGGTTGCTGGATACCTTCGTGATTCTGGGCATATTGGTTGTAAACGCATTTATAGGAGCCGCACAGGAACGCAAGGCAGAATCTTCGCTGGAGGCTCTGCAAAATCTCAGTGCTCCAGTGACAAAAGTATTCCGGGACGGCGAAGTTAAGGGAATACCGACCAAAGAGCTGGTACCCGGCGATATTGTTGTTTTGGATACCGGTGATGTGGTTCCTGCCGATTTGCGCCTGTTCGAGACTGCAAATCTTAAAATACAGGAGTCCGCGATGACCGGAGAGTCTGTTCCTGTAGAAAAAAATATCTTAACTCTGGAGGGTTCGGAGATAGCCCTGGGTGACCGTACCAATATGGCCTTCTCAAGCGGAATGGTAACATACGGCCGGGGACGCGGTGTTGTCGTTGCAACAGGTATGAATACGGAGGTTGGCAAGATTGCCGACCTTATCCAGAAGACTACTGATACGGAGACTCCTATGAAGATTCGCCTGGAAGAGTTGGGCAAAATTTTGGGGATTGCAGCATTGGTTATATGTGCCGTAATTTTCGTTGTTGGCATCTTGTATGGCAATTCGGCCTTAAGTATGTTTATGACCGCTGTAAGTTTAGCTGTGGCTGCAATTCCGGAAGGGCTTCCTGCCATTTCAACTGTTGTATTGGCAATTGGCGTCCAGCGGCTCGTGAAACGTAATGCAATAATCCGTACATTACCGTCGGTAGAGACATTGGGCAGCGCCACAGTTATCTGTTCCGACAAAACCGGAACTCTTACTCAAAACAGAATGACTGTTGTGGAGCTGTACACAAATCTCAAAGCCAGGGTATTTGAAAGAAACCCACTGAATGATTCGTTGAACCAAGAGGAGAAGAGGTTGCTTTCCATTGCAATACACTGTACAGATGCTCATCTGAGAATATTGGAGGATGGCACCCATAAGAGTACCGGAGATCCGACAGAGACTGCAATTCTTGATATAGGATTAAAATTTGGGCTAAATAAGAACAGCATAGAAAAATCCTCTCCCCGCGTTGCCGAGGTTCCCTTCGATTCAGAGAGAAAGAGAATGTCCACAGTCAATCATACAGATGAACAAAGGTTTGTTGTTAATGTTAAAGGAGGTATGGATGAGGTTCTTAGTGTTTGTGACAGAATTCTGATAAATGGAGAGGTCAGAGCCATTGAACAAGTAGATCTGGAGAGTATCCGCAGCGCAAATGAGAGAATGGCAGGTTCTGCATTGCGTGTTTTAGCTATAGCTTATAAAGAACTGGATAAGACACCTGCTAAAGCCGATATGGAAAACATAGAGAGCAGGCTCATTTTTGTCGGACTTACGGGGATGATAGACCCTGCAAGACCGGAGGTGATCGATGCTGTTGCCAGGTGTACCGCGGCCGGAATCAGACCCGTGATGATAACCGGCGACCATAAAATCACGGCAATAGCAATTGCCCGTGAAATTGGAATATATAAAGATGGCGATGAAGCCATTACCGGAGCAGAGTTGGAACAGATAAGCGATGACCAGCTCTATCATAATGTAAAAAGATATTCTGTTTACGCTAGGGTTGCTCCCGAACATAAGGTGCGCATAGTAAAAGCATGGCAAAAACACAACGAAGTGGTGGCAATGACCGGCGACGGTGTGAATGATGCCCCTGCACTTAAGCAGGCGGACATTGGCGCAGCAATGGGTATTGTGGGTACCGATGTGGCTAAGGATGCCTCCGACATGATTCTTACAGACGATAATTTTGCCACAATAGTCTCCGCTGTTGAGGAGGGAAGAAGGATATACGATAATATCCTAAAGGCCATACAGTTTTTGCTCTCTACCAATGTGGGCGAAATATTCCTTTTGCTTGTCGCATCAATATTAAACTGGGGGGCACCACTCCTTCCTATTCATATCCTTTGGGTAAACCTTGTAACGGACAGTCTTCCGGCCTTAGCACTCAGTGTAGATCCTGCCGAAAAGGATATTATGGAGAGAAAACCCAGAAACTCAAAAAAAGGATTTATGACCAAAGGGATGGTATGGAGAACAATTTATCAGGGTATTATGCTTGGAGCTATTCCTTTAGTAGCATACAGAATCGGATTAAGGGACGAAGGAGAGAGTCTTGGTCAGACTATGGCTTTTGCCTCTCTTGTGTTTGCTCAACTGATGCATGTACGCAACTTGCACTCCAACAAGAGATCTTCATTCCGTATAAATCCAATGAGGAACAAACCGCTTATAGGAGCCATACTGGCCTCCGCTGGGTTAATGCTTTTTGTATTGCTTGTAAATCCGGTAAGAGAAGTGTTCAGACTCTCGGTAATGGACAGTGAACACTGGTGGTTGGTTGTGGGTATGTCTATTCTTCCTCTGTTTATTGTAGAGTTGTTCAAACTTCTAAAAATCAACAGCACCAGGGACGAAATATAAAAGAAAAAAATGACGGAAGAAATTGTTAAAAAAGAAAAGGAAAAACGCTTCTTTGGCTTTAACCGGAACATTCTGTTTACCGGATTAACCAGCTTTCTTACCGACACATCCGTAAAGATGGTTTATTCGGTTATGCCTATGTTCTTGCTCTCAATAGGGGCATCCAAAACAAGTTTGTCACTTATTGAGGGAATTGCAGAGAGCACTGCTTCACTCATTAAAGCTTTATCCGGGTTCTGGAGCGACAAGATTGGGAAAAACAAACCCTTTATGTTAATAGGATACGGCATTTCCGCATTGATTATCCCTCTCTATTCGTTTGTTATCTCACCGTTACAGGTACTGTGTCTGAGGTTTGTTGAGAGAGTAGGCAAGGGTATCCGGACTGCGCCCCGCGACAGTCTGGTGGCCGGTTCGGTAATTAATGGTGAAACCGGAAAGAGCTTCGGATTACAAAAGGCGATGGACAACAGCGGTGCGATAGCAGGTCCTTTGATTGCATTTGCTTTGCTGTTTTTCTTTCCCGGTGACTACCAGTTCATTTTCCTTTTGGCAGGCATACCAGCTATCCTTAGTATTTTTGTAATATTTTTTGGTATTAAAGAGGCCAAAAAACCGGAAGGAAATCTTTTCAAAAAATTTCATTTCAGAGATTTTCCTAAAAGATTCTACCTTTTCCTGGCCATTGCTTTCATCTTTACACTTGGTAACTCTACTGATGCATTACTGATGGTTAAAGCAAATGAAGTTGGGGTAAAAGTTGCTTTTATTCCGCTTGTTTATCTGGTTACCAGCATAGTCTCCGTTTTGCTGGCTATCCCTATCGGTTCTCTCTCAGATAAAATCGGGAGGGAAAAAATATTGATTGTAGGGTATTTAATTTATGCCATAGTTTACTATGGATTCGGAGTAACAACCAGTGTTGGTGCAATTGTAGCACTTTTTGCCCTTTACGGTCTTTATTCTGCGTCAACTGACGGAATTCAAAAAGCATTCGTATCGGATATGATTGATCCGAACAAGAGGGGTACAGGGTTAGGCATTTACAATGCTTTGCTGGGCATTACATTGTTGCCGGCAAGTCTTATTGCAGGATTGCTATACGACAAGGTAAACTCAAGTATTCCATTTTACTTTGGTGCTGCTACCGCCTTTATATCTGCTATTATGATGCTGTTCTTTGCAAAAACTGCCCGAAAATGATTTGGATAAAACTAGGCATAATTTTAACAGGATTTATCTATGCTGGTATATTACCTTACGTGACAAAAAAGACTATCCAGCATATAGACATAGATCTGAGCACTCAAACTCTGAGTTTTCTGAGTAATAAGAATTTGTACGGGAAGAAATATGTGAAGGGCTATAAGCGTCTTCTTTTTGCCACTGCCATTTTAGTTTACATCTTTTTTTGGTTACTGACTGAGTTTTATGACCTTGGAAAGTACGAGTTGCTTATGCGATACATAGATTACAGCGCCGCTTTACTTACTCTGCTGGCTTTTATCCCTCACAATATTCAGCCCTACAGCCTTAAACATCTGAAAATGACAATACAACGCCTAATGCATAATCTGTTAGCAGTTGTTGTCTTTCTGGTTCTTCCGACCTTGATTGTAATATTTCAAATTACAGTTCTTCCCAAAGAACAATTTCTTGGCGTATTAGGACTGATTATAATTGGAATAACAGTTCTGCTGACCATTTTCTCTATAATTAAAAACGGGATCACTGGATTTACTGAGATAATTTTCATCAATGGCATAAGCGTCTGGAGCATTGTTGTTACTATTATTACTTTTCTGAGTTGAAAACTATTTTGTTTAAAACTAAAAATAAATATATACATTTGTTTCGTATTTTTACGAAATGAATGTTATGCAAGCTACAAAAAGGTATTTTACACCCGATCAAATAAAGTTGGCCGGTTACGCCAAGGCACTCTCCCACCCTGTGCGCGTTTTCATAATGGACTATCTGGTAAATAATCTGGACAAGTGTTGCTATAGCGGAGATATGGCAGAAAACCTCCCGATTGCCCGATCTACACTTTCAGAACACCTTAAGGAGTTGAAAAAAGCAGGGCTGATTCAAGGAGAGATTAATCCCCCATACATAAAGTATTGTATCAACCGCGAAAACTGGGCGGAAGCAAGGCATATGTTGGACCAGTTTTTTAACCGATTAACGGAAAAACACATAAATAAATGTTAACAATGGATATTAAGATTTTAGGGACAGGTTGCCCAAATTGCAAGACACTTGAAAAAATCACACGCGAAGTTGTGGATCGAGATGGCATTAATGCAACTATTACGAAAGTGGAGGATATTATGGAGATAATGAAGTACAACATTATGTCTTTACCTGCGCTGGTTGTAAACGAGAATATCGAGATAAAAGGTCGCGTTCCCTCTGCAGAAGAGATCAAGCAGGTATTGAGTAAATATTAAATAAATAAATCATTATGAAACGCCCTCTAATCTTAAGTTTTACCATATTGATGGTAATGTTCTCTTTCGTTTGCAATGCCCAGAATGTCAGCAAAAAAGCCATTAAGACCGCTACTCCGGAAAAGGTGGAGGCCTATTATTTTCACCTGACCTCGCGTTGTGTGACGTGCATGGCTGTAGAAAATGAAGCCAAAAATGATATCCAGTCTCTTTACGGTGGCGAGATAAGTTTTAAATCGATAAATCTGGACTATGCTTCGAGCAAGGCGATTGCAGAAAAACTGCAGGTTTCCGGTCAGGCTCTTCTGATCGTGAAAGGCAAAAAGCAGATTAATCTTACAAACGAAGGTTTTATGTATGCCCGTAAAAATCCGGCAAAGTTCAAAGAAATTATAAAAGAGAAGGTGGATGCCTTCTTAAAATAATTAGAAATGGAATTATTCAGTGGTTTACTCGAAAACAGCACAATGCCGTGGATCACTGCTATGGTGCTTGGATTAATGACTGCAATCAGCCCTTGTCCTCTGGCTACCAACATCACAGCAGTAGGGTTCATAAGTAAAGATTTCGATAACCGAAACAGGGTTTTCATAAACGGTCTTCTTTATACATTTGGCCGTGCAGTTACCTATACTGCAATTGCACTGACTCTTTACCTTGGTGCAGACCAGTTTAAGTTTTCAGGCTTCTTTCAGCAGTACGGAGAGAAAATACTCGGTCCACTTCTTATAATAATTGGATTTTTCATGCTCGATGTAATAAAAATTAAATTCCCGGGCATGGACGGTATGTCTTCAAGAATGGAGAAGAAAAAAACCTGGGGCTATCTTGATGCAATTCTGCTTGGGATGTTGTTCGCGCTTGCCTTCTGTCCCTACAGCGGCGTCCTATACTTCGGCATGCTTGTTCCAATGACCATAAGCAGTGCTTCAGGTCTGTACCTTCCTCTTATTTTCGCCATAGCGACAGGAATTCCCGTAATAATAGTCTCATGGTTACTTGCATACACCCTCTCCGGCATTGGTAGATTTTACAATAGAATCAAGTCTTTCGAAATATGGTTCAGGAGAGTTATTGCCATCCTGTTTATCATTGTGGGGATATACTATATTATCCGCGTGTTTTAGAAACTGTTTCTTAGTACTCATAATAAAACATTTTAAATTGTTCTCATGAATTGGAAGAAGATTTTTCAAATAGTATTAGGAATAGCAATCTGGTATACTCTTTACCACAACCTGCAATTTTTAGCGGATTTTATAATTGATAATCTGTTCGGGATGCAAAAAGGATTGCATTTTACCGAGACACTGCGATTTTTCATTTTTGAAGTTCCTAAAGTATTGATGTTATTAATACTGATAGTATTTTTCGTAGGGATTATACGTACATATTTTACTCCTGAAAAGACCAGAAAAATATTGGAGGGCAAATCTCTGTTTACCGGTAATGTAATGGCTGCTTTATTGGGCATTGTAACACCGTTTTGCTCCTGCTCGGCTATCCCGTTGTTTCTTGGTTTTGTTCAGGCCGGAGTGCCTCTCGGCGTAACTTTCTCTTTTTTGATTTCAGCTCCAATGATAAATGAAGTGGCAGTTATATTACTTTTTGGCTTGTTCGGATGGAAAGTAGCGCTTATATATGTATTAACGGGGTTAGTTATTGCAATTATTTCCGGATATATAATAGGCAAACTTAAACTTGAAAAGTATGTTGAAAGCTGGGTTTATAAGATAAGTGGTGAAAACGAAGAAAACACCGAAGAGAAGATAACCATTGAAGATCGTATAAAACGGGGATTAACTGCCGTTAAAGAGATTGTAGGTAAAGTGTGGATATATGTAGTTATTGGTATAGCAGTTGGTGCCGCGGCACATGGATATGTTCCGGAAAGTTTTATGACTAACCTTATGGGTAAATCAACATGGTACTCTGTTCCGCTCTCTGTATTGATAGGAGTTCCTCTTTATTCCAATGCAGCCGGAATTATCCCTATAGTAAGTGTCTTCATAGAAAAAGGGGTTCCTCTCGGAACTGCTCTTGCATTTATGATGGCGGTAATCGGGCTCTCCCTGCCGGAGATGATAATTCTCAAGAAAGTATTAAAGCTCCCTTTGATATTTACCTTTATAGGTATTGTTGCAACCGGGATAATGATAGTTGGGTTTTTATTTAATTCTATTATGTAACAATGGATAGTTTAAAATTTACTCCGGAGAAAAGTTCCTGCCTTTTAGGTATGGACATTGCCTCTCAAGCCGAAAAAGGAGAAATTACAACATCTATAGAAGGAGTAAATATCTTTATTGCCGAAGAATTGTTAATTGAATTAAAAGATGTAACTATAGAGTACGGAGAGTCCGGTTTCCTTCTAAAAGGCTTGAAAAAAAGCAATGGATGTTGTGGATAAAATATTAAATTTATAATTACTTATGAAAATACTAATATTATGTACAGGAAATAGTTGCCGAAGCCAAATGGCTCATGGGTTCCTACAATCATTTGACAAAAATATTACTGTTTGTTCTGCCGGGACACAGCCTACCTCCCGGGTAAACCAAACTGCAGTAAAAGTGATGAAAGAAGTGGGCATAGATATAAGCGGCCATACTCCAAAAATGGTTGATGAATACTTAAAAGATGAGTGGGATTATGTTATTACAGTTTGTGACGATGCCAATGAGACTTGCCCTGCTTTTTATGGCAAAGTAAAACATCGCCTGCATATAGGATTTGAGGACCCTTCTCATAAAACTGGTACCCCCGAATTTATTTTGAGGGAATTTCACAGAATCAGGGACAAAATTAAAGAGCGATTTTATAAATTATATATAGAACAAATTCAATCACAGGTATGAAAGCAGAAAATTTAAAACTTATTGTCCAGGAAAAATACGGGCAAATTGCCCAAAATAGCTCAACACGAGGGAAATCATCTTGCTGTAGCACTTCGGGATGTTGTGCCGAATCGGAATACAGTATGATTGGTGACGGTTATATAAATCTGGAAGGATACAATCCCGATGCCGACTTGGGTTTGGGATGTGGCATTCCCACACAGTTTGCTTCGATAAAAAAAGGGGACAGTGTTCTTGATTTGGGAAGCGGTGCAGGAAATGATTGCTTTGTTGCGCGGGCCATTGTTGGAGAAACGGGGAGTGTTACTGGGCTTGATTTTACAGAAGCCATGGTTGCCAGGGCAAAAGAAAATAATAAAAAAATCGGCTTTACGAATGTAGAATTTGTACAGGGCGACATAGAAGATATGCCACTGCAAGGCAATCAGTTCGATGTAGTGGTTTCAAATTGTGTGTTAAATCTGGTGCCCGATAAAACAAAAGCATTTGCTCAGATAATGAGGGTTTTGAAGCCTGGTGGCCACTTCTGCGTTTCAGATGTAGTAATTAAAGGTGAGCTTCCGGAAAAACTACGTCAGGATGCCGAGATGTATGTGGGATGTGTATCAGGAGCCATAGGTATGGAACAATACCTTGCGATAATTGCCGGTCAAGGATTTCAAAACATAACGGTCCACAAACAAAACGTGATAGCTATTCCGAAAGAGGTACTTGAGAAATATCTGTCTAAGCAGGAAATTGAATTATTTAAGACTGGGGATACAGGAATCTACAGCATTACCGTTTCCGGTTCAAAACTATAATAATTAAATCTTAATCATAAACTTTAATAATATGCCATCTCAAAAAAGACTAAAATTCCTAGACAGGTATCTAACACTTTGGATTTTCCTTGCGATGTTTGCAGGGGTGCTTATGGGCTGGGCAAGCCCGGAAATTGCTGGTTTCTGGAATAGCCTCTCGAGTGGAACAACCAATATACCAATTGCAATCGGTTTGATAGTAATGATGTACCCGCCTCTTGCGAAGGTAAAGTACGAAGAGTTGGGCGACGTATTTAAAAATACTAAGATATTGGGGCTATCTCTGGTTCAAAACTGGATAATCGGCCCGGTTTTGATGTTCCTTCTCGCAATAATCTTTCTGCAATTTAACATCGACTATATGTATGGTGTCATTCTGATTGGTCTTGCAAGGTGTATTGCAATGGTAATTGTGTGGAACGATCTGGCAAAGGGCGATACTCAGTATGCTGCCGGATTAGTGGCATTCAACTCACTTTTTCAGGTTTTGCTATTTTCTGTATATGCATATGTGTTTATCGGGGTACTTCCAGGTTGGTTTGGACTCCCTGTTAATGATTCTGTAGCTCAGATAACAATAGGGACAATTGCCAAAAGCGTTTTCATCTACCTTGGTATTCCAATGATTGCAGGATTTCTTACCCGCTTCATACTTATCCGTGTAAAAACCAAAGAGTGGTATGAAACTAAATTTGTACCAAAAATAAATCCTTTAACACTTGTCGCCTTGTTGTTTACTATTGTAGTAATGTTCTCTCTTAAAGGTGAATACATAGTAAAAATTCCTATGGATGTAGTCAGGATAGCAATTCCTTTGGTGATATACTTCGTAGTTATGTTCGTAGTATCCTTCTTCCTTAGCAAAAGGGTTGGGGCAACTTATGAACAATCGGTTACACTGTCGTTTACTGCAGCCAGTAATAATTTTGAGCTGGCTATTGCAGTAGCAATTGCCATTTTTGGCATTAACTCGGGAGAGGCGTTTGCAGCAGTAATCGGTCCCTTGGTAGAGGTTCCGGTAATGATAGGTTTAGTTAATGTGGCTTTCTGGATTAAAAAGAGGTATTATTCAGTTAGTTGATTTACACACTATTTAAGTGTAAAATACTCAAAACAGCCTCTGTCTGCCAAAGTCACATAAAAGACCGGATTCTTCTTATCCAGGTCTAAAGTAATATTTGAGCACAGTTTTCCCTTTAGTGCAATTTCATTTATTTGCTTACCTCGTTTTGAAATCACTACAATGGTCCCTTTACCGTGTCTTGTAACATATAGGTTGCCCTTTGCGTCGCAACGCATTCCGTCCATTCCATAATCATCAAACGAATAGAATAGCCGTTTGTTTTTAACAAAGCCATCCTTTCTAATGTCATATACCCAGATCTTTCTTTGGATAGACTCATTTACATACAATTGCTTGCCATCCGGGCTTACTTCAATTCCGTTAGTGGTTCCGATATTGCCTTCAAGAAGGAAAGTCTCTCCTTCCCGGTTTATCATCCAGAGATTTCCGGTAGAGTCCCTCCAGTTAGGGTCACTGGCATAGAGAAATTCCGAATTGGGAGAGATTGCGATATCGTTAGGTTGGTTCATCTTTGGGTTGTGGGAAAATACGGAGATTGACTTATCCCGGGGATTGACTTTTAAAATATTGTGTTTGGTATAATCGGCGATATACATGAATCCTGCTTTGTCAAAGCGTATTCCGTTGCCAACGGACCCCTCAGGTAAAACAATGTAGACCGAAGCCTCTCCCGAAGGTTTTACAATGCCGATAGTCCCCAGTTTTTCAAAATTCACAGCATAAAGATTCCCATAAGAATCAATTGCCGGTCCCTCAATCTTTGCAAAGCTACCCTCTTTGAGCAGGTCTTTTACTTCAGCAGTTTGAGAATTTGCAGAATTGCATAGCACAAAACCAATTCCGGTCAAAAGGATATTAGATAAAATTTTGTTCATATTCGTGGTATGATGCTGCAAAGTTAACTATTTAAAACAAAAATTTGTCCATTAAAAATTCAATATATATCTTTGCCCTACTTACAGTAATTAATGCATAGAGACTCTCATATCAATTTTTCTATGCGCATCTCAATGATGCGAATGCATCGCTTTGATGCATTAACGAGTCTGTCGGGCTTAAATTAGGTCCCTTGAGCAAGGTCTCATAAATTTTGCACTCTTTTCCCAAAATACATTAATTACAATTTCCAAATGAATTATACTCATTTTGATACCCTTCAGGTACATGCCGGTCATAATCCTGATCCATCACAAGGCTCGTGTGTCACTCCAATACACCAAACTGCCTCCTTCGTTTTTAACAGTGTCGAACACGGCGCAAAACTTTTTTCTCTTGAAGAGGCCGGCAATATTTATACGCGACTCTCAAACCCCACTACCGATGTCTTTGAAAAACGGATAGCAGCACTTGAGGGCGGAACAGCAGCAGTTGCTGTCTCTTCCGGCCAGGCGGCCCAGTTCATTGCAATTCAGAATATCGCCGAAAACGGCGATAATATTGTCTCATCTTCCTCTCTTTATGGAGGAACATATAATCAGTTTAAAATAAGTTTTAACAGGCTTGGCATAGATTTCCGCTTTGCAAAAAAGGGGTCTGTGCAGGAGTATGAAAAGTTAATCGATAACAGAACAAAAGCGATTTACATAGAGTCTATAGGTAATTCCGATTTCTATATCCCTGACTTTGAGAGATTTGCAGAAACAAGCAAGAAGTACTCCATTCCTTTAATTATTGACAACACATTCGGTGGTGCGGGTTACCTATTCAGACCAATTGATTGGGGAGCAAATGTAATTGTTCAATCGGCTACAAAGTGGATCGGCGGACATGGAAACAGTCTGGGAGGTGTCGTGGTGGATTGCGGAAACTTCGACTGGAGTTCGGGTAAATTTCCAAGGTTTACCGAACCTTCGGAGTCATATCACGGCTTAAAATTCTGGGATACATTCGGAGAGGGTTCTCCCTCCGGAAACATAGCTTTTGCAGTCAGAGCAAGGGTGGAGGGCGTCAGAGACTGGGGCTGTTCGCTTAGCCCTTTCAATGCTTTTCTTCTGCTACAGGGGGTTGAGACCCTCTCTCTGAGAATGGAGAAAATCTTAAGCAATGCTCTTGAACTTGCCGAATGGCTGAGTGTGCATCCTAAGGTGGAATCTGTAAACTACCCGGGGCTTAAAAGCAATCCAAACCACTCCAATGCAAAGAAATATCTTAGAGGTGGTTTTGGCGGTGTCCTTTCGTTCTGCATAAAAGGCGACAAAAGTCAGACTGCGAAATTCGTAGAGTCTCTCTCTCTTATCACACATCTGGTAAATGTTGGAGACAATAAAACCCTGATCACCCATTCGGCCTCTACTACTCACGCCCAGCTTAGCACAGAGGCGCTTGAGGCTGCAGGGCTAAGGGCAAATATGTTGAGAATTTCCGTGGGGATCGAACATATAGACGATATAAAGGCGGATATAGAACAGGCTTTAAAGAGAATCTGATAAATGAAGAGAGCTTTATTCAAATATAACGAACCCTTTATTTTTGAGAGTGGAGAGAGGCTGGAGAAGCTGGAAATTTGTTACCACCACACAGATAATTTATCCGAAGGAAGAGAGGTGATCTGGATTTGCCATGCCCTTACCGCAAATTCCAATCCTAAGGAGTGGTGGGGAGACTTGGTGGGGCCGGACAGATTGTTTGACACAAACAGGTACACGGTCATTTGCGCCAATATGATCGGATCTTGCTACGGAAGCAGCGGTCCGGCCTCTTTCAAATATCCTCAGGCCAGATATCTTCTCTCCTTTCCCATGGTTACTGTGAGGGACATTGTAAAGGCACACAATCTTCTAAGAGAACATCTTGGCATTAAGAAGATCGACCTTGTTATAGGGGGATCCATAGGTGGTTTTCAGGCATTAGAATGGAGCATAATGTTTCCCGACATTGTTAAACACATGGTACTCCTCGCATGTAATGCTCAGGTTTCTCCATGGGGCACTGCTTTTAACGAGTCTCAGAGGATGGCACTTTTTGCCGACAGCACTTTTCAGGAACAGAGGAGTCTCGATGGAGGAAAACTCGGACTTGCTGCTGCAAGATCCATTGCTCTGCTTTCATACAGATCTTTCCACGGCTATGGATTAACCCAGCAGGAGCAGGATGAGAATATACTTTTCGCGCAAAGAGCTTGCAGCTATCAGCAGTACCAGGGTAAGAAACTGGTGGACCGTTTTGATGCATACTCCTACTATATATTATCTAAATCTGTGGACAGCCACAATGTGGGCAGAGGACGCGGAGGTGTCGGAAATGCTCTCTCATCAGTTAAAGCAGACACATTGATAATAGGAATTGACAGCGACCTGCTTTTCCCTCTGGAGGAGCAGAGATTTTTACACAACGGAATTAACAATTCCTATTTTGAACAAATATCTTCTCAATTCGGACATGATGGATTTCTTTTGGAGTGGCGGGATATTGAGAATGCCATAAAAAAACATATAAAATTTTTAAACTAAATGCAGATACTGAAATTTGGCGGAAGCTCTGTTGCTGATGCCACAAATATATCCAATGTTGTAAAGATTGTTAAGGAGAGTGTCCGTAAAGACAGAACTGTGTTGGTTGCATCCGCAATTAGCGGCTGTACCGACAAGCTGATTGAAACAGGTAAGCTTGCATCCATTCAGGATAACACCTACGAAAAGCTGATTGACGATCTTGAAGAGCAACATTTGTCAATTATTAATGAACTTATCCCTTTCGATTTTCAACCTTCCATTGAGCTTAAGATAAAAAACCATTTTAATCAACTCAGAGAGATCTGCAAGGGTGTGTATTATCTCAAAGAGCTCAGCAACTACTCTTTAGATCTGATTATGAGCTTTGGAGAGATTGCTTCGACAAAGATTATAAGCGTAAAATTCATCTCCATAGGCATTAACAACCTTTGGGTAGATGCAAGGGAGCTTATTAAAACCGATCGTCAGAACTCTCAGAATATTGTAGACACAAAGACGAGCTATTCAAATATTAAAAAGCTGATAGCAAGCCAGAAATCCAAGCTTTATATAATTCCGGGTTTTATAGCAAGTGACTCTCTTAAGAGAACAACAACCCTGGGCAGGGGCGGTTCCGACTACACTGCTTCTCTGTTTGCCGTGGCAACCGAGGCAAGGATACTGGAGATATGGAGCGATGTTAACGGTATGATGACAGCAGATCCACGGGTTGTACCTGAGGCTGTAACAATAGATCACATCTCGTATAACGAGGCTCTGGAGCTATCTCACTTTGGTGCAAAAGTAGTTTATCCTCCCACTATACAACCTGTTATAAGTAAAGGGATACCTATTGTCGTTAAAAACACATTCACTCCTAAAGACAGCGGAACTGTCATTGAAAACTCACCTCCGGAAAGTCATGGAAAAATTAAGGGTATCTCGTGTAGCAATAAAATTGCGCTCTTATCTATGGAGGGCAGCGGAATGGTTGGTGTACCCGGTTATTCAAGCAGGCTGTTTGAGGCGTTGGCAAAGAGTGGAATTAATATCATCCTCATTACACAGGCCTCATCTGTACACACAATGTGTGTTGCAATAGATGAAGCCGATTCGGAAAAGGCAAAATCATCTGCCGATGAAGCTTTTGTATATGAGATCAGTCTGAATAAAATAAATCCTTTAAAGGTTGAGCGCGGTTTTTCCATTATCACACTGGTGGGTGACGATATGAAAAACCAGTCGGGGACAAGTGGTAAAATGTTCAATGCACTTGGGAGAGCCGGAATAAATATACGGGCAATCGCTCAGGGTTCCTCTGAAAAAAATATCTCCACAGTAGTACTGGGAGAGGATTCCGATGAGGCCATAAGGGTTATTCACAAAGAGTTTTTTGGAGAGAGTGTCAAAAGGACAAACCTTTTTATTGCCGGTTACGGAAATGTGGCAAAATCTCTCATTTCCATAATTGAATCGCAATGCTCATATATCTCTAAAATACACAGAAGGGATATTGTAATTGTGGGTATCTGCAACAGCAGAAAAATGCTCTTCAACAGAGAAGGAATTGCTCCGGGCACAATTGCAGATAAGCTAAAAAACGGAGAAGATGCCGGTATTTATAAATTTAGTCAGCGGTGTTACGAGTTGGGGCTCAGAAACAGTATTTTTGTGGATTGTACAGCAAATCAGGTAGTGGCCTCTTCTTACCAGGAGTTTTTCTCAAATGATTTTTCTGTTATAACCTGCAACAAAATTGCTCATTCTTCCAATATGGATAATTACAGGGCATTAAAAGAGGGGGCAATCTCCGGTGAACATTCATTTTTATATGAGACCACCGTTGGCGCCGCTCTTCCCGTAATTTCTACAATTCAACAGATGAAGCAAAGCGGAGACAAAATCGAGTCAATCGAGGCCATTCTGTCGGGCACATTAAACTATCTATTCAGCAATTACGATGGCACAGAGAGCTTTTCAAAATTGCTCAGAAGGGCACAGGAATTTGGTTATACAGAGCCCGACCCACGGCTGGATCTTTCGGGTACCGATGTACTAAGAAAAACCCTTATTCTTGCAAGAGAGATCGGATATGACATCGAGGCTTCGGAAATTACGCCCACCTCTATTTTATCAAATTCAATCCTGGCCGAATCAGAGGAAGAGTTTTACAAGAAGCTGGAAGAAAATGAAGAGAAATTCAGCAAACTATACAGAGAGTCCCGTTCCAGAAGAGAAAATCTCAGGTATGTCGCCAGTATAAAAGAGGGCAAGTGTAAAATCGGTTTGGAATCCTTAGCTTCCTCTCATCCGTTGTATGGTATTTCCGGGACAGATAATGCAATAATAATATACAGCAGAGATTACCCGTCTCCATTAAGAATTGTAGGTGCCGGAGCAGGTGCAAGACAGACTGCTACCGGAATATTTAACGATATATTAAAAATAAAATAATGAGAATAGCAGTTGTAGGAGCCACAGGAGTGGTGGGCAGAAAGATGGTGGAGATTCTGGAAGAGAGGAATTTTCCGGTTACCGAATTAATCCCTGTAGCGTCTGAAAAATCGGCAGGTAAGAGTGTAGTTTTTAAAGGAGAAAATTGGAGGGTCAGGACTCTCGGAGAGGCATTGGAATGCTATCCGGAGATAGCTCTCTTTTCGGCAGGTTCCGAGGTGTCAAAAATATGGGCGCCAAAATTTGTTGCTATTGGTTGCAAGGTTATTGACAACTCCTCTTGCTGGAGAATGGACCCTGAAATAAAGCTTGTTGTTCCTGAGATAAATGCAAGAGAGATCTCCAAAGAGGATATGATAATTGCAAATCCTAACTGTTCTACAATCCAGATGGTTGTTGCACTTAACCTGCTCCACAGGAGACTTAAAATTGAAAGAATTGTTGTCTCAACTTATCAATCGGTTACAGGCACCGGGCAAAAAGGGATCGAACAACTCAATAATGAGAGATCCGGTAATACAGGTCTGGAATACCGGTGTGCATACAAATACCAGATAGACAAAAACCTTATTCCTCAAATTGATTCTTTCCTCGGGGACGGCTATACAAAAGAGGAGATGAAGATGGTTAATGAGACACATAAAATATTGGGAGATAATACAATCGGGGTGTCTGCCACTACTGTAAGGGTACCGGTAGAGGGTGGTCACTCTGAATCTGTGAATGTTGAGTTCGAGTCTGAGTTCGAAATTGACGAAATATTCAAAATACTTGCAGAAACACCGGGGGTAACACTTGTGGACGATCCCGGAAATTCTCTCTATCCAATGCCTCTGGATGCATATGGAAAAGACGATGTCTTCGTGGGAAGGATAAGGAGAGATTACTCTGTTCCTAATGGAATCAACCTGTGGATAGTGGCAGATAACCTCAGGAGGGGTGCTGCCACCAATGCTGTGCAAATTGCAGAACATCTTCTCTCGGTACGGTAATTTTTATAACTTTGTGTAAAATTTTCTCCCATGAATACATATACCGAGAATGAAGTTAAAACATTAGAGTGGAATGAACACATCCGTCGCAGACCCGGCATGTATATCGGAAAGCTTGGAGATGGATCTTCACCTGATGATGGTATATATGTTCTGTTGAAAGAGGTGATGGACAACTCCATTGACGAGTTTGCGATGGGGTATGGAAAGTCTATTATTATCTCAATTCAGGAGAGGGTTGTCTCTGTAAGAGACTTTGGACGTGGTATTCCTCTGGGTAGCGTTGTGGATGCAGCAAGCAGAATGAATACCGGAGCTAAATATGACGACAAGGCGTTCAAAAAATCGGTCGGTCTTAATGGTGTTGGTATTAAAGCTGTAAATGCACTCTCGGTATCTTTTAATGTACACTCTTTCAGAGATGGCGAGAGCCAGTTTGCAAGGTTCAGCAGAGGAGATCTGATAGAGGAGGCCAGAGTTGACAGCAGCGAAAAAAACGGTACCCTTGTAACATTCATTCCTGACGAAGAGCTCTTTGGCAACTACACATACAATCTTGAATTTGTAGAGAGTATGCTTAGAAATTATTCATACCTCAATACAGGACTGACAATAAAGCTGGATGGCATTGAGTTTATCTCAAAAAACGGTCTGCTCGATCTTTTGAACGAATCACTCACCAAAGAGCCGCTCTACTCCCCGATCCATCTTAAAGGAGACGATATTGAGATTGCTATAACTCACGGAAACGACTATGGCGAGAGTATCTCTTCTTTTGTGAATGGACAGTTTACAACTCAGGGAGGTACCCATCTGGCTGCCTTCAGAGAGGCAGTTGCAAAAACTATTAAAGAGTTCTACAAAAGAGATTTCGACCCGAGTGATATTCGTCAGTCCATGATTGCCGCCGTGAGCATTAAAGTTCAGGAGCCGGTATTTGAGTCTCAGACAAAGACAAAATTGGGTTCAAAGGAGATGTCGGCCGGAGGAATCAGTGTCAGAAATTTTATCGGCGACTTTCTCAAGGAACATCTGGATAATTACCTTCACCGCCATCCTGATATCGCAGATGCGATACTCAGGAAGATCCAGGATTCGGAAAAGGAGAGAAAGGCAATTTCCGGTATTCAAAAGCTTGCCAGAGACAGAGCCAAAAAAGCAAATATGCACAACAAGAAGCTGAGAGATTGCCGCATACACTATAACGATAGAAATGAGAGGTCGCAGGAGAGTATGCTTTTTATTACCGAGGGAGATTCTGCAAGCGGATCGATTACCAAAAGCAGGGATGTTGGCACTCAGGCTGTTTTCAGTCTTAAGGGAAAACCACAGAACTCATATGGCCTTACAAAAAAGATCGTTTACGAAAATGAAGAGTTCAATCTTTTACAAGCCGCTCTTAATATCGAGGAAGACCTTGAGAATTTGCGTTACAACCAGATAATAATTGCAACCGATGCAGATGTTGACGGAATGCATATAAGGCTTTTGCTCCTTACCTTCTTCCTCCAGTTTTTCCCGGAAATCATAAGGCAGGGACACCTTTATATCTTGCAAACACCTCTCTTCCGGGTAAGGAACAAAAAGGAGACCATCTATTGCTACTCAATTGATGAACGGGACAGAGCAATCAAGAAGCTGGGGTCAAACCCTGAAATTACCCGATTCAAAGGTTTGGGAGAGATCTCTCCGGATGAGTTCAAATACTTCATTGGTGAGAACATCCGGTTGGATAAGGTTCGTCTTGGAAATGACGATAATATTCCCGAACTGCTGGAGTTCTATATGGGCAAAAATACTCCGGACAGGCAACATTTCATAAGGACAAACCTGAGAAACGATGATGTTATTGAAGAGGAGGTTCTGAGTCTGCTCTAAGGAGCTCTTTTCTTAATTGAGAGGGTAGTTTCCCAAAGTTTTTTCGAAAAGCTCTGTTTAGTGCACGGACACTCCCAAACCCGGATAAGATAGCAATATCGGCAATTGCATATCGTTTAATTGTAAGCAGAAGAGATTTTGCGTGTTCAGCCCTGAGCATATTGATATAATCTCTGAACTTACACCCCTTTTCCCCGCTAAAAAACTTTGACAAATAGGTTCTGTTTGTTCCAATTTCTTTAGCCAACTTATTGATTGTAAGTCCGGGGTCTAAATAGAGCATTTTTGAAACAATTAACCGTTCTGTTTTTACACCAAATTTCGGGGGATTTTTCGGGTAAATATCTGATAGTTCCTCTGTCAACAGACCTGACAAGTATAATACCCTTTTGATAATTCTAAATGCACGAACCCGGTTAACCATTGTGAGTTTTTAATTTTTGCTCCTTACACCAGTCTGCCGGAGTGTATCCCATATGAAATCTGAAAGCAATAGAAAAGGTGGCCATTGATCCGAATCCGGAAAGATAACATAACTCTTGTATATTCAGTTTGTTATTGTCGTTAAAAAGTTTTTTTACCTCTTCTATCCTGTAATAATTTACAAATTGGTTGAAGTTCTGATTATTCTTATCATTTATTATCCTTGACAGATAGGTTTTATTTGTATAAAGATAAAGAGCAACCTCCTTGATTTTCAGATCCGGTTTGAGATAGGGCTTCTCATTTTCAAAATATTTGAGAAGTCTGTTATACAGTTCGTCAGTCTTAATGTTATCGGTGAGTTGTCTGTTTATTCTGTGCCTCTCCTCCTGTAAACAGGTCAGTTCATCAATCATTGCTGCTGAATTCAGTATACTTTTTGAAGAGTAGGGCAAGACAACCTTTACAAACAATAATACATTAATAATAGAAAAAATTGACAATACTATTTTTATATACGGGCATTTAAATTCAAAAAGAATGAGAATTATGAGGATCAGGGAAAATAAAGTGACTGAGACAAATATGAATATGTCATTTTTAAGCATAATTATCGAGGACTCTTCCTTTTTTATGAGGGAATGCATTTTCTGGCAAAATTTATAAAACAGAAAAATGTTGTTCACTAAGAATAGCAATAGAAAAATGTATAAATAGATTTTGTCTGGCTCGGAAGGTACAGATATATTAATTATAGTCATTATCACGAGGTTGAAGAGGTAGCCTTTTAACGTAAAATCATAAAACCCGATGCTTGATGAACAGTAACACTGAGCTGGTAATACCAGCAACATCATAAGCAAGACATTGGAGAGGTCGGATTTAAAGAAACTGGCCTCAGGAACAGAGTGATAAATAATCTGCCTTATGCTAAAGACAGCAGAAATTGCAAGAAAGCCTAAAGAGAGTTCCCGTATAAGTTTTCTCTCTTTTTCGGGAATGTGCCATTTTAGAGTGAGAAGGTAAATAAGGTAACCTGAGGTTACAAAATAGATGGTTGCACTTAGAAATTCAATCCACGATTGAATTTCGTAAAAACTCAATAACATGTTCATATCTTTATAGTTAAGTTGGTCAAATATAACAAATAATATTCAAACCCAACAAACTAATTAGCTATAAACTAATAATTTATCTAATTCAATTGAAAATTTCCAAATATAGAAAAATAAGTTCCGATTCTTAAAATCTACTTTTTCATCTGATCAAAACCCTTTCCGTAAACTCCCATAACGTTGCCGACAGATAAAAATGCATCCTTGTCCATCTCCCTCACTGCCTTGTATACAAAATTAGATTCGGTTCGTCTGACAATAACCAAAAGTACCTTACCCTCCTGCTTTGTAAACCACCCTTGGGCATTAATTACAGTAACTCCTCTCCCAATGGATGTGATCCGGTCTGCAATCTCCTCGTATTTTTTGGAGAATATGAAAATCTGTATGGATTGTCTGGCTCCGGAGATAACCAGATCCACAGTATAGCTTGTAATGGAAATCAGGAGATAACCATAAATTATTATGGCCAGCCTGTGTCCCAATGACTCCTGAGACGGAATCATTATTGAACTGGCTATAATCAGAATGTCCAAAAGAAGAATTATCCTGCCGGGAGATATGTTTCTGTATTTATTCACAATTAAAGCAACTATATCTGTTCCTCCGGAACTTCCCCCCTGTGTAAATGTGGTGGCAATGCCCACACCTGAACATGCTCCTCCGATTATTGCAGAGAGCAGTTTTCCGTTTCCGATTGCAATATCGTTGATAAGTTCCTGTGGAATATACCCCGGAATTACATCCAGAAAAACTGTTACCACAATAATTGCATAGACAGTCTTAACCCCAAACCCTTTTCCAAGAATCTTCAGTCCTATTGCAAGAAGTATTCCATTGAGGATAAAATAGGAGTAGCTCATAGGAAAGCCCGTTGCATAGTAAAGGATCGCAGAGATACCTGTAACCCCTCCCCCTACCAGCCCATTAGGTATAAGAAAGACTACCCATCCGAGGGTATAAAGGAGAAGTCCCAGAGTAATCAGGGAGTACTCCTTGATTACGTTCAAGATTGTTTTTGTTTTTTTGTCCATTGTATTTTGCCTCCTTTAAATTGATCGAGTCCTTGTCCATAAACACTCATAACCGTAGATACAGACATAAATGCATTATGATCTACCCATTATTGAATACGACTTTAACGTTTTACCCACAATACTCTTCATTCTAAGTTATTATAAATATAGTTCAGATTTAGAAAAGATTACTGCTTTCCCTCTGATAATAACACGTCCATCTTCGAGAGAACAACCTATTGTCCCGCCTCTTTTTGAAAGTTGCATAGCTGTAAGTGAAGTTTTATTCAGCCGTTTTCCCCAATATGGAGCAAGGGTGCAATGGGCAGAACCTGTAACAGGATCTTCCAGCAATGTAGACTGAGGAGTAAAAAACCTCGATACAAAATCACAATCGCGTCCTGGTGCAGTAACAATTACTCCGCCCGGGTCTATGTTTATTTCATCAAAAACTGATCTCTCTATCTCAATCATCTCAATCTCCTCCTGTCTGGAGTAGACCAACATATAGTCTCTTGCTTTGTAGATCTCCACCGGTTTAATATTGAGACTGTCAGATATCTCCTCCGGAAGTGGCGATTTTACCGCCTTCCTTACAGGGAAGTTCATCGCATATGTATCTCCCTCTCTCTTCACTGACAGAGGGCCAGAAGCTGTCCTGAAGAGAATTTCTTCTCCTTTGTAATTATACAAGGTGAAGAGTATATATGCAGATGCCAGAGTTGCATGGCCGCAAAGGTCCATTTCAATATCAGGAGTGAACCATCTGAGAGAATAGCCTGGACCCTCGGGGAGAATAAATGCCGTCTCCGGTACAGAATTCTCCTGAGCAATTTTTCTAAGTATACTGTCGGGGAGCATCTCCTCCAACATCACTACCTCAGCAGGATTCCCCGAGAAGATCTGGTCTGTAAAAGCGTCAACTTGAAAAGATTGCAAAACCATCAGCAAACAATATTTATAATTTTATTGGGAATAATAATGATTTTTATGATCTGATGATCTCCCAGATATCTGGATGTGTTTTCATCGGCCAGAACTGCCGTTTCTACCTCCTTAACAGATAAACCTCTGTTAAGGCTCAACTTAAAGCGGAGCTTACCGTTAAATGAAACCGGATATTCAAAAGTATCTTCAATTGTGTAAGATTGAATATATTCCGGAAAAACGGCAAAGGAGATGCTCTCTTTGTTGCCGAGCATATTCCAGAGTTCTTCGCTTATATGTGGAGCAAACGGGGAGAGGAGAATAAGCATTGGTTCCAGAATCTCCCGTTTATTGCATCTCAGTTCATACAGCTCATTTGTGGCAATCATAAATGCACTGATGCTTGTATTGAATGAGAAGTTCTCGATATCTTCCTGAACCTTATTGATAAGCTTATGAAGAATTTTTAACTCTTTTGGAGTGGCTTTCTCCGGTGAAGCCACAAACAGCTCCTTTTGAAAGAACATCCTCCAGAACCTCTTCAAAAAGCGGTGAACACCATCTATACCTTTTGTGTCCCAAGGTTTGGATTGCTCAAGCGGACCCAGGAACATCTCATACATCCTCAGAGTATCTGCACCATAGTTTGTACATATCAGATCCGGATTTACCACATTAAACATAGATTTACTCATCTTTTCCACGGCCCATCCACAGATATATTCTCCGTTTTCCAGAATGAATTCCGCATTTTCATATTCCGGCATCCACGCTTTGAATGCTGCAAGATCCAGCTTATCATTGTTGACCATATTTACATCTACGTGTATCTCGGTTGTATCGTACTCATCTTTTAAACCGAGAGAGACAAATTTGTTGCTGCCCTTAACTCTGTATACAAAGTTGGAACGACCCTGGATCATTCCCTGGTTAATGAGTTTTTTAAAAGGTTCCGTTTCACAGATGTATCCCAGATCGAAAAGGAATTTATTCCAGAACCTGGAGTAGATAAGGTGTCCGGTAGCGTGTTCAGTACCCCCGATATATAGATCCACATTTCTCCAGTATTCGTTCGCCTCTTTGCTCACCAACTCCCGTGAATTTTCCGGATCCATATATCTGAGATAGTATGCGCTGCTTCCGGCGAAACCGGGCATTGTGCTTTTTTCAATAGGATAACTGTTGAATGTCCAGTTCTCTGCTCTTGCCAAGGGTGGTTCTCCGCTTTCGGTGGGAAGGAATTTGTCCACTTCCGGTAGCTTCAGCGGAAGATCTTTCAAATCCATAGGAGTCGCCACTCCATCTTTATAATAGATTGGGAATGGTTCTCCCCAGTAACGCTGACGGGAAAAAATAGCATCCCTCAGACGGTAGTTTACCTTTCTCTTGCCTATCCCCCTCTTCTCTACCTCGGCAATTGCAGCAGGTATTGCCTGTTTGACAGTCATACCGTTAAGAAAGCCGGAATTGCACATTATGCCCTCTTTTGCATCGAAGCTCTCCTTTGAGATGTCACATCCCTCAATAAGAGGAATAACAGGAAGGTTAAACTGTTTTGCAAAGGCGTAGTCCCTGCTGTCATGTGCAGGAACAGCCATAATGACTCCGGTTCCATACCCCGCAAGAACATATTCAGATATCCAGACCGGAATTTTTTCCAAAGTAAAAGGGTTAACCGCATAGCTCCCTGTAAAGACACCTGTTACCCTTCTGGTTTCCATCATTCTCTCCCTCTCTGTCTTTCTCTTTGCACTTGTCAGATACCTTTCAACGTCTGCTCTTCTGTCCGGAGTTGCAAGCTTCTCCACCCAATCGCTTTCTGGAGCCAAAACCATAAAAGTAACCCCGAAAACCGTATCTGCTCTTGTTGTAAAAATCTCCATATCAAACTCCTGATTACCGTTAGATGCTTTGAATATCATTTCGGCTCCTTGTGAGCGACCTATCCAGTTACGCTGCATATCCTTAAGCGAGTCACTCCACTCCACGCTCTCTAAGTCGTTCAAAAGTCTCTCTGCGTAGGCAGAAACCCTGAGTTGCCATTGTTTCATTTTCCTTTGCTCCACAGGGTGATCGCCCCTTATTGAGAGCCCTTCCTTTACCTCATCATTTGCCAGAACAGTTCCCAATGCCGCACACCAGTTTACAGAGGTCTCTCCGAGGTATGCAATTCTGTACTGCATTAAAATTGCCAATTGCTGAGATTCGTTAAAGGAGTTCCACTGAGCGGCGGAGAATGTTTCTGCATAGTCGCAGGCAGCATTAATATTTTCATTACCCTCTTTTGCGAAAGTTGCTATAAGATCAGAAATTTTTTCTGCTTTTTGGTTCTTTCGGTTATACCAGTGGGAGAACATCTCCAAAAATGCCCACTGTGTCCACTTATAGTATTTGGGATCACAGGTTCTCACTTCACGTGACCAATCATACGAGAAACCGATTCTGTCCAGTTGCTCGCGATAGCGTTTAATATTTTTTTCTGTCGTTGTTGCCGGATGTTGTCCGGTCTGTATCGCATATTGCTCCGCAGGAAGCCCGAAAGCATCGTAACCCATAGGATGCAGTACATTAAACCCTTTCAGCCTTTTGTACCTGCTGTATATGTCACTTGCAATGTAGCCCAGCGGATGCCCCACATGAAGTCCCGCCCCGGAAGGGTACGGAAACATATCCAAAACATAAAACTTTGGTTTTGAACTCTTTGCTTCAACTTTAAATGTGTTGTTTTCAGACCAATAGCGATGCCACCGCTGTTCAATTTCAAGAAAATTATACTCCATTATGCGATAATTATTTCAAACCGCAAATGTAGTAAAAATTGCTATTTTTTTAGTTTAAATTCTATTGGCACTGCTAATTTAACCCTTACCGGTTCCCCTCCTTTAATGCCGGGCTTCCACTTTGGCGAAGCTTTTACAACCTTAACTGCCTCTGCATCTAAAACGTCATCTACAGATTTCGTCACCTCCACGGAGCTTACCTCTCCATTCTTCTCAACAATAAATTCGACGATGACTCTTCCCTGAATTCCAGCATTAACTGCAGATTTGGGATACTTAATATAGTCATACACCCATTTGTCGAGAAACTGTCTCTGATCGCCGCGAAGAAATGTTGGCGGCTGATCCAGGTCATATGTAGAGTACACTTTGTCTGAGGTCTCTTTACCCTGTTCCTGAGCAGGCTGACCGGCTGCAAGTGCTGTTTTCGGAAGTGGTTTCTCAAGATTTGCAGCACTTTTAGCAAGTTCGAAAGCATATCTGGAAATATCTGCCATTCCCTTATAGTCTAAACTCTCCGGTAAGTCCTTGACTGTATGATAATCTTTATGGCGGCCAGTAGTAATAAATGCTACAGGTATCCCTAACGAACTGAAACTCTGATGATCGGACCGAAAATAGTCTGATGCGTATATTTTTGGAGAGATTATTACCGGAAAATCCGAAACATCCTTAAGGAGAGTAGATAGCTCAACTCCGGGAAGAACTGTGTATACTACGGGGGTATTGTCTCCTCCCGACCTCCCTACCATATCGAGATTTATCATCAACTCTATCTGGTTTGTATACTTGAATGCCCTGTTTGCAAAATACCAGGACCCCATCTGACCTGCCTCCTCTGCCCCGAAAGCAGCAATAATTACCGATCTTTTAAAGTTGAATGCCTCATTTCTAATCTGTCTGGCAACTTCCAGAAGTGTAGCTACACCAGATGCGTTGTCATCGGCACCCTTGTAAATCTGGGTAGTCTCTTTTCCGTCAACTAACATCTTATTGATACCAAGATGATCGTAGTGGGCACCAATCAATATGAATTCGTTTTTAAGAACCGGATCGTACCCCTCAATTACCGCAACTACATTTTTAGATTTAATAGTGTCCCCCTTAGCTCCCACGAAAGAAAAATCCTGTCCGGAACGATCATATAGGTTGACAATATCTGCCTCCTTTAATATCTTGTATATGTAGTCAGAGGCAATACTCTCACCTTTTGAACCGGCAGATCTGCCCATCAATGAATCTGCGGTGAGAGCTTTCACGTGCAATCTCAATTGAGATTCAATCTCACCTTGTGAGAATAGTTCTGCCGAGAATAAAACCAACAGAGCTAAAGCCAGGAATCCTTTTTTTATCATCATAAAACTCTTGTAGGTAATACTTCTAACCAATACCCATCGGGATCGTTGATGAAATATATGCCCATTTTGGGGTTTTCATAACAGATGCAGCCCATCTCCTTATGCTTACTGTAGGCAGCCTGGTAATCATCTGTTCTGAATGCCAGATGAAACTCATTATCGCCCAGATTATAGGGTCTAACCCAATCCCTCAGCCATGTGAGTTCAAGTTGATGTTCCGATGAACCATCGGATAGGTAGACGATAATAAAAGAGCCATCTTCCGGAGCAATTCTCCTCACCTCTGCGAGTCCGAGCGCCTCCCGGTAGAAATCCATGCTCTTATGCAGGTCCCTTACATTAATGTTGTTGTGTATAAATCTGAATTTTGTCATTCTTATAATCTGGTAAATCACACAGGATAACTCATCTGTCAATTTGGGATCCGATATTTTACAAGCTACTACTGTTTGTAGAAAGGCGCTTTCACAACCTTTGCCTTTAGCAGTTTTTCACGGACCTTAATGAATATCTCGCTGTCCACTTTGCTTAAAGCTGCAGCAACATATGCCATACCAACCGGTTTTTTTACTGTCGGACCCATTGTTCCGGATGTAACGACACCAATTTCTGTGCCAGATGCATCACATACTGTGTAACCGTGTCTTGGCACACCTCTCTCTACAAGTTCAAATGCTACCAGTTTACGTTTAAGGCCGTCTGCCTTTTGTTTGAGCATATACTCCTTGTCTACAAAGTCACCCTTTGCATCGTTGAATTTGGTAATCCAGCCCAAACCTGCTTCTATTGGAGAAGTTGTGTCATCTATATCATTACCGTAAAGACAAAATCCCATTTCCAGACGGAGTGTATCTCTTGCCCCCAGACCTATCGGTTTAATATCAAACTCCTTGCCGGCTTCAAAAACAGCCTTCCACAATTTATCTGCATCTTCATTTGCAACATAAACTTCGCATCCGCCCGATCCGGTATAGCCGGTAGTAGAAAATATTACATTTGGAATACCTGCACAGGTAAGCTTTTTAAATGTGTAATAATCCATATCCATAATATTCTGATCACAAATTTTTTGCATAGCTTTGAGCGCAAGTGGACCCTGAATGGCAAGTTGGGCTATTTCGTCCGAAGCATTATATAACTCCTTACCGGGAGTGATATTGAACTTTGGAGCAATAGCAGAGAGGTGGGCATAATCTTTATCTACATTAGATGCATTTACTACCAGAAGGTATGTAACTGAATCTATGCAGTATACCAGAAGGTCGTCCACAATACCCCCTTTTCCGTTAGGGAAACATGAGTACTGAACCTTACCCGTAGTAAGAACAGAAACATCATTTGATGTGGTATATTGAAGAAAGGCAAGGGCATTCGGGCCTTTAACCCATATTTCACCCATATGCGAAACATCGAATACTCCTACTTTGGTTCTTACGTGATTGTGCTCTTCGTTTATTCCGAAATATTCAACCGGCATATTGTAGCCGGCAAATGGAACCATTTTTGCCCCTAAAACGATGTGTTTTTCTGTAAATGCAGTGGTTTTCATTAATATATTATTTATTATGTAATTTCTGAATTGTATCATATACCCAAACATCCTCCGGAGCATAATCTGTGTCCAATATTTTTAGCATCTCTTTGTCCGCCTCTCTTTGGTCATTGAAAGAGGCTGCAGAGACGAGTGTATAGCCGCTTTTCAACTTGATAAGGATAGGTTTATAACCATTTTTCGAAAGTAATTCGACCATTTTCCCGGAATTTGAAGAATCTTTGAAACTTCCTAAAATAACATGAAATCTCTTCAAAGAATCCGTCTTGGAATCTGTCTTGACAGACAAAGAGTCCTCAACTTTAATAATGGAAGTCTCTTTTGTTGGCTGCTGAATATTCGCAAACACACTCTTTTGCTTTGCGATATCCAGATCTTTGGAGGTGGGCATCCCAAGCTGACTTCTGACCCAATCACAACCCGAGAGAAGAAATGAGAAACAAAAGAGTATGATAACCAAATTTAACTTTCTCATAATATACTAAACATTAGGAAATTTGTATTTTTACAAAAGTAGCTAATTTAGAAGAAAGAGAAAAATAAATGTATATTTGAAAAATGAAACTCACCTTTATCATATTTCTACAGGCTCTGATTACGAATGTTTTCGCCTGTCAGAATGATACTCTAAAACTGCTCTTTCTGGGAGATATAATGCAGCATCAGGCACAACTTGATGCGGCAAGGAGTACAAAGGGCAGCAGCAGGGATTCCCGCTCCTATGACTACTCATCCTACTTCAGGCATCTGGAGGAGAGATTCGGCAACGCTGATTTTAGAATTGCAAATATGGAGACCACTTTTGCAAAGCCGCCCTATTCCGGGTATCCAAGTTTCTCTTCTCCCATTTCGCTGATATCCGATTCAAAAAGAGCCGGCATTGATCTTTTTCTGGCTGCAAATAATCATATCTGCGATAAAGGAGAGAGAGGATTGTCCGGAACTCTGGATGCTTACGACAGCCTTAAGGTTCTATATACCGGAATTTACAGAAACCCTCAGGAGGAGCTTATAAAGAATCCACTCATTCTCGAGCTCAAAAATTTCCGGATTGCTTTTTTAAATTACACTTACGGCACTAATGAAATTTATGTTCCTCAACCTTTTGTGGTAAAACTTATAGACACCTCAGCCATTAAGAGAGATCTTGAAAGGACGAAAGAGATATGTCCCGATTTTATTATTGTGTGTCTGCACTGGGGAGAGGAATACAGGTTGAAACACTCGTCCGGGCAAGAGAGGATTGAAGAGTTTTTCTATAAAAACGGAACGGATATTATAATCGGCTCCCACCCTCACGTTCCGCAGGATTACAGGATTGAGTACGGGCCGGATAACGAAATAAAACATATAACCGTTTACTCCTTGGGTAATGCAATTTCCAATATGACGGCACAAAACACAAGAATCGGAATGTCGGCAGAGATACTCTTATACAGGGAGAAGGGGGGAACTGCACGGATACTTCCTCCAAAATTTGAGTATATTTGGACCTCAAGGCCAAATATGTTTGATAAAAATTTTACAATTTTACCTGTAGAAGAGTATCTGGAAAAACCTGAGCTTTTCAAGGATAAAGAAGATTACCGGAATATGAAGCGATATTATTTACGGTTTAACAAATGATAGAGAGGATAATTACACTTGACGAAATTGACCCGGTCGATATTTTTGGTATCAACAACAAACTTATTGACCTGCTAAGCAGTTACTTTCCTAAAATGAAGGTGGTAGCAAGGGGGTCTGAAATTTTCCTGCGCGGGAGTATAAGTGATATCAGGAAATTTGAAGAGAAACTGAACATACTGATAGAAGTCAGAGGCAGAAAGAGCCGGCTCAATGAGGATGACATTAATTGCCTGTTTGACGGGTCCGCCGGCAGTAACCAAAATGAATCCGAAGAGAAGGATATCATAGTCTATGGAACTGATGGTAAAATTATCCGGACAAGAACAAAAAATCAAAGGAAATTGGTTGCAAGCTATTATCACAACGATCTTATTTTTGCTCTCGGCCCTGCAGGGACTGGCAAGACATATACAGCAATAGCTCTTGCCGTAAGGGCTCTCAAAAACAAAGAGGTTAAAAAACTGATTCTCACCCGGCCTGCGGTGGAGGCTGGTGAGCGCCTCGGTTTTTTGCCGGGCGACCTCAGGGAAAAACTTGATCCCTATCTTCAACCCCTGTATGATGCCTTAAGAGATATGCTTCCTTCAAAAAAGCTGCAGTCACTTATGGAAGAGGGCATAATGTTTCTGACAAGGATGGGCAGCAACATTAAGGGAGTTACAGTAATCAATTTCGGAAAAGAAGATATTGTCAGACACGCCCTGGTCTCAAAAATAGTGAGTGCATTCGAAAAAAACGAAGAGTCCGGCGAGTAACGGACTTATGCTGTTTCGCCACCCATATCTCCTGTTGCAATACCATTCTTGATTGTCCAGACACCATTTACCAGAACGTGTTCAATTCCTGCAGCAAACTGGTGTGGATTTGCAAAAGTAGCCTTGTCAATTATTGTATCCGGATTGAACACCACAACATCTGCTTTGTATCCGACTGTCAGTTGTCCCCTGTTTTTAAGCCTGAGTCTGGAAGCAGGAAGTACGGTGCACTTGTGAATGGCTTGCGATAAGTCCATCAGCTTTTCGTCCCTGCAGTACTTGCCTATAAACCTCGGAAATGATCCATATGCTCTTGGGTGCGGCATACTCTCGGACAACTTACCTGTAGGAGAGTACATACTGCAATCGGAGATAGGCATTCCAAGCGGGTGAGATAAGAATAATTTAACATTCTCCTCTTTCATCGCAAAGCCGATAATATCTATATTCAACCTTTCCTCTATTAATATTCTACGCATAAAAGACCAAGGGTCAAGACCTGCAAGTTTTGATCCCTCCTCTATGCTCAGGCCAATAAATCTCTTATTTTCAGGTATGTGAGCAGATGTAACAACAACATTTTGAGGACCTCCCAATCTCTCTATTTTTGCCAAGGCAAATTCTCCGATAGATTTCGACACTTCGTCATTTTTCAATCTTGCAACCACTTCGTCTGTAGTTCCCTGACGATCGTTTAAAGGCATAAAGACAGTCATATCGGTTGAAAAGGCAATATAGGGATAGCGGTCAAAAGCTATATCAAGCCCCTCTCTTGAGGCTGTTTCTATCTGTTTTATAAGCGCCGGCGCCTTGTGCCAGTTCTGTGCGTTTTGAGCCTTAAGATGGGATATTTGCAACCTAACTCCTGCCCTTTTAGCCAGAATTATTGCCTCTGCAACAGCCTCCTCCACTCTATCATCTTCATTTCTCATATGAATCGCAAAGAGCTTGTCATGTTTAGCCACAACCTTAAGAAGTTCCACAATCTCATCATTAGAAGCGTAGGAGCCGGGTACATACTCAAGCCCGCACGTCATACCTACAGCACCCCTCTCCAGCTCTTGGTCAAGCAACACTTTCATTGCATCTATATTTGCAACTGTAGCCGGAACATTGTTATCTCCCACGACAACCTGTCTGAGTGTTCCTTGTCCGATAAAGCTTCTTATATTGAAACCAAAATCCTGTTTAGAGAGATCTGCATTAAAATCTGATATGCTGTTCCACTTGCTTTTAGGAAATACACTATCTCCGCAATTACCACTTACATCGGTGGTTACACCCTGGAAAATTTTGCTGTCTCCAAGCAGGGCCTCAAAAATGTTCCCATCTGTGTGGGAATGAATATCAATAAAGCCGGGTGAGACTGCATAACCTTTTGCATCAATCACCTTGTCTGCGTTCTCTCCAATCGATCCTATTGCAGCAATTTTTCCATTTTTAATTCCAAGAGAGCCCCTTATGGGAGCCTTGCCATCTCCGGTGTAGATTAAACCGTTTGATATTATAGTATCGAAATGGTTATTCACACTAATTTTCTTTGAGTCGTAAAAACCCAGACTCAGTGCTGCGCCGGCCATCAGAGAGCTTTTTAAAAAACCTCTTCTGGAGATGTTGTTTGACATAGTTGGTTAATTATTGGTTATTTTTTAATTTTCACACCCTTCGTTTTATAAACTTTGAAATTTTCCCCCTCAGAATATACAATATATGCATCTATGTTCTGGTTGCTTTCCAGAAATTGTTTTGTCTTCTCAAGCCCTACAACCATAAAGAATGTAGCATAGGCATCTGCTGTCATCGCGTCATCTGCAATTACAGTAGCACTTAAAAGATTGTGCCTTACCGGATAACCTGTTTTAGGATCTATTGTGTGTGAATACTTTTTTCCCCCCTCTTCATAGAATTTCCTGTAGTTTCCGGATGTTGCCAGGCCTCTGCCGGACAACAAAAGAACCTCCTGAAGGTCTTCTCCTTGTATCATATTACCCTCGATAGGCTTGTCAATGCCTATTGTCCACTCTTTCCCTTTGGGGTTCACTCCCTTGCAGAAAATCTCCCCTCCTACTTCTATCATGTAATTTTTAATTCCCAGCTTGTCAAACTCAGAGGCGATCACATCCGGGGTGTAACCTTGAGCTATTGCATTGGCATTGAGGGAAAGTCTTTTATCACTCTTGACCAGTACTCCGTCCTCAATCTTAACCTTGTCCATCCCTACAAACACGAGAATACTATCTATATCTTTCTGAGTTACGTGTATTTTGTTTTTGAATCCGAAACCCCATGCATCAAAAAGCGGTGCCCCCGAAATATCAAATGCACCATCGCTGATCCGGTAAACCTCTTTGGATTTGTTAAACACATTCACAAAAAGAGAGTCCATTTCCACACTCTCGCCTCTGTTCAGTCTTGAAATAATGGAACTGTCGTTATAGACAGAAAGAGAGTTGTCAATTCGGTCCAAGATATCTGCCACAGTGATGTCGAGGGAGTCAGGAATATCCGTTGAATAGGCTATATGGAAAGTCGTTCCCTGGGTGAATCCGTCTATGGTTCTGTATCCTACACTCTTTGTACGTCCACAGGAAATGATAGCAAGGAAGATAAGTGCTGCAAAAAAAAATCTCGTAGTTTTGCAATATTTCATAGCAATAGCGTAGTTTGGCACAAATTTAGATAAAAAAATATATCTTTGTATGTTATAAATGAACTTTAAATATAAAATGAGACAATTTGCCAAGCTTTTTATTCCGATAGCTATTCTCACTATTTTCATCGGAACTTCTTGTAATAAGAATGACGATGATGATACCGATTCTGAATATATGACCGGAAGTATCTCTTTTTCGCTTCCCGGATATATAATTGCCTCCAGCGAATTACAGCTCACCGCTTCGGGTATTACTGAACCTGCGGATGGAATCACATACAATTGGACAACAACTGGTTTCAGTGTTGACTCTGTTAAGGGTCAGAATATTGCTATCACAGCGCCCGCAACCTGTGGAGAGTATAGCATCACCGTTCAGGCAACATTAGATGGTTACTACAGTGAGTCCAGCACTGTTGAGACTATAGTGATAGACCCCTCTTCCGAATCAAGTTTTTCCGGAGTTATCAACGGCACAAAATCAATTGTCGATCAGAGAGATGGCAAGAGATACTATTACAGCACCATAGGAGATCTGGACTGGTTTACATCCAATCTTAGCTGGAACGGAGTAGGCAAATCATATGGAGATGCAGATGCTCTTTCATACATTTTTGGCAGATTATACTCTTGGAACGAGGCCACAGGCGGAGTCTCTTCCAGCGTTTTTGGCGAAGGTCCACAAGGAATTTGTCCGGCAGGGTGGTCTGTTCCAACCGAAAAGGATTGGGAAAACCTGGCAAAGGTTCTCAATGGAAGCAGCTATCTGCCTTTCGACAGCAATTGGCCGGGTCTTGGAGGAAAGGTTACTGTCAATGCTCAACTTAATTCCGGAAATATCTGGAAGTATAGTCCAAACAATAATAAGGATAACCTCTATTTCTGGAACGCGCTTCCCGGTGGAAACATCTCGGATAATCTATCAAGATATTCGAATATAAACCAATACGGTTTCTGGTGGTCATCAACCGAGAAAGATGCCAGCAATGTGGAGTACAGGTATATCTACTTCGACAGTGCTGATTTTCCTTATAACTTTACAGGCAAAAATTACTTTGGAGCATCTGTCAGGTGTGTACGTAAGATATCCAACAAAGAATAAAAGCAACCATTAAAAATCTAATATTATGAAATTATCTAAAGGTGTTATTACTCTGTTAGTGGTCCTCGGCGTTGTGGCACTAATTTTCTTCTGGGCCATGGGTGGATACAACAAAATGGTTTCCGGAGAGGAACAGGTAACTTCTGCCTGGTCACAAGTAGAAAATGTATATCAGAGACGTGCAGATCTCATTCCTAACTTGGTTGCCACAGTAAAGGGCTATGCTTCTCACGAACAGGAGACCTTGGAGGGCGTTGTAAATGCAAGGGCTAAGGCTACTCAGACAACAATAGATCCCGCAAACATGACTCAGGAGAGCCTGGATAAATTCCAGGCTGCACAGGGAGAGCTGAGTTCTGCTCTAAGCAGGTTAATGGTTGTTGTTGAACGTTATCCCGACCTTAAGGCAAATCAGAATTTTATGGAACTGCAAGCCCAGCTGGAAGGTACAGAAAACAGAATAACTGTGGAAAGACAGAGATATAATGATATTGCAAAAGGGTACAACACTTCTATCCGTCAATTTCCCAGGAATATAATAGCAGGCCTCTTTGGCTTCGAGAGGAAGGTATATTTCGAAGCAAAAGAGGGCTCTGAAAATGCTCCGAAAGTGGAGTTTTAAACCGTGTCATCTACAAACCTAATTTCTAAGTCAGATAAGGCTTTAATTGTTAAAGCTATTGAATCTGCCGAGCTTAACACGTCCGGCGAGATAAGGGTTCACATCGAATCTTCTTGCAAGGGAGATCCTGTTGAGAGGGCTGTTTATATCTTCAATAAAATAAAGATGTTCCAGACAAAGGAGCGCAATGGAGTTCTTATTTATCTGGCAGTTAATTCCAGAAAGTTTGCAATTATTGGCGACACCGGCATAAACGCAAAGGTACCTGAAAATTTCTGGGATGTTGTTAAGGTGAAGATGCTGAGCTATTTTGCATCGGACGACATTGTTCCTGGCCTGACGCTTGCAATATGTATGGCCGGAGATAAGTTGAAAGAGTTTTTCCCATATAAAAATGATGATATAAATGAACAGAGCAACGAGATCTCATTTGGTGAATAGGCCGATTACAATAATTGGCCTGCTTCTCTTGATATGCAGTACCGGGCTCTTTGCTCAGGTTCCGGTAAGGCCGTCTCCACCCAGACTGGTAAATGACTTGGCAGAAATTTTCACTGATGAGGAATCCTCTTATCTTGAAGTCAAACTGGTGGAATTTGCAAATAAAACCTCCAATCAGATAGTGGTGGCAACAATGAGTGATCTGGGTGGAATGGATAAATCCCAGATGGCCTACTCCATTGGAGAACAGTGGAAAGTGGGTCAGGAAAAATTTGACAACGGGGTTGTTATTCTTATCAAACCAAAGAATGGCAATGAAATGGGTGAAGTTTTCATTGCTACCGGATATGGTCTGGAGGGAGCGCTACCAGATGCAATATGTAAAAGGATTGTAGAGAATGAGATGATTCCACAGTTTAGGTCAAATAACTATATGGGCGGCGTCGAGAAGGCGCTGGCTGTGATTATGCCCATAGCAGCAGGAGAGATAAGCTCGGACGAATACGCAGCAAAGGTTCAGGGTTCAGGTGCTTTTGGATCGATTGCCGTAGTGATATTTATGGTAATCGTATTTATCGTTCTCTCTTTCAAAAAGAGAGGTCCAACCAATATGGGCGGCGGAGGCAGAAGAGGTCCGAGTGGATTGGATCTCTTACTTTTGGGTTCTCTGTTATCCGGTGCCGGAAGAGGTCACTCAGGTGGTTTCGGCGGTGGAGGATTTGGTGGATTTGGTGGCGGCGGATTCGGCGGCGGCGGAGCAGGCGGCAGCTGGTAAGTTTTTCTTTCTTTCAGTATTTCAGGTTCAACAACACTATTTCCGACTCCGTACCAATCCTGTATTTTGGTCCCCATAGACCAATTCCGGAAGAGACATAGTAGTGCGTATTCCCTTTTTTTACATAACCGTAAGGGAGTTCAAACATCCAACTTACTATCAAGTTACCCGGCCAAAACTGACCATTGTGTGTATGGCCGGAGAGCTGCAGGTCAATCCCGTTTTGTTGAGCCTCATCCAGATTAAAAGGCTGATGATCCAGTAGAATCTTCGGTATATCTCTATCTAACCCTTTAACCAGATCGCTGAGAGGAACCCTTTTTCTGTTTGTCCTGTCGTCCCTTCCGATTATGTAAAGGGAGCTATCTGCTGCAAGCACTGTGGAGTCTTTAAGAAAGTTGATCCCGGACGATTTAATATAATCATAAATTTTCTCCCTCTCTCCTCCGTAAAACTCGTGGTTACCGCTAACAGCGTATACTCCGTATTTCGATTTGATTGAAGAGAGCACCTCCGACATATGCCCGTTAACCAGCGGGGCAACACTCCTGTCCACAATATCTCCCACTAAGAATACAATATCCGGGTTCTGGCTGTTTATCAGGGCAATATACTTCTTAAGCTCTGCCCTGTTTATATAAGAACTAAGGTGCAAATCACTCGCCATAACAATTTTTATCTCTTTATTTTGTAATGGCCCCTCCAGTGTGACCTCCACTCTGTTTACCTTTGGATTGTTGAATTTATGATATCCGTATAACAGAATCAAAGATATAGCTGAAACACCGAATATTACCAAAGAGAGCTTCACTTTCTGATAATTACTCTGGATAAAGTCCGGATAAAAATGAAAGAAATGATTTGCCAACCTTATCATATCTATTGACAAGGCATACAAAGCAAAGTAAATAACTGCAATCAGCCAGGTGAAGCCGACAGCGGAGAGTAGAACCGAAATATTTCCGGACAATTTGTCTCCGTAGTACATTCTTAGAAAAAAACAGGCAAAGGAGAGAAAATGAACCAAGCAGTAGATTATTCTTATCCAAATATTTGGAGGAAACGCCTGCCATCCCCTTACAAAAACATAGGAGGTGATCCCGAAGATTACCGAGAGTGTAATTATTATAAGCATAAATTGTTTGCGTTTTATCACATCAGCTTTTTAAAGAAGTCGTTTCCTTTGTCATCCACTAATATAAAGGCAGGGAAGTTCTCCACCTCAATCTTCCAGACAGCCTCCATTCCAAGTTCGGGATACTCAAGCACCTCAACCTTCTTAATACTGTCCTTAGCCAGAATTGCAGCCGGACCGCCAATGCTTCCAAGATAGAATCCTCCGTATTTTTTGCAGGCGTCAGTTACTTGCTGGCTTCGGTTGCCCTTGGCTATCATAATTAAACTTCCGCCGTTACTCTGGAACAGGTCCACATATGAGTCCATCCTGCCGGCAGTTGTTGGTCCGAATGAGCCACTCGGAAGCCCTTTTGGAGTTTTGGCCGGACCTGCATAATAAATCGGATGATCTTTCAAATATTGCGGTAACCCTTCACCGGCATCAAGACGCTCTTTAAATTTTGCGTGAGCAATGTCTCTGCCCACTATTATTGTACCTTTCAAAAGCAGGAATGTAGAAACCGGATATTTTGACAATTCCGCCAGAACCTCCTTCATGGGACGGTTCAGGTCTATCTGAATGCCACCTGCGTGGGCAGCGTTTCCAACTCTCAGTTTTTCAGGGATAAGCCTGATTGGATTGGAATCCAATGTCTCTAACCAGATACCATCTTTATTGATCTTAGCCTTGATGTTCCTGTCGGCACTGCAGGATACACCCATGCCAACCGGGCACGATGCACCGTGTCTTGGCAGGCGGATTACCCGAATGTCGTGAGCAAAGTATTTGCCTCCGAATTGAGCACCTATTCCCAGTGACTGTGCTGCTTTAAGCAGCTTCGCCTCTAATTCCAGGTCTCTGAAAGCGTTACCCTCTTCTCCTCCTGTTTTAGGCAGTTCGTCCAGATATTTTACTGAGGCAAGCTTAACTGTCTTCATACAGGTCTCGGCAGATGTTCCCCCTATTACAAATGCAATGTGATATGGAGGACAGGCAGCTGTTCCGAGTGTTTTCATCTTCTCAACCAGAAACTTCTCAAGAGATTCAGGGTTAAGCAAAGCCTTTGTCTCCTGAAAGAGGTAACTCTTGTTTGCCGAACCGCCACCCTTGGCAACAAACAAAAATTTATACTCGTTGCCATCAACCGAATACAGGTCTATCTGAGCAGGCAGATTGTTTCCGGAGTTCTTCTCCTTATACATATCCAGAGCAATATTCTGGGAATACCTGAGGTTATCCTGTGTATATGTGTCAAACACTCCGTGCGAGAGAGCCTCTTCGTCACCGCCTCCTGTCCATACTTCTTGTCCCTTTTTGGCCACTATTGTAGCGGTTCCTGTATCCTGACAGAAGGGAAGCACCCCTTTTGATGCTACATCGGCATTAAGCAACATGGTGAGCGCAACTGCCCTGTCATTAACGCTGGCTTCAGGATCGCTAAGAATTTTCGCTACCATCTCATTGTGCTCCGGACGGAGCATAAATGCGATATCGTGCATAGCCTGTTTAGCCAACAGACGCAATCCATCAGGACTTACCTTGAGTACTTCGTGACCCTCAAATTGAGAGGTGGATACATAGTCCTTTGTAAGAAGGTGATACTCTGTTTTATCTTTCCCCAGCGGAAACATTTCGTGAAATTTGAATTCCATAATTATATTTTTATCTATTAATCAATTGTTCATGAGGAACGATTTCATAAACTCATTTATATCTCCATCAAGGACAGCCTGTGTATCTGATGTTTCATAACCTGTTCTTAAATCCTTGACCATTTTGTAGGGGTGGAGCACATAGCTTCTTATCTGGGAACCCCACTCTATCCGCAGCTTTTTCCCCTCAAGCTCGGCAGCTTTTTCCCTTCTCTTTCTCAGTTCCAATTCATATAGGTGGGACTTCAGAATCCTTAGTGCATTCTGACGATTGTCCAGCTGTGAGCGTGTTTCGGTATTTTCTACCGTAATGCCTGTAGGGAGATGGCGAACCCTTACACCTGTCTCCACTTTGTTTACATTCTGACCGCCCGCACCTCCGGAACGGAAGGTATCCCACTCCAGATCACCTGGATTAATCTCAATTTCAATTGTGTCGTCTACGGCAGGATATACAAAAACGCTGGAGAATGTGGTCTGGCGTTTACCTTGAGCATTATACGGAGAGATTCTCACAAGTCTGTGTACTCCGTTCTCCGCTCTGAGATAACCGTAAGCCCAATCACCCTCAAATTCAAGAGTGACAGATTTAATACCAGCTTCCTCTCCCTCCAGCAGATCATATATGTGTACCTTGTAGCCGTTTCTCTCCCCCCAGCGAACATACATTCGCATAAGCATAGACGACCAATCATTACTTTCGGTTCCGCCGGCTCCGGAATTTATCTTAAGTATTGCTCCAAGATTATCTCCCTCACCTCCGAGCATATTCCGGAACTCCAGTTTTTCAATATTCGCAATTAACTCCTTGTAATGCAGATCCAGCTCCCTTTCCATTGAACTATCCTCTTTTGCATACTCAATAAAAAACTCAAGGTCTTCGGCGGACTTTTCAATTTCATTGAATCCTTTTACCCAGTATTTTATTGATGATACTTTTTTGAGGAACAACTCAGCCTCTTTTGGATCGTTCCAAAAGTCCGGAGCAAGAGTCTTTGCCTCACCCTCCTCTAATTCTACTCTTTTACTATCGATGTCAAAGAGACCTCCTCAGCGCAGAAACCCGCTGTTGGACATCTTTCAGTTGATCCAGATTAATCATTATAACTCATTTTTAGAGTTGCAAAGTTAACCAATTATTTTGTTTACAACCTCTAAAATCTTATCGTAGCTAAAACCCCGAGAAAGTGCAAATCTTATAAGCTTAGCCCTGCGTTTTTCCCTCTCTTCGTCTCTCTTTAACTCCTTTGCCTTTGCAGTCAGAATCTTTTCCAGAGTTTTCCTTTCGCTATCGGCATCAATTTTAGAAAGAGCTCTGTTTATTGCCTCTTCCGACACCTTTCTGTTTTTAAGAGCATATACAATTTTACGGGCTCCCCAACCCCCAAGACGAGACTTATCTTTCACAAATGCAGTGGCAAATCTCTCTTCATTAAGAAAATTTTCTGCCTTAAGTTTTAAGATAACTGAGTCTGTCTCTGCATCCGAAAGTTCAAACCTTTTAAGTTTTAAACGGATATCATGTTCACAATACTCACGGAGAGAGCATATCCTCTGCATGGAAGAGAGAGGTAAAGAGACCTCATTTGATTTTTTCCCCATAACCCTACCTTTTTATCAGCTTCTTTACAAGTCTGGTTATCTCACCTACCCACAGGACAACAGATGTAGACCCTGTAATGACAAGCCAGTCTTTAAGTGACAGGGGCTCTGTACGGAATACTGCACCGCCAAACTGAACAATAAGGAATTGTCCCACTACGATCAGAACTGCTACCAACACAAAACCGGGACATTTGGAAATTCCTTTAAAGGCAGAACCTCCTACTCCATACGTCTTTGCATTGAACATATTCCAGAACTGAAGCATCACAAAGACAGTAAAGAATATCGAGAGGTCATATCTGGAGATGTTACCTGCAGCGTCTGTGAAATGGAACAACAATCCAAACAAAAGAGCCACGAAAAGTATTCCTGTGAAAAGAATGTTCCTCCTCATGGAAGGTGTGACTATAAAATCTGTGGACCTTCTTGGCTTACTCTCCATTACTTTGCTGTTTGGAGGTAATGATGCAAGTGCTCCGGCTGCAAAGGTGTCCATAATAAGGTTTACCCATAGCATCTGAGTCACCGTTAAAGGGAGTTCGTGTCCGAAGATTGATCCAAGCAGAACAATTATAAGGGCAGTAACATTTATAGTCAACTGGAACAGAATAAACCTTTGGATATTCTGGTAGAGAGATCTTCCCCACATTACCGCAGTTGCGATACTGTTGAAGGAGTCATCCAGAAGGGTTATGTCGCTGGCCTCTTTTGCAACCGAAGTACCGGTGCCCATAGAGAGTCCTACGTGGGCGTGATTTAGTGCGGGAGCGTCATTTGTTCCATCGCCTGTAACGGCCACAACAGCACCCGCTTTCTGAAGCAGCTGAACGAGACGTTGTTTATCGGCAGGTCTCGCCCGGCACATTATTTTAAGCTTCAACACTCTGCTTAGTGCCTCTTCATCTGTAAGTTTCTCGAAATCGACTCCGGTTATTACCACCTCTTCACCATCATCGGCACTCAGGATTCCAATTTGTCTTCCTATCTCCTTTGCGGTTCCGGGAGTATCTCCGGTAACAATCTTGACATCTATTCCGGCCCTCAGGCATTTGGCCACAGCTTCAGGTACATCTTCCCTTACAGGGTCGGAAATAGCCACAACGCCCAGATAGCTTAAACCACCCGAAGCAAGATCTTCGATGGAGTGGTCAAGATTTGTTGAAAGAATCTTATATGCAAAGCCGAGAGTCCTCATAGCCTGATTCTGATATTGCAGAAGCTTATCGTTAATTCTCTCCGGAGCATCCTTGCATTTGGATATTACAATTTCCGGTGCACCCTTAACATAGAGAACTTTTCTATCCAGTCCGGCAGAGTCCACAATGGTCGCCATATATTTTCTCTCGGTGGAAAATGTGAGCTGATCAATAATTTTTGCCCCTTCCCTTACCTCAAGATAGTTTATATTGTGCTCATGCAACCAAAGCAGCATGGCAGCCTCTGTAGGATTTCCGAGAGTCTTGATCTTCTGAGGATCGGAGAAGTCCAGAAAAGCCGTAGAGTTTGCAGAGATGTTCTCCTTTATGAGTATGCTCTGTTCCCCTTCATCCAGATTCTGGTCTTTTAATCCTGAAAAGTTTGTATCGGCAACCCTCATCTGATTTTGGGTTAAAGTTCCGGTTTTATCTGTGCAGATAACCGTTGCTGCACCCATAGTTTCTGTGGCATGCATCTTTCTGACCAGATTGTTGGTCTGGAGCATCCTTCTCATACTAAGAGCAAGGCTCAGTGTTACTGACATAGGTAGCCCCTCCGGCACAGCCACAACTATCAATGTAACTGCAACCATAAAGTATTGAAGTATCCTGCTGGCTACATCTATCGATATCCACGAACTTCCATCCAGAGGATCTACTCCAAAAAGATAGCCTGCAGAGGCAATTATAACAGTGGTGAGAATGCCGGATAGTAACCATTTTAGCCAGCTACCCTCTTTCACCCCTTTTGGCAAACTTGTTTTTTTGCCCATTATTTCAAATCCGTCGTACAGAATTGGCATCCAAACCTTGACACCCGAAATAACCACTCCCAGGATTACAGCACCGAGCAGTCCTATCTGTCCAAGCTTAAAATCTGCCTCTCCCATAAAAAGGTCTTTCACAAACAAGATGGTGAAAGTGAGGATTGCCAGAACAAATCCGACAAATCCAATAAACTTGGCCAGACCGGCAAGCTGCTTGTTAAGCGGAGTCTCCTCTTCGTTTGCCTCTGTAGATTTCTCGGCTACCTTTCCAAATTCGGTTGAGTCGCCAACGGCAAAAACTTCATATATACAGTGTCCCTCCACAATCGTGGTTCCTCTCAGAATATGATTTGTGGGATAGGTCGCCTCCTTGTCGAAATATTCAGGATTTATACTCTTTTCTATTACCGGTTCTCCGGTAAGAGAAGATTCATTGACAGAGAGAGAGACCGCTTCTGCAAGTTCACCGTCTGCAGGCACCTCTTCTCCGGTATCCAATATTATTATGTCACCAACGACTACATCCTTTTTTGGTATTTCGCTTATATTCCCGTCCCGTATAACCTTTACAAGAGTTTCGTCATTTACCTGATTTAGCAAGTCGAATTTCTTATTAGCATCCATCTCAAACCAGAAAGAGACTCCTGTGGCAAGAAAAATGGCACAGAATATCCCAATTGTTTCAATGAACTCATTGTGAATAAACGAAATACCCAGAGATAGAAAAGCAGCAATAAGCAATATCCTGATTATAGGATCGTTAAACTTCTCAAGAAAAAGTTTCCAGAGAGGATCTCTTTTGGGTGGTGTAAGAATGTTCGATCCATATTTTTCCCTGCTTTTTAAAACATCCTTGGCATTAAGTCCTTGATAATGAAATCCTTTTTCCACAAATTACCTTTTTAAGTTATTATTTCCGCTAAGCATTCCGCAGGCAGCCAGTATATCCTCTCCTCTTGAGGCCCTTACCGTTGTCAGCAATCCGGCGTTATTAAGTCTGGTTTTGAAAAGTTCAATCTTTGCATCGGGCGTTGAAACCATGGGAAAATCCGGAATCCGGTGAAACCTTATCAGATTTACCCTGCACTCTATTCCCTTTAGCATCCTTATAAGAGCATCGGCGTGTCTTTTAGAATCGTTCCAGCCGTTAAACATTATATATTCGAAGCTCACCCTTCTCTGCCCTGAGAAATCGTAACTTTTTACAAGATTTATGGTTTCTGCGATTGGATAGGCCTTTTGCATAAGAATCAACTCATTTCTCTCTTCATCGATTGGGTTGTGCAACGATATGGCAAGGTGGCACTTACTCTTTTCCAGATACTCTTTTAAAGCGGGATAAATACCTATAGTGGAAAGTGTTATTCTCTTAGGACTCCAGGCAAATCCCCATTCTGCAGTCAGTATTTCAATACTTTTAAGCACTGAATCAAGGTTATCCAGCGGTTCTCCCATACCCATAAACACAGCATTAGTGAGCCTGTCGCACTCGTCTATATTAATAAACTGAGATATTATCTCCCCGGCTGTCAGATGACCTTTGAAGCCGAGACGGGCAGTCATGCAGAACTTGCATCCCATTTTACATCCGCATTGGGAAGATACACATAACGTTGTTCTGTCTTCTTCCGGTATCATTACCGACTCTATAGTATTGCCGCCGATGGTGGGAAAAAGATATTTTTTTGTTCCGTCAGATGAAATTTGTTTATCTACCGATGCAAAACAACCAACTTGATAATCCGCAGAGAGTACCTCTCTTGCATGTTTCGAGAGGTTGGTCATTTGAAGAATATCTGAAGCCTTTTTCTTGTATATCCATTCTGTCAATTGCTTTGCAGTAAAGGATGGAAGTGACAGATCTTCAGAGATTTCTTTTAATTCCTCCAGACTCTTGCCAAGTAACCATTTTTTCATTTGGCAAATGTACTGAAAATTAAAAATCATTTGTTAATTTTGCATGAATTTAAAACACAAACATTATGGCAAAGGAGAGTGCAGAAGTAAAAAAGGGTGCTGAAATAAGTCCCGAGAAGATGAAGGCTTTACAGGCCACATTAGACAAAATTGAGAAGGATTACGGGAAAGGCACTGTAATGAGAATGGGTGAACAGCCAAAATGGGAAGTTTCGACTATCGGGTCGGGTTCAATAGCTCTGGATCACGCACTGGGAATCGGCGGATATCCAAGAGGAAGGGTGATTGAAATCTACGGTCCTGAATCAAGCGGTAAGACGACACTGGCAATCCACGCAATTGCCGAGGCTCAGAAAGCGGGTGGCATAGCAGCAATAATCGATGCCGAACACGCTTTCGACAGGACCTATGCAAAGAATCTGGGTGTAAATGTAGACACACTTCTTATCTCGCAGCCGGACAACGGTGAGCAAGCTCTTGAGATTACAGACAGCCTTATACGTTCCGGAGCAATTGATGTGATTGTAATTGACTCAGTTGCAGCATTGACACCTAAGGCCGAGATTGAGGGAGAGATGGGTGATTCAAAAATGGGACTACAGGCTCGCCTTATGAGTCAGGCATTAAGAAAACTAACAGCTAACATAAGCAAGACCAACACCTGTTGTATCTTCATAAATCAGCTACGCGACAAGATCGGAGTAATGTTCGGAAATCCTGAGACAACAACCGGTGGTAATGCACTTAAGTTCTACGCTTCGGTGAGGGTAGACGTACGCAGGATCACCCAGCTTAAGGACGGAGAAGATGCAACGGGAAACCGAACTCGCGCAAAAATTGTAAAAAACAAGATGGCACCTCCTTTCAGAAAAGCCGAATTTGACATAGTTTTCGGAGAGGGTATTTCTAAAATCGGTGAGATAATCGACCTTGGTGTCGAATTTGAAATTATCAAGAAGAGTGGTTCCTGGTTCAGCTATGGAGAGACTAAAATCGGACAAGGCAGGGATGCTGTAAAACAGGTTCTCATTGACAATCCCGCTTTGATGGAGGAGATTGAGGCCAAAATAAGAGCAAAACTCTTAGAGAGCAAAGACTAATTATTCTAAAAAAGATCTACAAAATTGATGGAGACAGTATTAAGCGGAATTCGTTCTACGGGTCACCTGCATCTTGGTAACTATTTTGGTGCGCTAAGAAATTATATTAAAATGCAAGATGAGTATAACTGCTATTTTTTTATAGCAGACTTACATTCTTTGACTACTCATACGCACCCGGCAGATTTTCACGAAGGGGTTAAGACAATTCTGTCGGAATATCTTGCCTCCGGTCTCGACCCGGAAAAATCTGCAATCTTTGTACAGAGCGATGTCCCTGAGGTTGTGGAGCTGTATGTTCTGCTAAATATGATTGCATATAAAGGTGAGCTTGAGAGGACAACCTCTTTTAAAGATAAGGTGCGCAAACAGGAGGACAATGTGAATGCAGGCCTTCTCACCTACCCGGTTCTTATGGCTTCAGACATTTTAGTTCAAAAAGCACATAAGGTTCCTGTAGGAAAAGATCAGGAACAGCACCTCGAGATGGCCAGGGTCCTTGCCCGCAGGTTCAATAACTTGTATGGAGCGGAAGTTTTCCCTGAACCTCAGGCATTCAATTTTGGCAACGACCTTATTAAGGTGCCGGGTCTGGATGGCAGCGGCAAGATGGGGAAAAGCGAGGGAAACGGTATCTACCTCTATGACGATGAAAAGACAATCCATAAAAAGGTAATGAAGGCAGTTACAGATTCAGGTCCTACCGAACCGAACAGTAAAATGCCCGAATCTATAGAAAATATTTTCACCATTTTAAAAATTGTATCTGCTCCCGATACCTTTGCATGTTTTACAGAAGCATATAACAACTGTTCAATCAGATATGGAGATCTAAAGAAACAGCTTGCAGCAGATATCTGCAGGCATACTCTTCCTATCCGTGCACGTATTGAGGAGATTCACAATGACGATGCATACCTTCACAAAGTTGCCTCAAGAGGAATGGAGCTGGCGAGAGCCAATGCACAGGCAACAATGAAAGAGGTAAGGGCAGCAGTTGGCATTAAGAGCTTCTGACTTATGAATGATTAGTAAAACCACAATAGATAAAATTCTTGATGCGGCCCAGATTGTTGATGTTATCAGCGATTTTGTGACTCTTAAGAGAAGAGGGGCAAACTATATAGCTTGCTGCCCTTTTCATAATGAGAAGACCCCGTCGTTTTCCGTCTCTCCCACAAGGGGCATCTATAAGTGCTTTGGGTGCGGAAAAGCCGGGAATGTCGTAAACTTCATAGTGGAACATGAGCAACTCTCCTATGTGGATGCCATCAAATTCCTCGGAAAGAAATACGACATAGAGGTGGCCGACAGAGAGGAGAGCGCACAGGAGGTTGAGAATCGTCTTAAGGGCGAAAGCCTGATGATTGTTTCTCAATATGCACAGGAGTTTTATTCAGATGCACTCTGGAATTCCCAAAAGGGGCAAGCCATAGGGGTCAGCTATTTTAAAGAGAGAGGCTTCAGCGAACAGACAATAAAGAGGTTTATGCTGGGCTGGGCTCCGGACGGAAAAGAGGGTATGTGTGCCGCAGCACTGAGGGCGGGCTATAAAAAGGAGTTCCTGATAGCAACCGGACTTGGCATTGAGAGAGAGGGAAGCGGAGAAGTGGTGGATAGATTTTATGACAGGGTTATCTTTCCCATTCACTCTATTTCCGGACGGGTTATTGCCTTTGGAGGGAGGACACTGCGCACAGATAAAAATATTGCAAAATACATAAACTCCCCGGAGAGCGAAATTTATGTAAAAAGCCGTTCACTATACGGGATCTATTTTGCCAAATCCTCTATTTCCAAACTGCAGAAATGCTATCTGGTAGAGGGTTACACAGATGTTATCTCACTGCACCAGGCTGGCGTGGAGAATGTGGTTGCATCCAGCGGAACCTCCCTTACAGCAGATCAGATAAGATTGATAAAACGGTTTACCCCACAGGTTACGATTTTGTATGACGGTGATGCAGCCGGTATTAAAGCCTCTATCAGGGGCATAGATATGCTTCTTGAGGAGGGTTTGCAAGTTAAGGTTGTCCTTTTCCCCGATGGTGAAGATCCGGACTCTTTTGCCAGAAAGCGCACTACCGTTGAGTTAAAGGAGTTTTTACAAAATGCCGAGCAGGATTTCATTGCTTTCAAAACTCAATTACTGGCCGAAGAGACAAGAAGAGACCCAATCAAAAGAGCCCAGCTTATCTCGGAGGTAGTTGCAAGCATAGCCGTTATTCCTGATGCCATAAGCAGAACGGTTTATATTGAAGATTGCAGCCAGAGGCTTAAGATAGACGAGAGCATTCTGGCTCAGGAGGTAAAGAAACTCAGGAAGAAGAGACAATACGGTGCCTACTCTTCAGAAACGCCTTTTGATCCCGAGCCGGGTCTTCCAAAATATTTTCCACCTCTGGAGACGGGAGAGCGTGTCCCGGATTTTGTAACAAACATATATTGCGAACCGGCAGAGAAGGAGCTTCTTTATTATCTTATCAAGTTTGGCGAATATCCCCTTTTTGGCAATGACCAAGGTGAAGATACCACAATCAAGGTCTCTCAGTTTATCCTCACAGAACTTCAAAATGACGATCTTGAACTTCAGAATCTGTTGTATAAAAGCATATTCGACGAATATTTCCAGATTAGGGAGCTGGGTCAGGAGGGAATCCAGAAGCACTTTTTAAACCATAGAAATCAGGAGTTTGTTCAGGTAGTTCTGAGCCTGCTGCATCAGGAACACAGTCTTACCATAAAGCAGTTCATAAAATCTGTTATTCCGGAAGAGAACGTGCTCTCTACAGTCGTTCCCAAATCAATTTTGATATACAAGGCAAAAATTACTGCAATCGCATACCAGAACCTCTGCGAAAAGCTGTCAAAAGCTCAGGAGGCCAATGACAGTGACCTGCAAAACAATATTTTAAAACAACTGCAAATACTTATGCATATTCGCAACTCGTTTGCCAAAGAGCTAAACAGGTTGACGATTTGACATTTTTCTTATCTTTGCGGTCTAATTACTCTAACAATGGAAAAGAACTACAAAAGACACCTGGTTACAGCTGCCCTTCCCTATGCCAATGGAGCTGTACATATCGGCCATTTAGCAGGCGTTTACATACCTGCAGATATCTATGTAAGATATCTACGGATGCGTGGCCGTGATGTCAAATTTATTTGTGGTTCGGACGAGCATGGAGTTCCTATTACTATTAAGGCAAAACAGCAAAATCTTACACCTCAAGAGATTGTGGATAAGTACCATATGATTATCAAGGACTCTTTCGAACGCCTGGGAATAAGTTTTGACATTTATTCCCGCACCAGTTCAAAGATTCATCATAAAACCGCAGCGGATTTCTTTAGAAAACTCTACCTGGAGGGTAAATTTATTGAGAAGGAGAGCGAGCAGTACTACGACGAAGAGGCAAAACAATTTCTGGCAGACCGCTACATTGTTGGAACTTGTCCAAAATGTGGAGCAGAGAATGCATACGGAGATCAATGTGAAAAATGCGGCAGCACACTCAGCCCTACAGAGTTGATCAACCCTCGTTCTGCCTTGAGCGGTAACACTCCTGTCATGCGCAAGACTACCCACTGGTACCTACCGCTGGATCAGTACGAAGACTGGCTCAAAGAATGGATACTTAAAGGACACAAAGAGTGGAAAAGCAATGTTTACGGGCAGTGTAAATCGTGGTTAGACGGCGGTTTACAGCCAAGAGCCGTGAGTCGCGACCTTGACTGGGGTGTCCACGTTCCTGTTGCAGGAGCCGAAGGGAAGGTCCTTTACGTTTGGTTCGATGCTCCTATCGGATATATCTCCAATACAATAGAACTTCTTCCCAACGAGTGGGAAAAGTGGTGGAAGAGTGATGATACAAAACTGGTTCACTTTATAGGAAAAGATAATATAGTCTTCCACTGTATAGTTTTCCCGGCAATGCTCAAAGCATACGGCGACGGGTTCATATTGCCGGAAAATGTCCCCGCAAATGAATTCCTAAATCTGGAAGGCAACAAGATATCAACCTCAAGGAACTGGGCGGTCTGGCTCCACGAATATCTGGAAGAGTTTCCCGGACAAGAGGATGTTCTGCGATATGTTCTTTGTGCAAATGCACCTGAAACAAAGGATAATGATTTTACCTGGAAAGATTTCCAAACCAGGAACAATAGCGAACTTGTTGCGATATTAGGCAATTTTGTAAACCGTGCTGTTGTTTTAACCCATAAATACTTTGCAGGAGAGGTGCCAGCAAATGTTCAGAGCGAACCTATAGACGATGAAACATTAAGTCAGATACCTGCTATCAAGGCTTCTATCGAAGAGAGTCTCGAGAATTTCCGTTTCCGCGAGGCACTCAAAGAAGCGATGAACCTTGCCAGACTTGGAAATAAATATCTGACCGAAACAGAACCATGGAAGCTTGCCAAGACAGATATGGAACGGGTTGCAACAATTATGAATGTTTCGTTGCAGATTTGTGCGAACCTTGCTATCGCGTTTGAACCGTTCCTTCCTCATACTACCCAGAAACTCTCCTACATGCTTAATATTAAAAATCGAAACTGGGAAGATTTTGGTTCAGATGTCATCTTACAGCCCGGTCATATGATAAACGAAGCAAGGCTTCTCTTCGACAAAATTGATGACGCCGCCGTTGATGTCCAGATTGCAAAACTGGAGGCTACCCGTACACAGAACGAGACGGCTGCATCATCTGCAACAGTGGCCGATGAAAAGGAGAAAGTGGTTCCTCAAAAGGAGGAGTGCACCTACGACGAGTTTATGAAGATGGATATCCGTACAGCAACTGTACTGGAGGCCGAGCGGGTTCCAAAAACCGATAAGCTGCTGAAATTGACGATTGATGCCGGAATCGATATCCGGACAATCGTATCAGGAATAGCCGAATATTATACGCCAGAGGTTATGGTGGGCAAACAGATTTGTATTCTTGCCAACCTGGCTCCCAGAACAATAAAGGGAATCGAGTCTAAGGGAATGATTCTGATGGCAAAAGAAGAGAGCGGAAAGATGAGTATTGTCACTCCTGAGGAGCGAATTGCAAATGGCGGAACTATTAGCTAAAGCAGCTTAAGCAGCTCCCTCTCCTCTTTGTTGTAAAGTAACCACTCCCACACAGGTCTTATCTCGTCTTTAAAGATTACCATAAGGACAATGATAGCTATAACTGTAAATATCACCGTAATGGTGGCTATTATTCTTTTTGAACCTGAACTTAAAGGGGTGCTCTCTTTGTAATTCAGCCGCTCTACAGAACCTGGCCTGGTCAAAATTTTAACATTTATCGGTTCAAGGCCGTAAGCATCCCGATATATGAAAAGATCCTTCTCAGCAACAAAAAAATAGTCTTTTTGATCGGTTGCCCTCATTGTGCCAAAATCGGGAATCGAAATACTTTTCTTAGTGTTAAGTTCATCTTTGAACTCCTTTAAAAATGAAGCGATTTTCTCCTTTGCAATATCAAGATCAATCTGCATTTCCCGTGCATAGAGGTTTTCCAGTAACTCATCGTTCCAGATTTCACTTGTGCGGAACAACAATCTCCTGAACGGAGGATGAATAACCATTGCTCTGTCCGAGAAGACAGAGGGGGCTAACTCTGCAATAAAACTACCCATACCTGGAAGAGAGACTCTGTCATTAGTGAGAATAAGTTCTTTCAGTAGTCTGGAGAGAGTTTTTAAATTCATAATTTAAGCAGAAGTTATAGATACAAAGTTAAAAAATCTATTGAAAAGATTTGCAGTTTTATAAATTTCCACTTACATTTGCACTCCCAAGACGGGAAAAATTCCTCGTTAGCTCAGTTGGTTAGAGCACCTGACTGTTAATCAGGGGGTCCAAGGTTCAAGTCCTTGACGAGGAGCAATAATTTGCATAAAACACCCACATAAAAAATAATAGATTCGGTTATACGTGGGTTTATTGGTTTTGATTTTTCTTAAAATTTTCTGCTTGTTCAAAAATCTCTACATATACTTCGTCTCTTTCTACCGGAGGATAACCAAACTCGTCAAGTAAGAGAATAAGTCCAACTTTTAAAGCAGATTTTATATCGTCTCTTTTGTTCCAGTCAGGGAATATAGCTTGTCCGTCAACAAGTTCTTTAACTGCTTTTGCTAATTCTATCATTTTGTCATCAGGATATTTGAAGTCATATTTTATGCAAAGTTCTTTCAGAATGTCATAGAAAGCTTTTTCTTCAAAGTCAATTCCTAATGCATCGCCTGCTGAAAATTCTTTGTGAACTTCCCAAATCAAATCAGTCAGGGCATTTGCCATCTCCTCGTAAACTTCACTTTGCAGTATATTATTTGCATCTCTGTTATTGTAGCGTTCAACTAAGGCTTGCATCTTTTTAGTAAAGTCAATTCCTTTTACACGGTTTACTTTCCTGATTTCACCAATCACTTTTGCAAGTAACTGCTGGAGTAATTTGATTTTGGTATTGGGCAATTTGATTTTATCGATCTTCGTTAAATAATCTTTGTCAAAAATGTCCTGCTCTGTTTTTTCTTCACCGAGTTTGAAGATTTCTTCTACTCCGTCACTTTGCAAAGCATCTTTTATCATTTCCCGAACTTTGGCATTCATTTGTGCCGTGTCGGGTGCATTGCCTTTGGTAAGTTTGAAAACAATGGAGCGAACCGCCAAATAAAAATGAGTGTAATCTCTTTCTAATTGCGTTAATTGTTCACTCCCTGCACATATATCATAAGCGGCTTTCAATCGCTTTACCAAACCCATAAATCGGGTTTCAAACTCTTTTATTTGTTGCACATACTCGGCAGCCAAATTCAAAGTATTTAATTGCTGAATGGTTGTGCCTTTGAAGTATTTTGAGTTGTCGAATGTGTGAAACAGTTTAGTCAATAGGTCTAAATGATTTCTAACAATGATGATGGATTCTGCAATGTCTTCAAAATTGTCTTTGTCACCTTCGCTGTATTGCTTCAACGCCAAATTCATTTGATTTTTGATTCCGATATAGTCCACCACTAACCCTTTGTTTTTGCCTTCAAACTTACGGTTTACGCGTGAAATTGTCTGAATTAAGTTATGTCGTTGAATTGGTTTGTCAATGTAAATGCAGTCCAAAAAAGGCACATCAAAACCAGTCAACCACATATCTACCACAATGGCAATTTTGAAATTCGATTTTTCGTTTTTGAATTGCCTGTCTAATTCTTTGCGTTGCTCGTTTGTTCCTAATAAATCATACATTTCCTTAGGGTCGTCTTGGCCTCTTGTGGCAATGAGTTTGATTCGTTCAATCGGTTTCAGTTCCCGCTCGTCTTGGCCGGTAAGTTCTGCTCCTTCTTCGGCTGCTCGTACTTCATTCCATTCAGGTTTTAGGGTAATTATGTTTTTATACAACTCATACGCAATTTCACGGGTGCTGCAAACAAACATTGCTTTTCCTTTAACAGTAGAACCTTCTGAAACTCTTTTTTCATAATGGTTTACAAAATCTTCCGCAACGGCTTTTAGACGGTCAGGGTCGCCAATAATGGCATACATCTGAGCCATTTCGATTTTGCTCTGTTCAATCTGATTTTCGTTGCTGCCTATTTCGGCACATTTGGCATAATAATCTTCAATCTCTCTGAGTTTGGAATTATTCAATAACACTTTTGCGGCTCTGCCTTCATACACTATTCTTACAGTGATTTCATCTTTCACCGATTCCGTCATTGTGTAAGCATCAACCACTTTACCAAACACATCAAGCGTTGCATCTATTGGCGTCCCCGTAAAGCCAACAAATGTGGCGTTGGGTAATGAATCGTGTAAGTATTTGGCGAAGCCGAAAGTTTTTGTAACCCCTTTTTCGGTAACTTTTATTTTTTGGTCAAGATTTACCTGGCTTCTGTGTGCTTCGTCTGAAATACAAATCACATTGGTTCTCTCGGTGAGCAGTTCGGTATCTTCTGTGAACTTGTGAATGGTGGTTAAGAAAACGCCTCCACTTTGTCTGCCTTGTAGTTTTGCTCTTAAATCTGCACGACTTTCAACACTTTCCACAAAATTATCACCAATAAACTTTTTGGCATTGGTAAATTGACCTGCCAGTTGGTCGTCTAAATCTGTGCGATCGGTTATCAATACAATGGTCGGACTTTCAAAATACTCACTTTTCATCAAAAGTCTGGTCAGATAAAGCATTGTAAAACTCTTTCCGCAACCTGTAGCACCAAAGTAAGTTCCGCCTTTTCCGTTTCCATGGGGCTTTTGGGCTTTTTTTATGTTATCATACAATGCTCTTGCTGCATAGTATTGCGGATAGCGACATAAAATTTTCTCGTTTTTCTTTGAACTATCGGGAATGTAGATGAAATTGCGGATAATATCACGAAAACGTTTTTTATCAAACATCCCTTGGATTAGTGTAAACATACTATCAATGCCATCCACATCTTTAGCCAATCCTGCGACTCTCCGCCATGCGTAGAAAAAATCATAAGGGGCAAAGAACGAACCTGCCTTGTTGTTTACGCCATCACTTATTACGCAAAAGGCATTGTATTTAAACAGTTCCGGAATATCCCTGCGGTAACGTATTGTTAATTGTTTGAAAGCATCAAAAATAGTGGCTTCTTCGCGAATAGCGCTTTTAAATTCAAAAACCACCAAAGGCAAACCATTAATATAGACAATGCCATCTGGAATTCGTTTTTCTGAACCAACTATTTCTAATTGATTTACAAACTTGTAAATATTATTATCGGGTGGATATTTCTCTACAGGATCGGTAAGAATGGCAATCAGTTGGTCTGCTTTTGGTTGTCTTTGCTTGTCAAGTCCGGCATAGTTGATTAATTGAACATATATATCTTTTTGGTTGCGGTTTTCTCTTTTCAGAATAAAACCATCTGAAAGCATTTTCAGGAAAGTTTTGTTGCTTTCGTAAAGGTCAGATGAAGGAAGCGACTTAAGTCGAAGAATAATAGAATTGACCTCATTGTGTGTGATGCCTAGTGGTGCATATTGGTTTAGAAGAAAAGATCGTAAATCCTCTTCTATCAATACTTCATCCGGTTTTCTGGCAACAGTAATACCCAAGTGGTGGGAGAAACCTTCTTGTCCCAGCAACTCGGTAAAAGCCTTTTCTAATTTTTCTTCGGTGAATTTCATTGAATTCGTTTTATTAAATCTACAAACGTTTTTGCTACATCTTTTTCATCTGGAATCTGTCTGTATGCCAAAGCTGATAACTCTGTCTGATATTGTCCTTTAATCGCTATCCAAACAGCTTCAAAACCAGTTATCAATGGCGATTCTGAAATCAATTTGCCCTGCCAACCATTGGGTTCATCAAAAATCTCTTTATCGTGTTGCAGAAGATTATAAAATTGCTTTTTAAATACATCCGTTGCTACAAATGTCATACACTCAGGGTCTGTCATTAAGAAATGCAAATCGTAAAAGTGTCTTATTTTTCCTGAAATACTTTCTTTGGGTTCTGCATCCAAAGAAAAACGAATGAGTGAAACCAATTTTTCCAGCAATGTTTGTTCTTTGCTCAGAACATTTACTTCAAAGGGTTCAAGATTATTTTGGCCTATGTACCTTTCATTGTCTGTTTTAGTTAAAAAATCGCACACCATACTTTTGATGGTGAGTTTCTGAAAGGGAAATGGATTTGCAAAGGAGTTTATTTCTACAATGAGTTTATTGTTGGCATTGCCTTTTTCGGTTGTACTATATTCAAAAACTGATTTCCTGAATCTTGACCCTTTGCTGGTAATGCCTTCCGTTGGTATTTCTGTCAACTCCTCTGTTATTTCTTTCTCTACATTTCTAATAATCGTTTTAATTTCATTCCCGGTTTTATCTCCATTATTCACGATAGCTAAATCAACATCTTCTGAAAATCGTTCAATTAGATTATATCCTTTTGCTAAAGAAGTGCCTCCTTTAAAAACCGTGTCTTCAACGTATTTACTTAATGCCAGGCGACTTAACACTAAGGTTATCCAATAATCCTTCTCCACAAACTCAAGTTTTATATCAAGAAGCTGTGATGCAGCTCTTAATGTATCGGAAAATAATTTTATATCATAGTGCAACTTCATATTATATTCCATTTTTCGGTGGTGGATATTACTTTCGTTGCTCCTGCCAGTTTGTATTTAGTAATTGGGTTCAATGATTTTAAAAGTATTTCCGTTGCTTTGGTTTGTTGCAATTGTTCTAATAAAGCACCCAGTAAAGCCTTTGTAGCCGGCGGATATTTTAAAGCCAGGCGAACCAGAGTATTGATTTCCTTATCAGAATAGTTTTTGATGATGGCTAAAAACCGCCTACAGGACGATTCTATATTGGCATCAGGTATTTTTTTGATGTAGCGAATAGCATCCAGCAGTTGCAACAAAGGGATATTTCCTTTGGTAATGGTGTTTTTTTGTTTTACAAAGGCAATGGTATAGCGTTCTCTTTTAAAATTAGGACGAACTTGATTTTTGCCGATTTGTATGGTATTACTTACTTGTGTGGTTAAACCTAATTGGTTGTAGATGCTGTAACCAGTGAGATAGCCTGTGATTTTTCCGTTTTCTTCTAGCAGGTCTTTTACTACTTGTGCCTGATTGGGTTGAAGGTTGCCAAAAGGTGTATTCTCGGGCTTGTAGTATTTGCCTTTGGATAGTTTGGCAATTTTACCCGAAGCCACCATACGGTTCAATGCTTT